>JAZRYJ010000070.1:0-115075 GCA_045600635.1 Candidatus Methanarcanum sp.
CCGATCCGGAAAGGTCGTGTCGAAGCCGACGAAAACGGCACAAATCAATGCGATTTCAATACTATTTTGAGCGATAGCTATGTAAATACAGACGATATTAGGCAATTATTTGGGCTGTAAGCTCCCATTTTAATGTAATAAGAGATGGTGGACAGTGCGCGATTTGAACGCGCGACCTCCTGCTTGCAAAGCAGACGATCTTCCAGCTGATCTAACTGCCCATCAATCCATGTGATAAGTAAATTCAATATAAAGTTTATGGTAAGTGTAAAACACAGCCAGCGTATTGAAAAATTTAAGAATTCTTTGAAGGGGACCGAAGTCCCCTTTAGAAGTTAATTGGTTTATGCACTGCGAAGGACAATCTCGATGTTGACACCGTCTGGCACCTGAATCCTCATGAGCTGCCTGAGTGCACGCTCATCAGCATCAAGGTCGATGAGTCTCTTGTGGATCCTCATTTCCCAGCGGTCCCATGTCTCGCTACCCTCACCATCAGGTGATTTCCTGCAAGGTACTCTCAACTTCTTTGTGGGAAGTGGGATGGGTCCACGGATCTGGACTCCGGTCTTCTGAGAGATTCCTCTTATCTGGCTGCAGACACTGTCCACTTTTTCAGGGTCAGTTCCACTGAGCGAGATTCTTGCACGTTGTGACATAGTCCTTCCTCAGTTACTACCAGGCGTTTATGCCTTCTGGACCTCGATGCACATACCTGCAGCGACGGTCTGTCCCATATCACGGATGGCGAACCTTCCGAGCGGTGGGAAGTCTTTTGCTGGTTCGATGACCATTGGTTTGGTCGGCTCGAATTTGACGATGGCGATGTCACCTGTCTTGATGAAGTCAGGGTGCTCCTGTTTTGCCTGTCCGGTCTTAGGATCGATTGTCTTCACGATCTCGACAACACGGCATGCTGTCTGTGTTGTGTGGCAGTGGAAGACAGGTGTGTATCCGATTGTGATGACTGACGGGTGGTTAAGAACAACGACCTGTGCTGTGAATGATTTCGCAACAGACGGGGCATTGTCGAGCGGTCCTGCAACATCTCCTCTCTTGATGTCGTTCTTTGCAACACCACCGACGTTGAATCCAACGTTGTCACCAGGAAGTGCCTGGGAGAGTTGCTCGTGGTGCATCTCAATTGTCTTGACTTTACCTTTTACATTGGAAGGCATGAAGATGACATCCATGTTTGGCTTGAGTGTACCTGTCTCAACACGGCCGACCGGAACTGTACCGATACCTGTGATTGTGTAAACATCCTGGATAGGAAGCCTGAGTGGTTTCTCTGTGTGCTTCTCCGGAACTTTAAGGTTGTTGAGTGCATCAATGAGTGTCGCTCCGTTGTACCACGGTGTGTTAGCGGACTTTGCTTTGATGTTGTCACCCTGGTAAGCTGATACCGGGATAAACGGAACTTCATCTGTCTTGATTCCGACCATCTTCATGAGTTTGGTCATTGCTTCGACAGCTGCTTTGTATTTTGCTTCTTCGTAGTTGACTGCATCCATCTTGTTGATGGCTACGATGATCTGTTTGACACCGAGTGTTGTTGCAAGGAAGACGTGTTCTTTTGTCTGTGCCTGCGGTCCCTCGATTGCAGAACAGGTGATGACTGCTGCATCTGCCTGTGATGTACCTGTGATCATGTTCTTAACGAAGTCACGGTGACCAGGTGCATCGATGACGGTAAAGTAGTATTTGTCGGTGTAGAACTTTTTGTGTGCAACATCGATGGTAACTCCTCTCTCCCTCTCTTCCTTGAGTCCGTCCATGACCCATGCGAAATAGAAGGTACCTTTACCTTTCTCTTCTGCTTCTTTCTTGTATTTCTCGACTAAGTGTGGGTCAATTGCACCGGTCTCGAGAAGGATCCTTCCCGTAAGGGTGGATTTTCCGTGGTCGACGTGTCCGATGATGACCAAGTTCATGTGCTCTTTCTCTGCCATGTTTTTTTCCTCCTTTATAGGATAATTTTAAGCGTTAATTTTCTCCATATTTTGTTTTGTATTTAAGTTTACTCATATACCAGCGTAGTACTTGGAATCATATGGTTCTGGGTTCATTCCCTTCCTTGTCCTGATCTCCGTAACAATCTTCTTCTGAAGTTCATTGGGGATCTGCTGGAATCCTGCGTTCTCAGTTGACCAGATTGCACGTCCCTGTGTTGTACCACGGACATCCGATGCGAATCCGAACATCTCTGCTACAGGACAGGCCGCTGTAACTGTTGAATCGGCACCGTCCGTACCTGTATCGAGGATTGTTCCACGACGCTGGCTTAAAAGACTGACTGCACCGCCGATATAATCCGGCGGAACTGAGATGAATACTTTCTGCATAGGCTCCAACAGGATTCTTCCTGCTTCGCACATTGCACCGTAGATACCGTCCCTGACTGCAGGGATGACCTGTGCAGGCCCTCTGTGAATTGTATCCTCGTGAAGCTTTGCATCCATGAGTTTGACCTTAAGTCCTGCAACTTTCTCTGCTGCAAGCGGCCCTTTCTGCATTGCTTCTTCGAACGACTGCTTGATAAGTTCCATCGTCTCATGGAGATACTGGATACCTTTTGTGCAATCGATGAGGACATTGTTGTTCTTGAATCCTACAACACCTTTTGCCTCCTCGACATTCATACCGAGGTCTGAAAGCTGCTTCGCGAGTGCTTTCGGGTCTTTGATCTTCGCATCTGGATCGATATCACCTCTCTTGATTGCATCAACAACACCCTGTTCAAGTGGCTCTACAAGGAAGTAGAATTTGTTATGCTTGTTAGGCGATTTACCCTCGAATTCCGATGGATTCTTTCCTTTGACGGATTCCTGGTAAACGACAATAGGTGGTGATGAAACGATATCAACACCCTGTTCGTTTATGATTCTGTATTCAGTGATCTCAAGGTGAAGTTCACCCATTCCTGAAATGAGGTGTTCTCCTGTCTCATTGTTGATCTCGATATTGAGTGACGGATCTGCTTTAGCGACTGTCCTGAGGACCTCAACCAATTTCGGAAGGTCCTTCATGTTCTTTGCTTCAATTGCTTTGGTAACAACTGGCTCTGAATAGTGGGTCATTCTCTCGAACGGCTCCATGTCTTTCATTGTCGAAACGGTCGAACCTGCAATTGCATCCTTAAGACCTGTGAGTGCAACGATGTTACCTGCCTCACACTCGTCGACTGGAATCCTATCAGCACCGACCATGAGTGCAACTGCCTGTACCCTCTGTGGGTTCGGCATTCCTGAAATGTAAAGCGTCTGTCCTTTGGTGACTGTACCAGAGAATAACCTTCCGATTGCAACCTCTCCTGCGTGAGGGTCCATGATGATTTTGTTAATCATAAGTGATACTTCACCCTTTGAATCACAGGCGAGCATCTGTTTACCGATTGTCGAGTTGAGATCTCCCTTCCAAATTGTCGGGATACGAACTTTCTGTGCATCAACAGGGTTCTGGATGTGTTTAACGACCATGTCCAATGCAACCTCGTGCAATGGAATCATCTTTGCCAACTCTTTCTGTCCTCCCTCTTTGGCACAGTATTCGAAGATTGTCTTGAATGTGACACCTGATTTCTGCATGTACGGTGCTGATATGGCCCAGTTGTTGTAAGCTGAACCGAATGCCACCGTACCATCCTGTATGCTGACCTGCCACTCTTTGTTAAGAGGTGCCGGGAGGATGTTCGCAATCTTTGTGTTGAATTCCGCAACGATCTTAGAGAATTTCTCAATCATCATCTCAGGTGTGACCTGCTGTTCAACGATCATCCTGTCGACCTTGTTGATGAACAACATGGGTTTGACACGTTCTTTGAGTGCCTGCCTGATAACAGTCTCAGTCTGAGGCATGATTCCTTCAACAGCACAACAAAGGATGAAAACTCCGTCAAGAGCCCTCATGGCTCTTGTAACATCTCCACCGAAGTCTACGTGACCCGGTGTGTCGATCAAGTTGATGAGATACGGCTGACCGTTGATCTGGTGAACCATTGATGCGCTTGCTGCGTTGATTGTGATACCGCGTGCTGCTTCCTGCTCGTCATAGTCGAGAACACGCTGTTCTCCGGCAAGCTCCTGGGACATCATTCCCGCACCTGCAATCAGGTTGTCTGAGAATGTTGTTTTTCCGTGGTCGATATGTGCTGCAGTACCGATGTTCCTTATGAACTGCTGGGTCTTCATCAGTTCTACTGCGTGTTTTACATTGTCTTCTTTTCTTCCCATTGATTCCACCCTTGGTTATCAGAATCAGCGAGCAGATTGTGCGACCCTTTCAATCTCCTCTTTCTTGGCGACTGAATAGGATGTCATATCAGCTTTTGCTGCGAGCATAATCTCATCTGCGATACAACTTGCAATCGGCTTCTTGTTCTTTGTTGACGCTTTCACGCATCCCTGGCTGATGTTACGGAGTGCGATATCGAGCCTTCTCTGTGGTGAAATATCGACTGCTTTTGGAACTGAAACACCACCGAACTGGAGTCTTGTGATCTCCTCACGCGGTGCTGCGTTCTCAAGTCCGTTTACGAAGACCTGAACTGGATTCTCTTTCGTCTTCTGTGCGACGATATCGAATGCTTCAGATACTGCGGCGTATGCTTTGAGTTTCTTTCCGGTGTATTTCTCAGTCCTCATCACGTTGTTGATAAGTCTCTCAACAATGCAGAGTTTTGATTTACCGAACCATCTGTTTGCATGTCTTCCGCCCGAGTGTGGAACATTTGTAGGGGTGAGGTCTATGTATTTTGCCAGTCCGCCATCGGCGACTGTAACCTCGGACAGATCGTATTTTCCGAAAATTAATGCTTTGTCTGCCATGAATTCACCTTACTGGCTTGTCAGTTCTTCCCCTGACCATTTCATTCAACGAGACATTGTTGACCTTGATGACCTTGTAACGGACTCCAGGAATATCTCCGTATGAACGACCCATCCTTCCACCGATACCTTCTACCATGACCTCGTCATGTTCATCGATGAAGTTGATAGCTCCGTCTCCAACCGCGAAAGCTGTAATCTGACGTCCATTCTTGATGAGCTGGACTTTCACACATTTCCTGATTGCTGAGTTCGGCTGTTTGGCTTCAATTCCTACCTTTTCCAAAACAATTCCGCGTCCCTGGGCTGAACCCTCGAGCGGATCCGATTTTTCTCTCAATTTCAGTACTCTCTTCTTGTATGCCCTGTCCAGCCAGCGGTGCTGCTGCCTGTCAGTCCTAAGTTTTCTTGCGGTATAAAGACCTCTACCCAATTTTTCACCTCATATTATTATCTGAAGTAAATGGCGTCTATATTGTCATCCTATATAAAGATTGATGGAATGCAAAACATGATGGAAAATATCGCATCCAATCCATCACGATTCCACAAGATCATTCCGGATTAATAATATCTTCTGGCACATTTGAAATAATTGTTAATGTGAACAACATCTGCTCCGCTGCAACATAAAATGTTATAAACTACACCGATATTGGCTGAATATCAAGGTGTTCGATTATGACAGCAGATGAAGATTATTTCGCATTGCTAGACAGGGCAAAAGAACAATTGCCAGAAGTAGCAGAATCACATGAGAGATTCGTCATTCCTGAATTGGATGTTCTCCAAGAGGGAAAAACGACTGTTATCAGAAATTTCATCGATGTCACAGATACATTGAGAAGAGATCCGCAACATGTTCTTCAGTTCCTTCTGAGAGAACTCGGAACACCGGGTAATCTCGAAGGGCGCAGAGTCGTTCTGAAATCAAAGATCAATTCTGCACATATCGCTGAAAAAATTCAGACTTATACTGACACATTCGTCATTTGTTCTGAATGCGGACGCCCTGACACCAAGATGGTGAAAGAAGGCAGAACACTTGTTCTCGAATGTGAAGCATGCGGAGCGCACAGGCCGGTGAATGTCAAAAAAGGAGCCAGGTCTGATTCTGCGAACAGTCTCAAAGAGGGCGACATCATCGAACTTTTCATCACTGATGTCGGAAAGAAAGGTGACGGTACCGGAAAGATCATGGACTATCTTGTGATAGTTCCGGGAACAGTGAAAGGAACCACTGTTCATGTGAAGATCACTAACATCTCTGCAAAGACTGCATTCGGTTCACTCACTACTGAGGCAACAACTCGGTGATTTATCTATGAGATATTTCGTGGAATCGTACGGTTGCACGATGAATTACGGTGAAGGCGAACAGCTCTCCAGAAAGATGAGTTTATTAGGCCATACCAGAGTTGATTCTGCAGATGATGCAGATATTGTGATCCTGAACACATGTGTTGTCATTGAAACAACAGAAAAGAAAATGATACACAGGATCGGGGAATTTAAAAAACAGGGAAAAGAAGTTGTTGTCACCGGATGTATGGCAAAAGTACAACCGAAAAGGATCTCCATAAGACTCCCTGAATCCATAATCATACCTCCTGATGAATATGAGCTCTTTACTGGAAAAATTGACAGTGCGTTCGGACATTCGGTTCCGACGGAACCTATCAACGTTACGTCCGGAATTCTGCCAATCGCACAGGGGTGTTTGGGTAATTGTTCATACTGCATCACTCGTTTCGCCAGAGGAAAATTGAAAAGTTATCCTGAGGAAGAACTAATTGAAGAATTCAGATCCATGTTGGATCTCGGTGCAAAAGAAATACTTGTTACAGCCCAAGACACTGCATGCTACGGCCTGGATATCGGCACAAATCTTCCTTCACTGCTAAAGAAATTTCTTGAATTCGATGGAGATTACAGAATAAGGATCGGAATGATGAATCCCAATAATCTCGATAGGATCCTTGATGACCTTATGGATTCCATGGATGATGACAGGGTGTACAAGTTCCTTCATATCCCTGTTCAGAGTGGCAGTAATTCAATATTGAAAGAAATGAAAAGACATTATACGACAGATCGTTTCTTCGGAATCGTCAATCAACTCAGAGAGAGATTCCCTAAAATAAGTATAGCAACAGACATGATATCCGGATTCCCTGGTGAAACAGAAAGCGATCATCAAAAAAGCCTAAAATTGATTAAAGAATTACATGCTGACACTGTTAACATCACTCGCTTTTCGGCTAGACCCGGAACTGATGCGGCAGTGATGAAAAATCAGATTCAAGGGAATATATCCAAAGAACGTTCAACTGAACTCACTGAAATGAAGATGAGAGTTGAATATTCTGTAAATAAGAAATTAATCGGCGAGAGATGTCATGTTCTTGTTACAGAAATTGGAAGAACTGGCACAGTCATTACGAGGAATGAAAATTATCGTCCGATTGGTGTCAAAGGAAATTATCCGATCGGAACATTCCTTGATGTTGAGATCACAGGATGCGCATCAACGCATCTTGAAGGAATTGTTATAAGTGCCACTCATCAATGATTATATAATTTGATTCGATAGGGTCTGAACATAGTCCTGTAGTGTAGTGGTCAATCATGCCGGCCTTTGGAGCCGGCGACCCCGGTTCGAATCCGGACAGGACTACCTCTTCTTCAAATATTATGAGCCAGCATATGCAAAATTACAATACCGATCTTAATAAAACATAGAATGATGAATGGGCGTTCGATGCTACGTTTAGTGCGTGGTAAGCTACCAAGGAATTGCGGGAAGTACTCAATCGAGACTTCCTTGCAATGTAAATTCGCTTTATTGTTATATGTTTGAGAGTGGGGTTATAACCCCACTCTGCGTAGGAGGTGATCCATCTGCAGGTTCCCCTACAGATACCTTGTTACGACTTAACCCTCCTTGCTAAATCTCAGTTCGAATACCCCAGGTAGAGATAGCCTCACTGAAACCCAACTCAGGTGGTTTGACGGGCGGTGTGTGCAAGGAGCAGGGGCATATTCACCGCGAGTTGTTGATTCGCGATTACTACGGAATCCAGCTTCATGTGGGTGAGTTACAACCCACAATCCGAACTACGGACGGGTTTCGAGATTGCCTTCACCTTTCGGTGTCGGAGCTCATTGTCCCGCCCTTTGTAACGCGCGTGTAGCCCAGCAGATTCGGGGCATACTGACCTACCGTTGACCTCTCCTTCCTCTGACTTAGCGCCAGCGGTCCCAATAATGTGCTTACCTCGCGGACGAAATAATAGCAATTATTGGTGAGGGTCTCGTTCGTTATCTCACTTAAGAGAACGCCTTACGGTACGAACTGACGACGGCCATGCACCACCTCTCTAAAAATCTAGTAAGGTCATCGGCCTGACTTTCATGTAATAGTCGCTGCTGGTGAGTTTTCCGGTGTTGAATCCAATTAAACCGCACGTTCCTCCCGTTGCGGTGCTCCCCCGCCAATTCCTTTAAGTTTCATCCTTGCGGACGTACTCCCCAAGTAGCAGACTTAACAACTTCTCTCCGGCACTGAACGCCCTCGAAGGGTCTCCAACACCAAGTCTGCAGCGTTTACACCCTGGACTACCGGGGTATCTAATCCCGTTTGCGACCCAGGGCTTCGTCCCTCACCGTCGGATCCGTTCTAGCAAGACGCCTTCGCCACCGGTGGTCCTTCTAGGATTACAGGATTTTACCCCTACCCCAGAAGTACCTCTTGCCTCTCCCGGTCCCAAGTTCACCAGTCTCCTCGGAAGTCGGAAAGTTAAGCTTCCCGATTTACCCAAGGATTTAATGAACCGGCTACGAACGTTTTAGACTCAATAAAATCGACCACCACTTGGGCTGCGGGTATTACCGCGGCGGCTGGCACCCGTCTTACCCAGCCCTTATTCCTTAAGTTATCTACGCTTAAGAAAAGCTATCACTAAATGCAATAGCACTAGGAGTTCCCTCATCGGAGTTGCCTCCATTGTGAAGTTTTCGCGACTGCTGCGCCCCGTAGGGCCTGGATTCGTGTCTCAGAATCCATCTCTGGGCTCCCTCTCTCAAGGCCCATACCCGTCACTGGCTAGTGGGTCCGTTACACCCACTACTACCTGATAGGCCGCAGACCAATCCTAGAGCGCCGGAAC
Organism: Candidatus Methanarcanum sp.; assembly: GCA_045600635.1. Lineage (GTDB taxonomy): Archaea > Thermoplasmatota > Thermoplasmata > Methanomassiliicoccales > Methanomethylophilaceae > Methanarcanum. Next base: position 8,996 of record JAZRYJ010000070.1, read on the forward strand.
TTTGAACCATGAATCGTTCCAGATTTCATGATCTATGGAGTATTATCCTCAATTTCCCGAGATTATCCTCCACTCTAGGGCATGTTATCCACGTGTTACTGAGCAGTCCGCCGAGTCCATTACGACTCTCGACTCGCATGTCTTAATCGAACTCCTATAGCGGTGGCCGCCGGCAGGATCAACCGGAGTCAAATCAATATTGACCATTCAAACGTCATTTATGATGGATGAAATTGAAACTGGCAGTTTACCACGTTTCACCTATTGTCCCGCTAAACGGCACACTCATACGAATATCCGTCTAACGGAACATTCGTAGCATCGAACGTCAGAATTCAAGAGAACACGCCTGATTAGGCGGAGATCTTGATTCTCCATCTTTGCAACCAACCACACAAGTTGCGGGTTTGGTCGCGTATTCCCTCGTATATCTATGGTGTATATAACGGTTTCTAAACCGCCCCCAACACCCAAATGCGAGGTACACCGTGATGCCATGCATCGCGTGAATCCCCGTTATGCAATTCTACATTTATACTTATCGTAACACAATGATTTTGAGTTGAAAATAGGAAAACATTCTGCAAAAAATACAATTATGAAGCTAAAAATGATATTTTTACAACTGAAAACAACAGGGGGAAGATTTAATAGGAATAGTGCTTACACCGAAATACAGTGTGGGGGTGGCCCAGCCTGGTAAGGCGTTAGACTGCTAATCTAATGTCCATTCGGACCCGCGAGTTCGAATCTCGCCCCTCACGCTCATCTGTTCTCTAATTAAATAATAGGAAAACGATGGAGATTTCATGAGATTCCTTGTGATAACGGACCTCCATGAATGTATCGATGCATTCCAATGGGTCAACAAACTAGAAGATAAAGTTGATGAAGTGCTGTTTTTGGGTGATGTCTCCAATGTTACAACAGATGAAAAGGCAATCGACATCCTTAAAAATTTCAAGAAAAAAGTGTATTTCATACCAGGAAATCTCGATAATACGACGCTCCCAGAAGCAGCTGACGCCGTGACCCACAGCGTACACGGTAAGGCTTTCGAGATCAATGGAATAAAATTCGCCGGACTCGGAGGTTCCAACCCAACGATTTTCAATACACCTTTCGAGCTCAGCGAGGATGTTATCGAGATTATGCTGGAGAACATATCATCGGAAGGTATGATTCTGATGACACATGCACCATCATACGGGGTTTTGGATGAAATACCTTCAGGACTTCATGTCGGCAGCAAAAGCATCAAGAAGATCGTTGAAAAATATCACCCCAGGGTTGCACTGTCCGGACACATCCATGAAGCGATCGGGATAAAGAGAATCAATGGTACTTTATTCATCAACCCAGGACCTGCAAAGGAAGGACATGCTGTTATCCTTGAGATCGACGGCGAAAATATCGATGCGAAAGCAGTCGGCCCTAACGATAATGGTCTCTAATATACGCGAATGAAAGCTTTATATAGAGTTCAATAATAGTGGTGCTTCGGTAATCATGGCAATTTGGCAGGGAAAATCCAACAGAAAGTCAACTGGCGGCAGACGCGTCCCCAGTGCTAACAAGAGGAAATTCGAAATCGGCAGAGAAAAACAGTACACGAAAGTAGGTGCAGAGTCACTGAAACAGTACCGCGGTGCCGGTGGAAGTGTCAAGGTTGGTATGCTTGCAGCAGAATATGCTAATGTCGTTGACAGAAGCAATGGTAAAGTAACAAAGATGAAGATCGCCAGTGTCACCGCAAACCCGGCAGACCCGAACTACATCCAGCGTAACATCCTCAACAAGGGTGCAACACTCATTCTTGATGATGGACAGAAAGCCATTGTTACCTCCAGGCCTGGCCAGGATGGAATCGTTAACGCAGTCCTGCTTGCGTGAACACCAAACCTTTTACATAATCATTCCTTCTGATAATTATGACATACGACGACGATACCGCAATAGTACTCTGGCCTGAGTATTTCGATGTCAACAGGTCACGTGCCGAAGGCAGAAGACTACCGAAAAGTCTGTGTGTCGAAAACCCGGATCTTGATATAATCGCAAAAGGTGCGATGATACTGGATCTTGAATACAAAATTTTTGAAAATGCATCATATCCGAAAGAAGGAACTGCTAAGAAAGGATGCGTTCGTGTGGAAAAAGGCAAAATGAAGAAGACTGAACTTCTGCCGAAGATCGGTAAAGTTCTGGTTGACAACGCCTGATTTATAGTTCTAATCCCATCATGATATCATGATGTCTTCGTTGGATTCAAGGGTGCTTGATGCAAATTCTGAATATCTCGGCGTGAAAGTAGAAGAATTAATGGAGAACGCCGGCAATTCCCTCGCAGATGTCATAAAAGAGATGTTCCCTGAGAAAAAGATCCTTTTTGTCTGCGGAACAGGTAACAACGGCGGAGACGGATTCGTTGCTGCCAGGTTACTATCGTCCGATTGTGCTGTATTCTCAGAACCTAAGACAGAATTGGCCAAAAAACAATTCGAAAGAATCGAAAAAACCCGGATCAAAGATTATGATGACAGATTATTGAGAGAATATGATGTCATAGTCGACTGTGTTTTAGGTACCGGACTGTCAGGTCACGTCAGGTCACCCTATTTTGAATTCATAAAAGCAGTGAATGAATCTGACAAAATAATCGTTTCATGTGATATACCGTCCGGTTTAGGTGCGGATATTGCTGTAAAACCTACGGTAACAGTCACATTCCATGATCTGAAAGATGGCATGAATACAGATAATTCCGGTACCGTATTCATCATGGATATCGGAATACCGGAAAATGCCTCAAAGATTGTAGGCCCTGGAGATATGCTCAGATATCCGATCCCTGATCCGAATTCACACAAAGGACAGAATGGAAAATTGCTGATCATCGGCGGCGGACCGTACATCGGTGCACCCGGTATGGCCGGCATGGCCGCATTGCGCACTGGTGCCGATCTGATTCACATCGCAACGCCTGAATCGTCATACAGTGAGATATCTGCGATGTCCCCCGTATTCATCATGCACAAACTGCACGGTGATCATCTATCGCCGGATTCAATAGAAGAACTTCTCAAATTATCCGACGAAATGGATGCAGTGCTGATAGGACCTGGTCTCGGAAAAGATCCTGAGACAATAGAGGCCGTACGATCATTCGTGAAAAAATGCAAGAAACCGATGGTAATAGATGCCGATGCCATAACTGCAATGGCTTACTCAAGAATTCACAGAGATGTGCCAGTCATCTACACTCCGCATCATGCAGAATTCAAAAAACTTGCTGGGGATATGAAGTTAGAGGAATCAGCATCTGAATTGAATGCTGTGATCGTTCTGAAAGGAAAGATTGATTTCATTACTAACGGAACAGTCACAAGAGAGAATCATACAGGAACACCTGCCATGACTGTCGGCGGTACAGGAGATGTACTTGCGGGAACAATTGCAGGATTACTGTCAAAAGGCATGTCTGCAATGGATTCAGGATGTCTGGGGACATATATTTGTGGCAAAGCAGGAGAGATGGCATTCGACGAATTATCGTATGGACTTGTAGCCACCGATGTCATAACTAATATTGCAAAAGTCCTGCAAAAAGAACTTAGATGATATCATGATCATACAACCTTTGTATGGCATTCCTGCACTGAAAGTTGACAACTGTTTCGTGATATCGGATCTGCATATCGGTGTTGAGACTCACCTGATGAAGAAGGGGTTCCACATTACATCCAGAACAGAGGAGATGTTTAATGCTATCATCGATAATGCAGGGGACTGCAATCATCTCATTGTAGTGGGTGATGTGAAAGATGCGGTTCCTGGTTCTTCAAAACAGGAGTTTAAGGAGATTCCTGATTTCTTCTCACATCTGTTGGAATTTTTCGATAATATCGACATCATCAGAGGAAATCATGACACAAATATCGAAGAATTCTTGCCTAAAGGAATCAGAATAAGACCGTCAACAGGTATGATTATGAACGATGTGGGATTCATTCATGGACACACCTGGCCGTCCGATGATGTTATGAAATGCAAGACATTGATCATGGCACATGAACACCCGGCCGTGATGTTCAGAGACGGTGTCGGAAAACAGACTACAGAGCCGTGTTGGGTACGCGGAAATTTTCTTTCAGGTTGCGACAGATTCGAATCAATACCGGATGAATTCATAATCATACCTTCTTTCAACAGAATGTTGGGAGGATCGCCTGTCAATGTAAATAACGGAAAATTCCTGGGGCCTTTAATGAACGGTGAATTTCTGGATATCGACAATGCTCATATCTACTTATTAGACGGAATCGACCTCGGAAAACGTTCTGATGTCATGGTGGACGATCGTTACGAGATGAGAAACCTCAGGCGTGGCCCGAGAGGATATTGAATTTCAGAATAGAATAAAGTTGGTTAAAGGGGCCGAAGCCCCATTAACTCGTTTAGTCACGTGTGATGGTGTCGTAGACTGTGCCGTCACTGTTTCTGATGACTGCTGTCAACGGCATCTGGCCAGGCAAGCTGTGTGTTGCACATGAGTTGCATGGGTCGTATGCCCTGAATGCCATCTCAACCATGTTCAACAGACCTGGTGAAACTTCGTAGTTCTTGATGAGTGCTTTTGCTACTCTTGCAACATCTACGTTGATAGGCCCGTTGTTGTTGGTTGTTCCGACAACAAGGTTACATGCTGTAACGATACCGTTCTCATCACAAGTGTAGTCGTGTGTGAGTGTTCCTCTCGGAGCCTCTACACAACCGACACCGCGTCCTCCAGGAACGAGATCGGTCTGTTTGACATCACTGTTGGTGAGATCTTTGTCCTGTGCATCCTCGAGACACTTCTCTGCAGCGAAGATCAACTCGATGATCCTTGCCCAGTGTGTGGCGAGAGTGAAGTTGACGACCGGCCTTCCGTTCTGGACCGGGACACCTGCATCCTTGAAGAATCCGCGGAATCTCTCGAGTTCTTCCTGTGCGATCGGTGTGCTGATCTTGTCACACACATTGATTCTTGAGAGCGGTGTTGCACGGTAAAGACCACTGTCCGGGCCTGAGTAGAGTCCCTTGTATCCGACTTTCTTGAGATACGGGAATTTCTCGTATGACCACGGCTCGACTGCCTCTGAAATGTGGTCGAGGTAGTCCTTTGCATCGTATTTGTCGAACTCTGCACCTTTCTGGTCGATGACTCTGACAGGTCCGTCGTGGAACTCAAGGGCATTGTCCTTTCCGACAAGTCCCATGTAGTATGACTCCTGGTAATAGAGGTCAGGGTTGGCGATAATGTCCACGTACTCTTTGTTTCCGAGAACGACATCGTTGAAGACCTTCATTGTTGTCTTTCCGAATTCAACAAGATCTGCTGCATAGCTTGCGATCTCTTTCTGCTGTTCCTTCGTGATAGAGGTTGTTACTCCACCGGGGACTCCCATTACTGGGTGTGTTGCTTTTCCACCGATGATCGCTTGGATCCTCTGTGCTTTGGATCTTGCCCTGAGGACTGCTCCTCCGAGTTCGAGTCCGACTGCACCTACGACTCCGAGAACGTTCCTGTTCGCTGCTGGCGAACCGGGTCCGAGAACGAAGTCAGGTGATGCCAATGCATAGAAGTGTGCAATGTGGCTGTGCACGAAGTGTGCGTGGTAGAAACAATCCCTGAGAAGGAATGCTGTCGGGGTCGGTTTTGCATTGTAACATCCATCGATTGCTTTTGTTGAAGCAAGGTGGTGGGCTCCCGGACAGACACCGCAAAGCCTTGCTGTGATCTGGTTGAGCTCTGTTACTTTCCTTCCGATACAGAATCTCTCGAATCCTCTTACCTCTGGAACCTGCCAGTATGCGTTTGTAACATTACCGCTGTCATCGAGGAAGATCTCGATCTTTCCGTGTCCCTCAAGACGTGTGATAGGGTCGATGAGGATCCTTTTTGAATCTACTTTCTTCTTTTCATCCCAAATGATTGGTCCGGCCATTTTACTGACCTCCTTCTTTGACTTTACCTTTGATCAATGCTTTTGACATCGAGTAGGCGTAGAAGTAACCGAGCGGGTCTTTGATGTTTGACATGACGTCAATGATCTTATCCTCACCGCATATCGGGTCCTCTTCAAGGACCGGGTACAATGATGCGACTGCTGTGAAGATCGAAGCACCCTGCTCCTGGACCGCTTTTGTCGGTCCGTAACATCCACGGCATGGCTGTCCGACGATGGTACATTTCGCACCGCATCCGGCTACTGTTGCTGAACCGAGACAAAGGATTCCCTGATCCATAAGACAGAGATCCGGGTCGACGTTGACCTGGTATGGTTCCTTGATTTCTTCGATTCTCCTGTTCTCTTTGTGCCTCGGGCACTCTTCACACAATGTCTTGTCCTCTACTCCGATCATTGTTCCCTTCGGCGGGAGTGCAACACCGTTGTAGACGAAGTTAACGAGTGCATCCAAGAGTTTGCTGATTGATTCCTGTGTCGGCGGGCATCCTGGGATGTAGTAATCCACATCGATGACCTGGTCGAGTGATTTGACTAAATCATAGACAACAGGAAGTGTGAGCTCTCCCTCAGGTGCCTTGTATGAGGTCTGCGGAATGACTGGCTTGTCCTTGTGGTATGTTGCCTGGAAGTCAGCTGATGTCGGTGTCTTTGTGTACACGTAATCGAGAACTTCCTTTGAATCGTTGACAAGGTTTGCAAGTGCAGGTGTTCCTCCGAAACATGCACATGTTCCGTAGCAGACCACGAGTTTTGATTTCTGCCTGAGGAGTTTTACCATCGATTCATTCTCTGAGTTCCTGATCGCACCGTTGATGATCGAGACTGTTATCTCTCCATCGTTCATTGCTGCGATGTCTTTCTCTTTACCGTCTGCTGCGACCGGCCACATGACGATATCTGCCATGTCACCGACGTTGAGGATCTTCTCATCGCTGTCCAGGATGGAGACGTCACATCCACCGCATCCTGCTGCCCAGTAGATTGCAAGCTTGATCTTACCGCTCTTCGGTGCTCCGAGGTTCGGTACGTATCCTGCAATCGGTGAGTTTGCAATCATGTCGCCTGCTTTAGGTGCTGATGCTTTCTTTGCAGGCTTTGCTGCTTTCTTGTCCTCACATCCGCAGTTACAGCCCTCTTCTTTCTTTCCGAATATTTTCTTAAGAAGTCCCATTTAACTCACTCCTTCTTGAGAGGTGTTGGTCCGAGAGCTTTGATTGTGTCAACGAACTCAACGATTGTCTTCTGGAATTTCTCTCCCTCTGATGCGGAGACCCACTCGAGCTTCAATCTCTTCGGGTCGAATCCGTACTGTTCGAGAACCATTCTCAGAAGTGCGATTCTTCTTCTTGCCCTGTAGTTACCGCCTATGTAGTGGCAGTCACCTGGGTGACATCCGAGGATGACGACTCCGTCTGCTCCCTTTGAGAAGGCTCTGAGAACCCACTCAGGGTCGACACGTGCTGAGCACATTGTCCTGATGATACGGAAGTTCGTAGGCATCTGAAGCCTTGCGACTCCTGCACCGTCTGCTCCAGCGTATGAACACCAGTTGCAACAGAACGCGACTATTCTTGGTTCAAAATCTGCCATCGTAATCACTGTCCTCCGACCGGGTAGTCAAGACATGCATCAATCTCAGCGACGATCTGGTTTGTCTTGAATCCTTTCTGTTCCATTGCTCCGGACGGACAAGCTGCTACACAGCAACCGCATCCTTTACAGAGACCTGCGTTAACGCTGCTCTTCTTGTTGCCATCTTTCTCTTCGACGATTGTGATGGCTTTGTACTCACAGCAACCCTCACAGACACCACATCCGTCGCACATGCTCTCGTTGACTGAAGCAACGATACCCTCTGAGACGAGGAATGGCTTTGAGATGATGGTGAGTGCTCTTGAAGCTGCTCCGGATGCCTGTGCGATACATTCATCCATGAATTTGGGCCAGTGTGCAAGTCCTGCAACAAATACTCCTTCTGTTGCGAAATCGACTGGTCTGAGCTTCTGGTGAGCCTCGAAGTAGAATCCGTCCTTGCTGATCGGAACTTTGAGCATCTTTGCGATCTCTTCCTTCTCTTCTCTGTCCGGTTTGATACCGTTTGCGAGAACGACACAGTCGACTGGAATCTCTACATCCTTACCGAGGATGCTGTCGAATGCCTTGACAACTTTGCCATCATATGCTGGAAGTGGATCTGTGTCACGGTATCTGAGGAACCTGACACCGACTTCTGATGCCTTTCTGTACATTTCCTCGCGGAATCCGTATGTCCTGATGTCCTTGTGGAAGATCGTGACGTTTGCTGTCGGATCTGCGAGTTTGATCTTGATTGCATTCCTGAGTGATGCTGCGCAGCAGACACGTGAACAGTATTTCACTGAGTCGCTTCTTGAACCGACACACTGGATAAATGCAACGTTCTTTGAGTTGAATTTGCCTTCTGCGATTGCTTTCTCTGCATCTGCGTTGAGAATGACTTTGTCATCTTTACCGTAGTTGAACTCAGTTGGCACATATGGTGTTGCACCGACTGCGAGAATTACTGCACCGACTGGGAACTCTTTGCCATCTTTGAGCTGGAGTTTGAAGTTTCCGACAAATCCTGGAATGTCTTTGACTTCCGATTTCAAGTGAACTGTGATGTTCTTGTTTGACTTCACTTTGCTGATGAGCTCTTTGACGAAATCAACTGTCTCAATACCGTCTTCGGTGTGTTTGAAGTTGAGTGCGTAACCTCCGAGTTCTGCTTCCCTCTCAACAAGGTGTACCGGGAATCCCTGTGCTGCGATGTCGAGCGCTGTCGTCATACCTGTGATTCCTCCACCGATGACTGCTGCTGCGTTCGTAACAGGAATCTTTGCTCCCTCAAGTGGCTCGAGAAGGCATGCTTTTGCAATTGCCATCCTTACGAGATCCTTTGCTTTCTTTGTTGCCTTTTCTGGCTCATGCATGTGGATCCATGAACACTGATCACGGATGTTTGCCATGTTGAAGAGGTACTGGTTCAATCCACCCTCACGGCATGCTGCCCTGAAGAGGGGTTCGTGAGTCCTCGGTGTGCATGATGCAACAACGACACGGTTGAGGTCTTTCTCTTTGATTGCCTCGGAGATTGCCTTGAGTGTGTCCTGTGCACATGCGTACATTGTCTTTGTGGCGTAAACTACGTTCGGGAGTGTTCCTGCATATTCTGCAACTTCTGGAACATTGACTGTTGCACCGATGTTGATACCGCATTCACATACCCAGACACCGACTCTCGGCTCTTTGCCTGAGACATCCTTCTCTGCTGGATATTCCTTAGGTGCACATGGTTTGAAGTTAGCATCGACAATGCATGCTCCTGCCTTTGCTGCTGCTCCTGATGACTCTGCAACTGTTGTCGGGATATCTTTAGGTGCTGCAAATGCTCCTGAAACATAGATTCCTTCTCTTGAGGTCTCCAATGGTTTGAACACTGTTGTCTCACAGAATCCATACTGGTTGAGGTTGATTCCGAGGATCTTTGAGAACTCCTCTGCACCAACCGGTGGGTTGAGACCGACTGAAAGAACGACCAAATCGAAGACTGCAGACTCTGCATCTCCGTTTGCGTTTGTGTAATTGACGGTGAGTGTCTTGTCTGCATTCTCCTCGACATTGGACACACGTGCGGATCTGTGCATGTTGATTCCGTACTCGTCTTCTCCTCTGTGGATGTATGCTTCGAACTCTTTACCGTAGGATCTGATATCCATAAAGAAGATGTCTTCCTGGATGTCTGATGCGTGCTCTTTTGTGATCATCGCCTGTTTCGTGGCGTACATACAGCAGACTGATGAACAGTATTTCTGCCAGCCTTTCTTCTCAGACCTTGATCCGCAGCACTGGACGAATGCGATCTTCTTTGGTGCTTCGTGATCCTCGGACCTTCTCTTGATGTGTCCGTGGTCAGGACCTGATGCACACATCATCCTTTCGAATTCCATTGATGTAACGACGTTGTCATACCTGCCGTATCCGTATTCTGTACCGATGTTGGCATCCCATACCTGGAATCCAGTTGCGACGATGATCGAGCCGACGTCGAGAACTTCGGTCTTCTCTTCATCCTTGTAGTTGATTGCTTTCTTCAAACATGTCTTTTCACAGACACCGCACTTTCCTGCAAGAAGCATCTTACAGTGGTCAGGGTCAATAAGCGCAACCCTTGGAACTGCCTGTGCATGAGGGATATAAATCGCTTTTCTTGTTGAAAGTCCGTATTCGAATGCATCAGGAATGTTCTTTGTAGGACATTTCGCAATACAGTCACCGCATCCGGTACATTTTGTAAGGTCAACGTACCTTGGCTTCTTTTTGACTGTAACTTTGAAGTCTCCTGCTTTACCCTCGACCTTCATAACCTCCGTGTATGTGTAGGTTGTGATGTTCGGGTGACCTGCTACATCTGCCATCTTAGGTGAAAGGATACATGCGGAACAGTCGTTCGTCGGGAATGTCTTGTCAAGACGGCACATCTTACCACCAGTGGTGGGGTCCTTGTCAACCAAGAAAACATGGATGTCCCTGCTTGCGAGATCCAACGAGGCCTGGATACCTGCAATACCTGCACCAATAACCAACGCTGATTTAGTCAAATCTTTTCCTCCTTTACTATTATTATAGTTTGGAACGTGTACGACTATAGTATAGGATATTAAAACCGTTTTCACATAGTTTATTATATGGTAACAGGTAGAATGAAAAAACGATCATTCTAATTTAGTCTTTTACCAACATTAAGGTATTCCTAAAAAGCACATATGCCAGGTCAATAATAATTTATTTTTGTTATAATTACCAAAAAAGGTAATACTACTGAAAATCTTGTATAAAATTTAGAACAAATTATGTATGCAGGATTCGCAGAATCACTATTACGTACTGAGAACATAGCCAGATGCAGTTACGAATGTTAATATGTATGAATGCCATTCAACTAAACAAATGAGCGAAATATTCATCTCACTGGCACTTGTATTGCTGTTGTATATCGGAGCTATGGTGCTCGTAGGAGTGAAACTACTGGAAGAAATACCAGTGCTCAAAAAATCCAGGGTAGAACGTTTGAAAAAAGAAAAATCTACTTATTTTTTGGATAAAGAAAAGTTCGATATCGATTGCGGAATTTGCTTCGGATCGTTCAAAAATGAAGAGACCGTCATGGAATGTACCTGCGGAAAGGTCTTTCATATTGATTGTTGCGAATTGACAAAAGAATGTCCGTATTGCAAACAAGTATTGAAGAAAATGAGGTCACGCAGCGTAAAGAAGCAAAAATGTCCGATATGCGGAAAAGTCATGGAAGGAAACATATGTGAGTGTGGAACTGTTCTTCCCGAGAGAGATGGATACTTCGAATGTGTCTGTGGAAATGCATTATTCTCCAAACGTGATCATTGTGACAGATGCGGTGCCAAATACGAATCCTCTTACATCGAGAAACACAGGTGATGTCTTGGTTGTGAAAGAGAAAAAAGGTCGCAGAAGATACATCGCATTCAACCTGAACGCCGATCTGAACAGAGAGGATCTTATCAAAAAACTCAACTCGATATCGGACGATGCCCCGTATGTCGTACAATGTTCGGAAGGATGGGCGATAGTCAGAACATCTCCTGAAGGCCGTGATGAAACAATCCGCATGATAAGTGAGATCGATCCGAGTTCTAAGTCATTGTTGACATCTGGAACATTGATAACCCTGAGAAAAAGGTTCCCGAAACTCGAGGAACTCCGTGCACCTGCGCGCAGGTAGGCGTGCGCTTTAGTTTTATATTATGTCGCACTAACACCCCCCTGATAAGGAGACAGAATATGCAACCGGGACAAATGGCCTATGACAGAGGTATCACGGTTTTTTCACCTGACGGAAGACTTTTCCAGGTGGAATATGCACGTGAAGCAGTCAAAAAGGGTACGACGACCATCGGACTGAAATTCAAAGATGGCGTAATCCTGTTGGTGGACAAACGTGTTTCAAGCAAACTCGTAGAGCCCGAATCAATCGAGAAAATCTACAACATCGACGAATTCATCGGATGTGCGACATCCGGTCTGGTCGCTGATGCAAGAGTACTTGTTGACGAAGCCAGAAAAAATGCACAGACACATAAGATAACATACAACGAGAATATCAGTGTCGAAGGGCTCGTAAAAAAAGTCTGCGACTATAAGCAATATTTCACGCAATACGGTGGCGGACGCCCGTTCGGTACAGCACTTCTTGTAGCTGGAACCGATGATTTGGGAATCCATCTTTTCGAGACCGACCCGTCTGGCGCACTCGTTGCCTACAAAGCAGCATGTATCGGATCCGGACGTCCTGTCGTCATGGATATCCTGGAAAAGGAATTCAAGGACAATATGTCATATGATGATGCCATGTTGCTCGGGCTCAAAGCACTCACTGCAGCTGTGGAGAACAAACCGACAGCACAGACAGTGGAGGTCGGAGTCGTAACAACAAAAGATCCGTTCAAAAGACTCGATGAAAAAGAACTGAGCAAGTTCATAGGAAAACTCTGAAGGTCCGAGAATGGTCAATCTGGAAGATGCGATTGTCGCTCGCCTTGAAACACATGGTGAGACATTCGAGGTGCTTCTCGATCCTGTTGTGATGAATTACATCAAACAAGGTAAGGAAGTCGACCTCATAGAGTATATGGCAGTCGAAGACATCTTCAATAATTCAAGCAAAGGAACAAGACCTGCTGAAGATAAACTCAAAGAGGCTTTCGGAACCACGGATGTTGCCGAGATCGCTTCCAAGATCATCTCCAAAGGCGAAGTGCAAATCACCGCTGAACAAAGAAAGGAGATGCAGGAGATCAAGAAAAAGCAGATTGTTTCATATATCGCAGCCAATGCCATCAACCCTCAGACAAAACTGCCGCATCCTCCTACAAGGATCGAATTAGCACTCGAAGAATGCAAATTCCATGTGGATCCGTTTAAATCTGTGGAAAAACAGGTCGAGGAGGCTATGAAACTCCTCAGGCCGTTGATACCCATAAGATTCGAGAAGAGCAAAGTGGCCATCAAACTCAAAGGTGATGATTACGCCAAATGTTACAACGATCTTGCAGGATTCGGGATAATCGAAAGAGAAGAATGGCAACAGGACGGATCATGGATCGGAGTTATTGAAATCCCAGCCGGAATTATCACAGATATGACCACAAAACTCAACAACAAGACGAAAGGCCACGCAGAGGTCAAACTGATTGCATAAATATCACGTTCATGGAGAGATAGAATGAATAATAAAAACGCCAGACCATCCCGCGAGATTGTCACACCCGGAGACGTCCTGAGCACAAGGGGCGAAAAAGGAGGGGACAACACATATGAGATGGACGGCAAGCTGTATGCTTCGATACTCGGTGTGAAGAATTACTCGCCGAACGGCATAAGCGTCATCCCGATCGGAGGTGTTTACATGCCTTCCACCGGAGACACGGTTGTCGGTATAATCAATGATATCGCAGCATCAAACTGGATGGTGGACATAAGTGCACCATATCCGGCACCGCTTCATGTCAATGAGGTGCCATGGAAAGTAGAATTCGGAGACACGTCAAAATACCTCAATATCGGAGATGCCGTATTGTTGAAAATTCTGATGGTCGACGAAAGCAAAAAGATACAGGTCACGATGAACGATTCCGGACTCAGAAAACTTGAGGGCGGACAGATTGTGGACATACCGTATTGCAAGGTATCGAGGATCATAGGAAAGAGCGGCTCAATGATACAGATGCTCAAGAATATGACCGATTGCCGTATTTTCGTAGGACAGAACGGCAGGATATGGATTGATGGCGATGATGAGAATGCCATCGTTGCAAGAGATGCTATAAAGTTCATCGAAGAGAACGCACAGAAAGGGAACCTCACTGAAAAAGTGAAGGACTTCATCGAAGAAAGACTTCCCGATGCGAGGGAGGAATGATTATGAGCGGACATACCGACATGGTTTTAGTTGACAAAAAAGGAATCAGGATCGACGGAAGGACCGCCGATCAACACAGACAATTCAAGGTCGAAGCCGGCGTGCTCAACAACGCCGACGGCTCGGCATACGTAGAAATAGGAAAGAACAAGGTCTTGGCCGCTGTTTATGGTCCGAGAGAATGCCACCCAAGGCATCTGCAGAACCCGAACAAGGCCATCATCCAGTGCAAATACAACATGCAGGCCTTCTCGGTCAGCGACCGTAAGAGACCGGGCCCGGACAGAAGATCCATCGAGATTTCGAAGATCACATCCGAAGCATTAGAGAATGTCGTGCTCACAGAACTGTATCCCAGAGCATCCATCGATGTATACATCGAGATCCTCCAGGCGAATGCAGGAACAAGGTGTGCAGGACTCACGGCCGCAGCTGTCGCTCTTGCAGATGCAGGTATCCCGATGAGGGACATAATCCCGGCGTGTGCAGCAGGTAAAGCAGACGGAAAAGTGCTTCTTGACCTCAACAAGGAAGAGGACAACTACGGAGAGGCAGATGTCCCTATCGCAATCGTCCCATCAACAGATGAGATCGTACTCCTTCAAATGGATGGAAACATGACAAGAAAAGAATTCGACAAAGCCATATCGATGGCGGTCGGAGCATGTCATGAATTGTACGAGATACAGAAGGATGCTCTCAAAAGACGCTACGACATAAAGAAAGCGGAGGCTGATGACGATGAGTGATATTGTCATCTCGGAGATAAAACGCGACCACATAATCAAATTGCTGAAGGACGGCAAGAGAGAAGACGGACGCGGACTCACCGATTGGAGAGAGATCCAGGTCACTACCAACTGCATCGAATCAGCAGACGGTTCGGCAAGAGTGAAGCTCGGTAAGACAGAGGTCATCGCTGGTGTCAAGATCATTCCAGGTGCACCGTTCCCGGACACTCCGAAAGAAGGTGTCCTCACAACAGGAATGGAATTCCTCCCAATGGCTCACGCATCATTCGAGAGCGGTCCTCCGGGCGAGGATGCGATCGAACTAGCACGTGTCGTGGACCGCGGTATCCGTGAATCGAAGATGGTGGACGTCGAAGCTCTGTGTGTAGAAGAAGGTGTCAAAGTCTGGATGTGCTTCATAGACATGTACGCACTGGATTATGACGGCAACCTGTTCGATGCTGCCAATCTCGCAGCAGTAATGGCGCTGAAAACAGCTGTCATCCCGTACGAACAGTACGAACTAGGAGAGAACAGACCTCTTCCAGTTACATGCACCCCGATATCTGTCACAGCATGCAAGATAAACAACACTTTAATATTAGACCCTAATTTCGACGAAGAGCACATCTCAACTGCTCGTCTCACGATAACGACCGATGACAAAGGCAACTTCAGAGCAATGCAGAAGGGCGGAAAGGGTTCGATCACACTCGATGAACTCAGTCAGTGCCTTGACGAAGCGGTCGAAAAAGGTAAAGAAATCAGAAAAATAATTGGGTGATAAAGATGTCAAAGAGAACAGTCAAAGCAGGAACATCCGGAAGGTTCGGCGCAAGATACGGTGTCGTCGTTCGTAACAGAGTGAAGACAATCGAAGCTAACCAGAAGAAGAGCCACGAATGTCCGATCTGCCACCACACCTCTGTAAAGAGAGTAAGTTCAGGCATATGGGCATGCAAACACTGCAGTGCAAAATACGCAGCAGGCGCATACTCTCCCGAGATGAAGAAGGCAGCGGTTAAAGAACAGTGAGGCATAACAGATGAGCGATTACAGATGTGGTAAATGCAATGAACCCATCAGGAACATCAACACGTTGGGACTGCAGTGTGAAAAATGCGGTTCAAAGATCTTCTATAAGGAGAGACCCAACACGAAGAAGGTCCTGAAATCTGATTGATTACCATGTTAAGTGCGGAACTCAGGATCGTCTCCGATGATGTGGAGACGATCATCTCTTCCCTGAGACCGGAGGCGGGACGCGAACTCCCCAGAACGAGGATATCCACGTCCGTCTCCGGTAACACCGGCTTCGTAATGATCGAAGCTGACGATTCCACAGCGATGAGGGCCGCACTCAATTCATATCTCGGTTGTATCCGCATCACAGAGAATATCAGCAGAATGGCGAAGGTGAACAAATGAACAACATGAGTCCGCAATTACAGAACCAGATTGCACAGTTCCAACAGCTTCAGCAGCAGCTTCAGGCAGTTTCGTCACAGAAGATGCAGATGGACGCACAGGTCAAAGAGATCGAGAGGACCATCCAAGAACTCGAGAACTCCAAAGGCGATGTCTACAAAAATGTGGGATCCTTGATGATCAAAGTGGAGAACAAAGAATCCGTGAAATCCGAGCTCGAAGAGGGCAAAGAGACCTACGAGATCCGCATAAAATCCATTGAACGTCAGGAGAAACAACTCCGTGAGAAATACGAAGCTATGCAGGAATCTCTCAACAAAGCAATGGGACAGCAGCAGTCCAACTAAACTTTTTACATTTCTTTGAAATGTTCTTCACACCTTATTTTATATTGAAATCATAATCCCGCATCATGGATTACATAGAGATCGCTGAGAAGCTGAAAGGCACCAAGAAGGTCATCGTCGTTCACGGCAATGCAGACATGGATGCTGTAGGTTCAGCATATGCACTCTCTGTGTGTTTTCCGAAAGCCGATGTTTATGCGCCTACCGGTATCGACCGCGTATCCAAAGTCGTATCCGAGAAACTCGGGTTCAATGTACTTGAACAATGCGATGTCAATGATTATGATCAAATCGTGGTCGTAGATACGTCATCCCCGGAACAAATCGGCCTTACTGATTTCACATTCCCTGAGAATACCGTTGTCATAGACCACCATCAGCCAAACGGAAAATGGATGTCCGATGCATACATCGATGATTCAAAGGTTGCATGTACCCAGATAATTCTCGATATCATAAGAGAAAATGATATCAAACTAACAAAAGATATGGGTTCGATGCTCCTCTGCGGGATGCTGACGGACAGCGGACATTTCCAATTCGCGGATTCGACTCTCTTGAAGGATTTCGCATACATACTTGAAAAAACGGGCATTCAGATGGATGAGGCCATGTCATTGACACACAATGATATCACCATATCGGAGCGTTCATCTGTCGTGAAATGCATCGGAAGATCAAGATTCGAACGTGTCGGTGACATGATCGTCGCTGTATCATATGGGGGAAGTTATGAAGCTTCAGGGTGCAGGGCTCTTCTTCAGGCAGGTGCTGATGTGGCATTCGTTGCTTCACAAAGAGATGATAATTTCAGATTAAGTGCAAGAGCCACCCAGGAAATTGTTCGTAAAGGAATCAATCTCGGCGATATTGTGAAGGGCATCGGCCAGGAAACTGAAACTGACGGCGGAGGCCATGAAGGTGCCGCCGGAATATCCGGTACCGGCGATATCGAAGCAATGCTCCACATATGTGTCCAAAGAACAATGGATGTATTCAGGGAGATAAAGAAAAGAAATGGAAATGATGCTGAAGAATGATCAGATCTTTCCCAATTTCTTAAGGACTTCTCTCATAGCCTCATAATTCTCTGGATGTTCTTCGAAGTATTTCTGAACAGGCTCCAGACATTTGATAAGCCCCTCCGCTGTTCCCTTCTTGAGATCCATCGGATGCAGTTTTCCTGCGAAATATGTGTCTGTGAGCTCCTCGTATGAAGAAAATGACACGTGGCCTCCGAATTTCTCCGGCCTGTCTATTTCCATCCTTCCGATCTGCGGGAAAACGATGCTCTTGCATATCATCAGGACAGGATTGACATCCTCATTTTCTTTCTCCATCGGGCAGAAGGCTTTGTTCATCTTTCTGCGTATATCGTCAGGAGAATCATGAAGTCTTACACTTGAATCCGGATTCGATTTGGACATCTTAGATGCTGCGGGATCCATTCTGTCCCCGCCTGCAAGTCCCGGAAGCAACGGTGTGTGTAATGCAATAGGCTTCTTCCATCCGAGTTTATCAGCAGCATCCCTGGCGAGCATATTGGCCCTTCTCTGATCCATTCCCGCATATGCTATGTCGACCCCGAGATAGAATATATCGGACGCTTGAAGAATCGGATAGAACAGTTTGGATGAATCCAACTCCGCCTCATCCTCCTGACGGCCCATGATCGTCATCGCTCTTTTCACTCTTGACAACGATGTCACTTTGGCGACTTTGATCACAGTCTCCCAATACTTGATGCCGTCAAGGATCTCACTGGCGTATCTGAATTCGATCATATCCTTCGGTACGCCCAATGCGATGAAACAATCCTCGAAATACCTTGCACATACCTGGATGTTATCTATGTCACCGCCCAGTTTATCGTTTATGTACGCATGCCAGTCGGCCCAGAATATGATGACCTTCACACCTGCCTCACAGAGATCGCGTATCTTAGCTGCGACCAATGCCCAACCCATGTGCACCAGACCGGACGGTTCGAAACCGATATACGCCGTCGGCTGATAGTTTTCCTTCGAAAGTATGGCCTTGAGCTCATCTCCCGAAATCAGCTCTTCCGTATTCCTTGTAATCAGCGTATATCTTTCTTCAACATCCATGTTGATCAGAACACACAATCGCGCGTCAGTATAAAATCATGGCTGTCTACTAAAGGAGTGCGTTCCTTTAGATTATATAGGGTATGCTTAATCATCAGCTCATTATGTTGACGTTCCTTACCGCGGTAGCGATCCTGATTCTGGGTTTCTTCACATATGGGAAGATAGTCGACAGAATAATGGCTCCTCCGCAGGAACCCACCCCTGCAGTAGCGATGAAAGATGATGTAGATTATGTCCCGATGCCCACATGGAAGAATTATGTCATAGAGGTCTTGAATATAGCCGGCACCGGACCCATATTCGGTGCATTGATGGGCGCATTATGGGGGCCTGTAGTATTCTTCTGGATCGTAGGAGGGACAATTCTCGGAGGAGGCATCCATGATTATATGAGCGGGATGATGTCCGCACGCAACAACGGGGAATCATTCACATCATACGCTCCAAAATATCTCGGGAAACATTCAGGACACATCATCCTGATATTGTGCGTATTCCTGTTGATAATGGTCACGGCGGTGTTCACCAAGAGTTCCGTCGACATTCTTGTGTATCTCACAGATTGGCCTGTGTGGTCTTGGTTCGCAATAATCATCGCATATTTTGCGATCTCATCATTCGTACCTATCGACAAAATCATCGGAAAGATATACCCGATATTCGGGATCATCATAATACTCATGGCATTGGTAATCATAGGGGGATTGCTGTTCAACGGATACACTCTACCTGGAATAAGTGTCGAGAACATGCATCCCGACGGTCTTCCGATGTGGCCTTTCATGTTCGTCACAGTCGCATGCGGTGCGATATCGGGTTTCCATGCGACACAATCACCTATCGTTGCAAGATGTATGAAAACTGAGAAGAAAGGACGCCATATATTCTACGGTGCGATGGTCACAGAGGGAATCATCGCTTTGATCTGGGCTGCTGCCGGGATTGCATTCGCTCATGGTGATACAAGTGTGTTGGGACAGATGATACATGATGATAGTGTCGCGATGACAGTGTATCACATATCTGTGGCGGCAGCAGGCACATTTGGTGCGATAATCTCAGTCTTAGGTGTTGTGATCTGTCCAATCACTTCTGGTGACACCGCATTGAGATCGTGCAGAATGATGATCGGCGAACATTTCCATATCAACCAGAAGAACGTAAAGAACCGTTTGATGATACTCTCGATCGTCGTCGCGATAGTCGTATTGTTATGCTGTATTGACTTCACCATCATATGGAGATACTTCTCATGGTTGAATCAGACGCTGGCCGCCACCGTGCTTTGGACCGCGACAATCTATCTGTACAAAAGGGGGAGGGCATGGTGGCACCCGTACATCACGGGGCTTCCGGCACTGTTCATGACCGCTGTCGTCTCTATGTACATCCTTGTCGCTGATGAGGGATTGAAGATTCCGTATAACATCGGCCTTGTGATATCGATCGCGATAACGATCATTTTGACCA
Organism: Candidatus Methanarcanum sp.; assembly: GCA_045600635.1. GTDB lineage: Archaea > Thermoplasmatota > Thermoplasmata > Methanomassiliicoccales > Methanomethylophilaceae > Methanarcanum. The sequence continues at coordinate 29,072 of JAZRYJ010000070.1, forward strand.
TCATATTCCAAATAAGGATGCGTAATCTGAGAAAAAGTGTCGGCATGACGTCAGATTACATGTAAGGTCCGCTTTATATTCGCATACGCGAAAATGATCGCGCATGGAAGCTGAGATTTTGATCCTCATCCTTTACATGGCAGGATTGGGGGCCGCGATTGGTACGTTCTCCGGATTGATTCCCGGGATCCATGTCAATACTTTGGCCGCCGTCATGTTAGCGATGTACGCTTCTTTGGAATCATTGCTATCAGGATTTATTCCCTCATGTTATATCGCAACATGCGTCTCAGCCTGCATAATCTCAGCTTCGACCGTACATTCTTTCGTGGATTTTGTTCCGTCAGTATTCATAGGTGCACCGGACCCGGATGATGTTGCATCCATGCTCCCCGGACACAGACTTCTTAGTGAAGGAAGAGGGATGGCTGCTGTACGTGCAGCTGCGATAGGCAGTGCGGTCGGAGCATCCTTGTCCATTGTTCTGTCCATTCCGCTTCAATTTCTTCTGATCAACGGATTGGGGGATTATTTCAACAGCATAACAACGATTGTTCTCTGCATTGCTATCCTGATGCTGTTCTATCACGAGAATGACCTGAGGTCTGTTTTATGGGCAGCTGTTATTTTCATCATATCAGGACTTCTCGGCCTGTGTGTGATGGATCTTGACATACCGTGTTCGGGAATGATCGATGACGGTACGCTTCTCTTTCCATTGCTGACAGGATTGTTCGGTATGCCGACCATGTTGACATCTCTGAAGGACAATCATGTTGTGGAACAAAAAGACCTTGAGAGATATCCTGTGGGTCCGATTCCCGGGATCAAAGGTGTCATCACCGGGATCATGACAGGATGGTTTCCCGGAATATCAGCTACGACAGGTGCAATAATATCTGGAACATTCATGCCTGAGAAAAGACCTGAAGGTTTCATATCGATGACATCATCGATAGGCACTGCTGCATCAATAATGATGCTGACCACACTTGCCGTAACGGGAAAGGGCAGATCCGGGACCTTACTTATTGTAAAGGAGATAATGGGCGACAGCATCCTGGGATTCGCCAATTCGAATTATATCCTGTTGTTATTGGCGACATGTTTTGCAACATTTTTCGGATATCTCCTTACGATAGCATGCGGAAAGATGATGTCCTCATTGATATCGAAGATCAATATGTCCCTACTGAATAGATTCTGTATAGTTCTGATAATCATACTCGTCCTGTTGTTCACAGGCTCCTGGGGACTTGTAATCCTTGCAATATCTACAATAATCGGATTCCTTCCAATCAAATTCGGTATCGGCAGAGTGTATCTGACCGGCTGTCTTATCCTACCCACTCTGTTAACATATCTTGGAATCAGGGACATCATTCTTTCATTACTTCTCTGACCGCTAACAAAATATCATCCGTCGATGATATCAGTGACATGAAGATATCAAAATTCATCAAAACGACCACGATTGATTGGGAGGGCAGGATATCATCAATCGTGGAACTCTCAGATGACGGAGATATCGAAATGAACGATGTGATCGAATACATCGCAAGCAGGGAAGGGACAATAGATTCTGTGATCATTGCAGGCGATGAACCTGTTCACTATCGTGAGATCGTATCTTTGATCAAAGAATTCAGATCCCATAAGCTGAAGATCAAAGTGATTACCGACGGTAAATGCCCTGATTCCCTGGATGATCTTATCGGTGCATGTTATGTCGATGCCGTAAGAATGAACATCAATACATCGGATCTCACAGACGAGATGAGAAGAACCATATCCATCATTCTTGAAAATGAAGTGGAACAGGACTTCAGGACCGTTGTGGATTTCAAAAGTGTTCGTTTGGATGATATTATGAAAATGTCATCGGAGATCAAGAGCGCTAAGCATTACACAATAGTCCTGCCGAGAAAACTTCCCGACGACGTACATAAAGCCGATGTTGCCAGATTCATCGAATTCGCAAAAAGATCGGTGAAAGATGTGAAAGCGATCACTGAATGAAATTCTCCACTTTCGCCTTGTGAGCTGCACCTATTATGTTCTTCGGATCATTGATGAATATCTGATCCGCGATGACCTCTTTCTTGAATCTTGCAGCGACCGTATCATCTTTGGTTATTATTCCCGCAGATGTCCCGCATTCCGTACAGTTGACGACATCTATCGCAGTCTCAATATCAGAAACTACCTGGACTGAAAGTATCGGCAATGTTGAATCCATGTTGTTGAGATCTGCATCCTCTTCCAGATCCACGACGATTGCGGGCGTAACATAGAATCCGTTCTCTGTTATGCCGTTCTTGACCACTTTTCCTCCGAATATCACATTCCCGAGTACTGAATCCACGGTCTCTTTGAAGAGATCCAACTTCTTGCCGGAGATTATCGGGCCTGTGAATGATTCCAATTCCGTAGGGTCTGTGATATTCATCGCTTTGGCCTCTGCTATCAACGCATTGATGAACGATTCCTGCTGTCCCTCCACAAGCACTATCTTGGAACATGAATCGATCCTTTGACCGCTGAATCTGAATGCCCTGTCGATGACGGTCCTGGCAGCAGATTTCACATCATTCGGTTTGTAGATTAATATCGGATTCATTCCCTTTATCTCATTGATGAATCTCAATTCATCATCCGTCTGAAGGAACATCAGATCCTCCATCCTGTCCCCCGATCCTGATGCGACCACTCCCAATACATCGAGGTTGTTGGCAAGATCGCTGCTCAGTTCACCTCTTCTGTCGAGTATGATGTTGAATACCCCATCGGGAAGCCCTGCAGAAACCATCATCTGGAATACAGTATCGATAGGAAGTATCGAATGTGCGGACGGCACCATGACTATTGTATTTCCTGCAATGATCGCCGCAGTAGCATATCCTATCGGTGCAACCAATGGTGAATTAAACGATGTGAGAATTGCCCATACACCTATCGGCTTTCCTTTGACTTTCTTAATATCATCGCACGCTTCTGACATCACATCGATCAATCTGTCCACTTCATTCAGTGCACATTCCTTAGTCATACCTACACTTACTGCGACCATGGCAGCGAGTCTGAATCTTTGGGATCTTATGTTCCTGATGACACCCTGGAATATCCTGATCCTGTCATCAGATGATGTCTTAGACCATTTCTTGAATGCATCTTTGGCTACAACGACCGCTCTGTCCGTGAGTCCTTTCTCAGATTCCTGACATGATCCGAATATTATGCTCCTGTCTATCGGACTGTATACATCGAATGTTATTCCGGATGCCACATTCAATCCGCCTACGACCGAGGGATAATCCTTCTTGCCTGTGCTGAGAACGACATCGACTGCTTTGATGAATGCTGCATCGTCCTCATTTCCAAGTTTCGGTTCTGTGAACTTGAGCTCGTCTGCCATGATGTTGTGTATGTCTGCCTGTAATAAAAGGTTGTTATCATCGGATAGAATGGTTAAATATAGTGATAATGTTAGGCGAATCCACGGACTCGTGGTCTAGGGGTTATGACGTCGCCTTCACACGGCGGAGGTCGCCGGTTCAAATCCGGCCGGGTCCACCATCTTATATCATCTGTTATATATTGTGTAAATATCATCAGGCCATATGGCTTCATCCAGCAGGTTGCTGTCGATAATTTTTGTGATCGCATCAGCTACATTGCTGGGATGCACCGGATTGGTAACAAAACCGATGATGGATGCGGGCATCACCCCGCTCGAGATAAGTTCCATGAGGATGGTCGTTGCCGCCGTCAGCATATTCATCTTCATCCTGATATTCAAAAGGGACAAATTGTTCATAAGAAGAGACGACCTTCTCATCTTCGTACTCATCGGCATCATGAGATTGATATCCAACACCATGCTTTTCCAAACACAGGATGAGACTAGTATCTCATTGGGTGTCGTACTGCAGATGACCGCCCCTTGTTTCGTTGTAATATTATCATACTTCATATTCAAACAGAAGATAACAACAAAAAAGATCGGTGTAATAATAGCGATTTTCATCGGCTGTTGTCTGGCTGTCGGTGTGATAAATGATATCAATTCTCTGAATATGATGGGTATAATCACAGGCCTATGTTCCGGTTTCACATTGGCACTGTTCATCATGAGTTCCAAGATTGCTGTGGACAGGAAATATTCGCCTGAGACCATCGTCCTGTATTGTTTTGCAATAGCTGCAATCGTATCCCTGCCGATACTGGACTTTGACAACATCGTGAATGTTACGAGTTCCAATCCTGACTTCATATGGTATACCCTGATATTGGGAATAGTGATGACTGCTGTAGCGTATCTCCTGAACTTCCAGGGGTTGAAAGGATTGGAGGCCACAACAGTATCCATCCTCGGTGTCATCGAAGCAATAGTCGCAACATTGATCGGATGGTTTGTATTCGGAGAAGAACTCTTGCCTACAAATATCATAGGTATTGCTGTGATCATCATTGCGATCTGCGTTGCCAATATCGAGATATCATCGATTCTGAATAAACGCAAAAGAAAGACGTGAATCTTATATCCCGTACCGATGATTATCGAATATGGCATCCAAAGATACGATCAAAATGATCTCGGCATTGGCCGATGACATCAATCTTAAGGTTTTCGAGATACTGGCAGAATCGGACAGATCCGACAGCAAAATGGCAGAATTACTCGGTACGGATGTCAATGTGATAAGAGAACATGTCAAAGTTATGGAAGAATCCGGATTGGTCATCGCCTGCGATGAAGGAGATTACACTGATTATGTGATCGATCCGAAGAAAGTAGCCGAACTCACAGGTTTCTTCGAATTGATATTGAACAGATGTACACCACCGAAGTGTTGCTGATAATATGGTATCCATAAGGAACGATCTTGATGCAAAATGCATTGAATGCGGCGGAAAAATAACGCTCGGAAATGTGGAGAACAGAGAATGTATCAAATGCGGCAATAAAGTTCTTGACAGAGAGATGTGCGAGAACGGACACTATGTATGTGATGCCTGCAGAAGGAAGATCGCCAACAAAATGATTTACAAAAAATGCTCTGAAACCTCATCCAAAGATCCTATTGAGATAATGAACGAAATCATGAATGACGATTCCATCAGAATGCATGACCTGGAACATCACATCATGGTGGCATCATGTCTTCTCGCTGCCTACAGGAATTCCGGAGCTGATATCGATCTGGATAAAGCATTGAGAGATGCTGAGAAGAGAGGGGCCTGGTTCCCTGCAGGCGTCTGCGGATTCTGCGGTACATGCGGTGCCGCTGCAAGCACAGGCATATTCTATTCCATAATCGTGAATTCCACTCCGCGCAGTAAGGAAAGCTGGAGCGACACGATAAAGATGACATCTTCATCTTTGGAGAAAATATCGGCATACAACGGACCCCGTTGTTGCAAGAGAAACGGATACATTTCGATACTGAATGCATGCGATTACGTTGAAAAGAAACTCAATGTGAAAATGGAACCTTCAAAGAATATCATATGCGGATTCTCAGAAAGGAATGAGGATTGCATCAAAGAGGAGTGTCCGTTCTATCAATGATCACAACAGAACGATGTTCTCGCTCCTTATCACATCGCTGTAACTCTTATGGCCCAGAATGGATTCTATTCTGTCGCTGCGGACCCCGCGAATCTTAAAAATCTCATCCGAATCATAATCAGGAATACCTTTGGCAATCGTTTTTCCGGATGATTCTATTTCAACAACGTCCCCTCTGTTGAATTTGCCTTCGACATCCTTTATCCCGACAGCCAGAAGACTCACGTTTCCCTGAAGCAGTTTGTCTGCGGCCCCGGAATCTATGATCAGTTTCCCTTTCGCATGTGCAGCCTTGATCCAACGGCTCTTCATCCTCTTCTTCTCGCCTGCTACGAATATCGTTCCGATGTCCTCACCGTTCACGGCTTTGATGATGCAATCAGGGACATAACTGCCGACGATGATCATGTTGCATCCGGCCTCTTTGCATATCTCTGCTGCTTTCAATTTGGTCTTCATGCCGCCTGTACCCACTCTTGTCGTAGGATCACCGGCCATGGATTCGACTTTTGAAATGTCTTCAACGACAGAGACTATCTTCGCATCATCATTAAGTTTCGGATTCTTGTCGTAAAGACCGTCCACATCCGACAGTATCACCAGAAGATCTGCGTCCATCTTACTGCATACATATGCTGACAATGTATCATTGTCTCCGAACATGGCATCGATTTCCTTCACACAGATGACGTCATTCTCATTTATGATCGGGACCACGTCATATGAAAGGAGGGTCTGGAATGCATTCCTCAGATTGAGATATTTCTCACGATCCGAATAGAAATCATATGTCAGAAGTATCTGTGAAACGATTATTCCGTACTTTTCGAAACTTTCATTCCATTTCTGCATCAATATCCCCTGGCCGACGGAAGCTGCCGCCTGTCTTATCGGGACTTCCTTCGGCTTAGGTCTTGCATTCATCGCAGCAAGTCCTACGCCTATAGCTCCGGATGATACGATCAGGACTTTCTTTCCATCATCCTTCAGTTGTTTCACTTGTTTTGCGACATTATCCATGAATTTCGAATCGACGCTGTTTCCGCCGCCGGTGATAGATGATGTTCCGACCTTTATCACCACGGTCTCGACATTTCCAAGATAATCTGCACGACTCATAACGAGAACTCCTTTTTCATAGGTTTATGTGTGAATTTTTTGGCGTCCTTTCCAACGTAATCTTTCACAACGTGCCCATTTCCGACAAGGATGTATTTGTAGATCATCAGACCTTCCATTCCGACCGGTCCTCTTGAATGAATCTTGTTCGTACTGATGCCGACCTCGGCACCCTTTCCGAATCTGAAGCCGTCAGCGAATCTTGTGGATGCATTTATCATGACATCCGCAGAATCTACCAATTTTGAGAATTTCAGCATATTGTCCTTATTTTCGGTGATTATACAATCAGTGTGATGCGAACTGTGTGTATTTATGAAATCTATCGCCTGCTCCACATTATCAACGACTTTCACGGCGACGATGTAATCATCGTATTCCGTATCCCAATCAATGTCTTTTGCAGCTATCGCATGTTCCATTCCGGATATTGCCCTTTCATCGGCCCTGATCTCTACGTTGTTCTCGTAGAGGATCTTGTCCAGATCAGGTAACAGTTCCACAGCTATCTTGGAGTTCACAAGGAACGTTTCGGCTGCGTTACATACAGCAGGATATTGTATCTTAGCATCCAATGCGACCTTCAGACCTTTGTCCAGATTCGCATATTCATCAAAATAGACGTGACAAATGCCTGCAGCATGACCCAGGACAGGGATCCTTGTATTATCCTGGATATATCTTACGAATTCGTTGGATCCCCTTGGGATGAGAAGATCTATACAATCATCCATTTCAAGAATGGTATTGACGTCCTCTCTTGTTTCCATCAGAACGAAACATCCTTCCGGTATCCCGGATGAATATGCCGCTTCAGTCAGTATATCGAACAGCATCCTGTTGGAATGAGATGCTTCTTTTCCTCCTTTGAAAACAACTGAATTTCCTGATTTCAGACACAGGGACATGATCTGCGGTACGACCTCGGGGCGCGCCTCGAATATCACTCCTATCAATCCGATCGGACACCTGATCTGATACAACATCAGCCCATCATCCAATTCCAACGTGGACATGGTCTCCCCGACGGGATCGTTCAATGAGATCACATCATTGATGCCGTCTATCATAGATGATATCTTGTCATCAGTCAGCGAGAGCCTCTTCAGCATCGTACCGGATGTCCCCTCCTCCGATGCTGTCTCACAATCCTCCGCATTGGCCTTCAGTATCGATTCCCTGTTCTTATCCAGAGCTGAAGCCATTGCTTTCAGTGCTTTATTCTTGACCGAAGTGTCAAGTGCGGAAAGACGGATCGACGCCTTCTTCGCTTCTTTCACTCCAACGCTGACATCCATAGTACCGCCAATCGCTTACTGTCTTATTATTTTACGCACGACAGTAGGAGACTCAAATATTTGAGTTAGACTTATATCTGCTTATCCCAATCGTCTGAACATGGGAGAGAACTGCAGAATGGAGATCCTTTACATGGATCCCGATACATACACGGCGATTGCCACACATGATATGAGACAGAAGATATTGACGAAACTGTTCGAAGAAGCATATGTGGGTCATTCAGTCACCAAACAGGAATTAGCAGATTCTCTCAACATAAAATATCAGCAATTAGTGTATCAGCTGATGAACCACCTCAGAGATTTCTGGACTGTGGTGAGTGAAGAAAAAGTACGTGGGACCAGAATGGAATATATCGCACCCGAAAATCCTCACGGGATCTACATATGTCTGGGCAAGGACAGAAAACTATACATCGTCGATCCCATCGCAAAACTCTACGGTCCGTTATCCGAAGTAGGATTGAGATGCGATAACTGCTCTACAGATGAAGCTGAACATTGCATAAAATCGTTAATCGAAAAAAGGATTGTGCCAGCTGAGCTCAGTATCTCTGAAAGGGAAACATTGTCGCTTAACAAAAGGAGTGGATTGAGACCGTTAGACAGAGGGCTCATAGAAGCCCTGAAAGGATTGGCGGCGGGCGATAAGTGCACACTCACGATACCCTGTGAAAGATGTAGTTATATGCAGAAAAGAAAGCTCATCACGATAGAATGAGCGCTGTGTGCCAGCACATCTATATCTTTGCGTAATAAAATGGTAAAGCGTTAAATCAGTAGATAGGATACGTGGAAATGATGACATCGAACGATAAAACAAGAATGCTCATCCTCGGCGGTTATCTCGGAGCAGGAAAGACTACGTTGGCCGTCAACCTTGCAAAGACCCTCAAGGAAAGACGTGACAAATCTGTATCCATCATAATGAACGATCAGGGGGATGTTCTCGTGGACACTGAATATTCCAAGGATGCAGGTTTCGATACGAGGGACATAATGGGAGGATGTTTCTGCACTAATTTTGACAAATTCGTATCAAGTGCCAGAACTCTTGTTGTGACAGGGAAACCCGATGTCATAATCGCAGAACCAATCGGTACATCGACAAACATCATGAGTTCTGTTGTTGCACCGATGAGATCACTGCATCCTGATGAGTTCAGTGTGGTACCGTTCACAGTAGTTGTCGACTGCGTCAGAGCATTGGATATTCTGTCAAACAAAGACAAAAAGGACATCGATACCGTTGATATCATCCCGACTCATCAGATCAGAGAGGCTGAGATCATCATACTATCAAAGGCTGACCTTGTGAACAGAGACATCATCCAAAAAATCAAAGATAAAATCAACGAAATATTACCTGACATCAGGATATTCGAATCATCATCTGTCGATCTCAGAAATATTGATGCAATAATGGATGTCATTCTGTCGGATGAGATCAGCAAAAAAGCTCCGACGGGTGAGAAGAATCAGGGATTCGCATTCGAGAAAGCTAAGTTAGGGTGGTACTCTGGCACATTCGACATAACACCCAAAGATGATGTTGATATGTATTCTCTCGAGACCGATCTTATGAGAGGTGTCGCCAAGGAATACACCACTAAATCAATAGTCCATGTCAAGGTCCTTGTGGAATCGCCTGAGGCCGCAGCCAAGATGTCAATGGTCGAGGAGACGATACAGGTCGATGGTATCTACGGCTCAAGATACATCAAAACGCCTGGAAAATTAGTGCTCAACGCAAGGATCGTTTCACCCCCTAAGAAACTCGAGGACACTATGAGAAAACTCATCGGGGAGATCTCAGAAAAATATCCTGCTGAATTCGTAAAAACAGGGGAGAAGTGTTTCACACCCAAACCGGAGAGTCCATCACACTTCTTCTTTGAGTGAAACTTATATCTTGATTGGATGTGCCACATACTGTGAAAAAGAAAGAATTGGAGATGAAACTCGAAAAGGTCAGGCCCTTCGAGAAACCCTCTGTAGCATTGGAACAATATCCCACTCCTTCAGTCATCGCATCCGATGTTCTGTTCAACGCATATGCCAACGGAGATATGTCTGATAAGATCGTTAACGACCTCGGATGCGGCACAGGTATATTCTCTATCGGTGCGAAACTTCTGAATGCTTCTGTCGTAAGAGGCTATGATATATCAGCATCTGCACTTGAAATCGCAAGGTCCAACTGCAATTCTTTGGAAGTGGAGGTAGAATTCAAGAAATGTGACATCAAAGAAGTGAACGACCGTTCCGATACGACCTTCATGAATCCCCCGTTCGGATGTCAATCAAAACGTGCTGACCGTCCTTTCCTGGAGAAGGCAATAGAGCTCTCCGAATCTGTATACTCGATCCATATGGCCAGTACTATCGACTTCTTAGAGGACTTCGTACATGCTCATGACAGAGAAATAGTCGCACGTGCGACCTATAAGTATAATATCCCCCACACATTCTCCTTCCATAGCAAGACAAAACAAGAAGTTGACATTGTTGTGGTCAACATTAGGTGAAAAAATGACCGAAAGAATAGAAGTGTTCCCTGGTGATGAAGTAGCGATTGAGGAAGAGTATATGGCTTCAGAGGGAACTTTCGCAAAAGATGGTAAGATCTACGCTTCGCAGATCGGAGAACTTATCCTCGATGAGGATGAATGTTTAGCAAAAGTTATTTCAATGAACCCTCCGAACATACTCAAGCCCGGTGACATAGTTTACGCCAATGTCGAGGACATCAGAAAATCGATGGCGACTGCCACCGTTCTCGCTAAAGACGGCGTATCCAGAAGAATCGGTAATGAGACATACGGAACGATCCATGTTTCAAAAATATCCCCTGATTACACGGACGATGTTTCCAAAGAACTCAGAAAGGGCGATCTCATAAGAGCGATGGTCACAAGTGTCAAGCCATCACTTCAATTGACAACAAAAGACGAACATCTGGGCGTTATCCGTTCACTCTGTGGCAGATGTAAGACAGAGCTTGTCGCCAAAGGAAAGAGACAGCTCTACTGTCCCAAATGCGAAAGAACGATGTCCAGAAAACTCGCTGATGATTACGGTGACGTCGTGATTAATGATGAGTGAAGAAGAACTTCAAAAACAGATCAATGATCTCAAGGTGGAAATCAAAGAACTGAAAGGTTTCGTCAATGCCCTGTACAATATGATAATAGATGATGATGAGGCCGAAGATTACCAGGGCGGCGTAGAGGTCGGCAGGTTCAACACATGAAACTCGTTTCTCTGATCTCCGGAGGCATAGATTCTCCGGTGGCCACATACATAATGTCCAAGTTGGGTGCTGAAATAATACTAATACACATGGACAACGGCATTTATTCTGATGCAAAAGAGATCGATAAGGTGAAAAGAATAGCATCCAGGCTGTCAGAGATCAGTGGCCGGAATATGCCTTTGTACATTCTCAATCATGAAGAGAATCAAACTGCCATCAAAAACAACTGTGACAAAGCCTATCAGTGTGTCATGTGCAAAAGGATGATGCAACGCATCGCCAGGGATTTCGCTGTAAAGAACGGATGCAGCGGAATAATCATGGGTGATTCCTTAGGACAGGTGGCATCTCAGACACTGAAGAATATCAAAGCTGAGAACCAGGATCTCAATTTCCCTATCCTGAGACCTTTGATCGGAATGGATAAACTTGAGATAACAAACATCGCAGAGAAGATCGGGACATTCGACATCTCTATAATCCAGACATCAGGATGTTCGGCCGTTCCATTGAAACCTATCACGGAAGCAGATATGAATATAGTCAAAGAATCCGAATCAAAGATAGATTTCGAAGGACTTATCAGAAAATCTGTGGAATCTGCAAAATTGATATCCTAATATCTTCCTCTGTTGAATGCATAGCATGATGCTATGTCATCATCAGAATACAACATATCCATTGTTATCCTGTCAATATACGGTGCCTGAACTGCCGAGATGTAAAGAACATAATCTCCGATAGGGATCATCACATCATTCTTTTTAGGAGATTTCACAGTTATCAGCACCAATGCAGGCCCATAACATGCTGTACACACACGAAAATCCTGCTTTTGACTCAGAACATACTGTTTTACATCCTCATCTACTTCGATATGCCAGGACATATGATACAGCCAAGTATGTATCACTTATAAAGTCTGTCATTCTGGTTTATATGTTTAGATAACAATAAAGAGACATGGTCCTGATCCTTGACAGTTCAGCATTCTTTTCTATGGAGAATCTTCCCGATGACGAATGTATGTGTCCTCCGGGTGTTATCGACGAACTTAGAAAATACAAGGACCCCAGATTGGATCTGTGGGGAGATATGCTGAAAGTTTCAGATGTATCTGATGAATTTGTTTCCAAAGTGAAAGAAGAAGCGAAAAAGAGCGGGGATCTTGGAAGATTGTCTCCTGTTGATATAACCGTCATCGCATTGGGACTTGAACTCAACGGAACAGTTCTTTCCGACGATTATTCCATCGAGAACGTTTGTTCAAGATTGAATATAAGATTCAGACCTGTAGGTACATCCGGCATCAAAAGGGTTGAGAAATGGAACTATCAATGTATCGGATGTAAAAAATGGTACAAAGAGAAGTATGATGAATGTCCGATATGCGGCTCCCCGATGAGAGCACATCGTAAGAGATGATCATGGGAAGATGCGTTTGCATCTGATCAGATTGTTCATTCTTCTGGCACCCAGGACCCCCATACAGAATGTCACCATCCATTCCGGTCCGCTGAATGCGAATGTGTCTGCGAGTTTCTTATTGAATGCTGCAGTCTTCAATGGTTTTTCCATCACTCTTCTCCACTCACACTCATAATCCGTGAGTGGACGTCCGTTCAGAATGTTATCCGCAGCGATGTTGCCACAGATGCGCCCTGCGATGCGTGCCAATGGTATACCTCCACCGTTCACCGAAATCACATGACCGGCAGCATCTCCGACAACCATTCCGTTGCCTGAAACTGTCTTTTTTATCGGACCTTCGGAAGGAACGAATTTTCCCTCGAGTTTATTGATTATCTCAAAATTATTCTTTTTTGCGAATATATCAAAATACTCGCCCAGTGTTCCGTTAGCGAATTTCGGCGAGAAACCTACGCCTACATTAGCCTGACCTTTCTTCGGTATTATCCAACTATACGCTCCAGGCGCTATTCCGCCGAAATACATCACGACAACGGGTTCAAAATCTCCTTTTGCCTGTGCAGTCACCGCAGGATACGGACGATTGTTCTTAGCCAATCCAAGTGATCTTGCTACACGTGAACCGGGTCCGTCAGCTCCGACAATAACCTTGTATTCGATCTTACCTTCACTGGTAATCGCTTTTCCGTCCTCTATCCCTTTGAACATACAATGTTTGATGAGTGTCGCTCCGGATTTTTCCGCTTCATGAGCAAGATATTGATCATATCTGTCACGATCGATGGTATATCCAAGCATCGGAATATCTGTCATTCTTCCTTTCGGATTCACTAATCTGATGGCTTTCGTTTCAGCCAGTTTCATTTCCTTCGGTAATTCGAATGTGCCATCTAGATCTTCAGCCAGAGGGAACATCGTTCTGATCTCCTCCACCTCCGGCAGATATTCTCCGCATCTGACAGGCACACCGACTTCGGGCCTTCTTTCTATGAACGTGACCTGAACGCCTTTATCTGCAGCAAATTTGGCAACAGTTGATCCAGCTGGTCCCGAACCGACAACTAATATGTCCGTCGTGATCCTTTCCATATGATCACCTGTCGCGCTCTACAATGTATTTGGCCAATGAGATCAATGAATCTCTGTAAACTGAATCAGGCAATACTGAAATCTTCTTGATTGCTGATTCGACAATCTGTTCTGCCTTCTGTCTGCAGATGGCGATCGAATCCGTCTTTTTGATGAGAGAAAGCGCTTCTTCTACGTCCTCGACCTTAGGTTCAGGCCTTATGAAGATCTTTTCAATCTCAGCACCGTATTTCGGATCCCTCATGGCAAGTATCGTTGGCAATGTAGGTTTTCCTTCAATCAAATCCAGACCGATCTTTTTGCCGGTATTATTAACGTCTCCGATGACATCCAATGTGTCGTCAATAATCTGGAATGCCATACCGATATCATGCGCAAATTCACCGAGTACCGCAATAGTATCACTGTCACCATTGGCGATGTACGCACCTGATTTGGCACATGCCTCGATTAATTTCGATGTCTTTCCAGTGATGATCTCATAATATTCTTCCTCGGTTACTTTCGATGAATGTTCAAAATCTTTCTGAACGAATTCACCTTCACTCATCTTGGTTGCTGCTTCGATGATGACATTGACGACCTCGTTACTTGTTGAGCCTAATGCACGATATCCTCTGGCCATCATGAAGTCACCTGCTACGATAGCTTTGCTGATACAATATTGCTTATGCAGTGTTTTCCTTCCACGCCTGATCTCACCTTTATCATTGATATCGTCATGAATCAATGAAGCTGTATGAACAATCTCAAAAGCCGAACCCATTGCAATGGCATCCTCGATATTCTTACCGCCACAAATATGGTATGATAAAATGCAAATCGCCGGCCTTATCCTTTTACCTCCGGATGTAACGACATATCTGCACATCTCATCCAATTCAGGATTGTCAGAATGTATCGTTTCGAGAATGAACTCCTCTACTTTGCTGAGTTCATCAGTTATCGGGGTATACCAGGCTTCAGCCATTGTATCGTCATTGAAATAACGTACTTAAACCCTACTAATAATGAAAAACGTGAGAATCACTACTGTGGCACAATAGTTATGAAAAAAGAAAGTTAAAGGGGAAAAAGTTTGTGAGTTTGCACTCGATCGATTCAACGGTCTTATGCTCTCTTCTGCTGGAACAGACCCTCTGCTGTGGTGAGTGCACCGACTGCGAGGTACTCCTCGAACCATGATGCTCCTGAAACTGGCTCTGTAAGTGAAGGACCAGACCTGGTTGCACCGAGGTATGAGAGGTTTGTGTGTCCTGCGAAGCATGGCTTGTTGTTCTTGACGTAAACCCAGCCTGAATCCTCTTCTCCAGGAAGAACGATGTCCAAGATTTTCATCTTGTGGCTGTATGCTGTCTGAACTTCGCCAGCCTCATTGAAGACTGCGTAAGCGGTAAGGTCGCCGATCTCTTTCTTTGCAATGTAGAGACCTTTCTCTTTGTTGAAGATCTTGTCGTCACCGCATCCGTCGACAATCTTGAGGATGTCGGCTTCTTTGAGTCCCCTCTTTGCGATGATTTCTTTTGCTGCTGCTGAAATTGATGCCATTTTATTCACCTCACCATGTTCCGTATGTACCGAAGTCTCTGGCTGCCCTTGTGAGTGCAAGGAGCTGTCCTGGGATGGTGTACGGAGGCGTCTCACAGCTTGTACCGAGGATGTAACCTTTCTTTGCGTCACGGCCTGCGAGCAATGTTTCTTTTGCTCTGTCGTAGACTTTCTTCGGGTTAGCCTGGATCATGAGTTTGGTATCGACTGAACCCATGATTGTTGTAACATCCTGGAATTCCTGTTTGAGAATGTCTGTCGGGAATTCTTTCTGTCCCATGTATCCGATGTGCAAAACGTTGAATGGTGACCATACAAGGTTCTTCTTGAACACTTTGTAGTCAGTCTCGTGGTTACCGCACAGGTGGTAGAAGACCTGAGGTCCTGCACCTTTTCTGAAACACTGGTCGACATAGTGGTGCATGAGTTTTGCTGAGAATTCCTCAACCTGCTCATCACTGAAGATATCGTTGTTTGCGAGAACTGATCCGACGATCAACATTGCCATTCCGTATGTGTCTGACAGGAGGTCAGCACCGTTGATTGATGTCTCAACGTATACGTTCTGGAGCTTGTGTGCGATGTCTGGCTCTGTGAATGTCCACATGATGAAGTTCTCTACACCACAAAGTTCTGCTCCTGCTCCACAAAGGTCGAAACCGTATGAGATTGGGACGAGTGTGTGTGGGAGGTTCTTCTGAACATAACCATAAAGGTTGTGGAACAGTGTGTCTGTGTTTCCGCCTTTGAGTTTCTCTTTTGCGACTGGCTGGAGTTTCTCGACTTCTTCCGGTGTGGATATTATTGGTCCGGTTGAGACTGGTGGAAGTGTGTCCTTGTACTCAAGGGTGACTCCAAGGTCTCTGGTCCATGGAAGTGAGAAGAACCAGTGTGTAACTGGCAAAAGGTCGAAAAGCTCTGAGATGTAACCGACTGTGTGGATACCCAGTTCTGGTTTCTCGTAGAAGTCCCTGATTGTGAATCCGCAGTGAACCGCAGCATTCGAAAGAATGATCGGGTCAACATCGATTCTGTCGTGGTAGTTGTCCACGAAGGGGCTTGCGAACCTCTTAGCTGCATTTGCATGCCAGCCTTTGAGGTCATTTGTTGGGAATAATTCTTCATAACCCATAGTAATCCCGAGACAGAGATAGGTTGATTTCTATATATATCTAGTTGCCATAATTTTGCAACATTGTTTCATTTATGTACGATAAGATGTCGTCGTTTGCAACAAATTTTCTTATTCAAACCATTAATAGAAATATTGTTGCAAAAATTCATTTTTTTCAGAAAAAAATGACGTCCTATGTTCTTCTATATAAACGCGCAATGTTCGTCAGACAACGGATTCAACGGTATTTGCTATACTTGTCCATCAGCTTTCCTATCTTATCGAATTCCTCTTTGGTGAGGTCTCCTTCGTCAAGATATCCTTTCGCGAACTCTTTCGCCTCTTTTGTCGAAAGACGTGATGCTTTTGCGATCAGAGTTGCTAGGAATGCTGATGCCTTAGCTTCGTCCATCTGGGTCTTTGCTAAAATCTCATTCATATCATACTTGAAAGGAGCCAACTTATGAGTATTCAACATGGATTGTTTTCTGGTCGCTTCTTTCGTTCTGGGTTTACCTTTCTGAGAATTCGGAGAAGTAGTAGGTTTCTGCATCGAAGTGCCGAATTGATCTTTCATCATTCCTGCGTTTTTAACTGAATTCTTGTATACAGCCAAGCGTATTTCTCCAAAAGTTAAGAGCCTTACATCATATTTAAATGGTGGCACTATTCCAGCAACATTCATCGGAAACAGAATGGTGCGGGGGATGGGATTCGAACCCACGAAACACTAAGTACAGAATCTTAAGTCCTGCGCCTTTGGCCAACTCGGCTACCCCCGCGCAATTGGCCATATTCATTCACCTTATTAATGTTGATGTCCATGATATCATTGTGTGCTGATGTTATCATCGCCCCGATGTGCGAGGTTTGACGATGGACGAAAAGGAAAGAATTGAAAATTTAATATGTGCCAGTGAAATGATTTCAAAAGCCGCCGATCTCGTTGAAAAATCACTCCGTATGAGTGGGAAGGAGACAAGATTCAGTTCATTGCCTGATAAAATCCGTTCTTTGAACACGGAAGATGACGGAATAATCAACCTCATCAGAGAATTTGAGTACAGCAACGAGGAACAACCCTGCTGGACCCGTCCATTGGTTTCGAACAAAAATATCACGCGTAAGGATATATAAGTTCACGCGATAGGGAAAACGGAGAGGGCCCTCATGAAGAATTGGGAATTTTCGAAAGTGAAAGGTACGAAGATCATTTTGGATGACAGAATGTCAGACATGATGGGTATCGTCGAGAACGGTTTCGTGTACAGTACATTATTCGAATATCTTGATGACGGGCCGAAAAAATACGAATTACTCCTATCTATGTATCCACAGGAAAACTACCGTACACTCGCGAACATAACAGTCTACATGCGTGATGTCCCCGGTGCAAGTGCACAGAGTGCCAACTTCCTTGCGAGAAGGAAGATAAACATCTTGAACTCGATATCATTGGACGGCATATCCGATACAACCATCGTGTGGAAGGTATTGGGCGACCTCAGTTTCGTAGGTGAGATGGATCTCCTCAAGGAGAGATTCCTGGAGTTGAAAGAAAAGAACGACCCGTCGGTTTCCTTGATCGAACAAATTGAGATCAAACCAGCAGATGTGGGACGTGTATTCAGGACTGAACCTTCCAAACATAAAGTTGAGATCAAAAGAGCAACGCCTGTCCCGTTCGAAAAAGGCTCATATGATCTGGCGCCTGAATACAGCGATGTGCTCAAGAACATCGACGGCAGAGACATACTGATAGTTGCCGATCTTTCATCATGGATCATTGCCGTGACATTCTTCAAAGATGATACGAATATGGCGAAAATGGTTATCGAGATTCCTGATTGCCCAGGTTCTACAACACAGGTGTTCGATTATCTCGCATCAGTGAATGTGAATCTCATATCTGTGTTCAGCAGGATCAAGATTTGCTATCACACCACAACGTTGGAAATGGTCGCTGATTTCAAGGACTGCAAGATCGGGATGGACAAGATGAAAGATGAACTGCCGAAAGCGATGGAGAAGATGAACGGAATCTTCAAATTAGTGGAATTCTCAAAATTCAGTTGATACTATGGACCGCAACGAGATAAAAACGATCTATAACATCAAAAATGATGACCTGATAGAAAAAGCTCTCAGGACCTATCCTGAGATTGATGTTGCCAGATTATTGTCGATGGCAGCGGAAGGTTCGGATGCCGTAGTGGAGATAGCAAGAGAACTTGTAAGCGATGCAAAAAACAAATTCGGCGCTGATAAGGAGATAGTGTATCCGGACACAGGGTATGGTTTGCCTTCAATCCTTGGATGGAGGGGCATCGAATCACTCACATTATCAAAAGCGGAAGAACTACTCAATTCATTCAGGCCTGCAAACTCATCATCCGTAGAAGACGGATTGGATGCCGGAGAGAAGGCGATGTATGCAGCTGACATCATCGAGGGCATAACATATCTGAACGGCAACGGCAGAGGTTTCATACCAGACCGTGTGCTGAGAAGTCTCGGTCTGCCGCTGGTGGATGAAACCATCCCGGGTGCAATAGTGTATCTGGGCGGACATGTGAAAAGTGAAGATGTCGTTGCAATGGTAAGAGGTGCACAGGCAAAAGGATTCGTCGGCATTGCTTCAGGCGACTTCCCTGAGCTCATCGCGAGACAGGGTATCGAAATGGGATTCGACAGGATGCTGTATCCCATCGGAATGTTCACGGGGACCGTCCATGCATTGAATTTCGCTGTCAGGGCAGCATTGACATTCGGGAACGTGGCCGGCGGAGACTCGGAAAAACTCGCTGACTATCTCAAGAAAAGACCGAAGGTCTTTGTTGTCCAATGCGGACCGCTGTCATCACTTGATGCTGCATTCGCATTCGCGGCATTGAAACACAGCGCATGCATCATTACAGATCAATCGCTCCCGGAGATACCGGGTGCTGTGAAAGTATGCAAGAATCATCTCGATGCGATACAGACCGGTATCGAGGAGAGAGGTATCGTGATCAATGTTGAACCGATCGAATTGCCGGTAGCATACGGCCCGGCATTCGAGGGTGAGATCGTAAGAAAACCCGACACATATATCGAAGCCGGCGGTGCGAAGAGCACAGCATTCGAAGTACTTCTGTCAAGAGATGAGAATGAGATCGAGGACGGTTCCGTCAGACTCATCGGAAAGGATATCGACGAATTCCCCCAGGGTTCGCTCATACAAATCGGAATCGTCGTGGAAGTGTACGGTAAAGATATGCATGACGATCTTGAACCTGTCATCGAAAGAAGATTCCATGCATCCATCAATTTTGCACAAGGTGTCTGGCATGCCGGACAGAGGAACAGTAATTGGATCAGGATAAGCAATGCTGCAAAAGAAGCAGGATTCAAACTCACCGATATAGGGAAGATCCTTGTACACAGGACCAAAGATGAATTCGGCGGTATCGCAACAAGGGTACAGGCCACTGTGATCACAGATGAGGGCGAGATACAGAATCGTCTCCCTGAGGCCCTGGAAGCTTACAGCAAGAGGGATGACAGAATGAAAGGTCTGAAGGATGACAAAGTGGACGATTTCTACACATGCACCATGTGCCAATCCTTTGCCCCTGCACACACCTGTATCATATCACCTGAGAGGATCGGACTTTGCGGTGCGATTAACTGGTTGGATGCGAAAGCAGGACATGAGATATCTCCTAACGGACCGAATCAACCGTTCAAAAAAGGTGATTATGTCGATGAATCCAAAGGAGAGTTCACAGGCATCAATGATACGATCAATGCTGCATCCAATGGCAACATCGGAAGAATCTGCATGTACAGTCTGATGGATGCTCCGATGACATCATGCGGATGTTTCGAAGTGATCATCGCGATGACCGTGGACATGCAATCCGTCATTCTTGTGGACAGAGACTTTCCGGGAATGACCCCTGTAGGGATGAAATTCTCCACATTGGCCGGAAGCATCGGCGGAGGAAGACAGACACCTGGATTCATGGGTATCGGAAAACAATACATCACAAGTCAGAAATTCATTTCAGCAGAGGGCGGTATCGCCAGGATCTCTTGGATGCCAAAACATCTGAAAGAAATGATCGGTGAAGCATTCCAAAAGAGATGTGAAGAGATCGGTATGCCTGATCTCATGTCCAAGATCGCGGACGAGACCGTAACGGAAGATGCAGAAGAGCTCATGGCCTGGATGGCACAGGTAAATCATCCGGCACTCAAGATGCCACCGTTGCTTTGAGGTTATTCAAATGACAGATATTCCAGATTTCAAAGAGAAATACACAGGCCGTGTTGAGGATGTAGCGCTCGGCAAGGGCGACTACATTGCAGGAGGCTCGGACGGACTTCCGTTCCTCTCTTTCGAAAACAACACGAAAAGGAGGCCTATCATCGCAGGCGAGGTATGGGATGATGCAACTGATTATCCGGAATTAGGTAAGAAGATGTTCTCCGGAAGACACACTGATCCTGTTGAATGGGCGACGATGTGGAAAGAATTAGGTGCGGATATCATCGCATTGAGACTCGTGAGTACGGATCCATCCAAAAGGAACACATCATCCAAAGATGCGGCTGCACTTGTCCAGAAGATCGCCGATAAGACGAATCTTCCGATATTGGTCAGCGGATGCGGAAATGCTGAAAAGGACATAGAGGTACTCACAGAGGTGTGTAACACAGTCAAGAACACAAGACTCATCATCTCCAAAGTGGACGAATGTGAATACAAGAAACTTGCCACTGCAGCAATGGCCAACGGGCATGTGCTGTTGGGATTCTCAAATCTGGATGTGAATCTTGCAAAGCAGATGAACATCCTTCTCACAGATTATGGAATAGAGAGAAAGAATCTTCTCATGGATCCGCTAATGGCCGCTCTCGGGATGGGGCTTGATTATTCATATTCTGTCAACGAAAGAATAAGGTCGGCGGCTCTGAACGGGGACAAAATGCTCCAGATCCCCATGGTATGTGACTGTACAGGTTCATGGGATGTCGCAGATGCTACATCCGAAGATGATGGCACTATGGGCGATGTTATCAACAGATGTACGCTCTGGGAGGCCATCACCGGCCTGTCTGCGATGATCTCCGGTGCCGATATAGTGGTTGTTCGCGGCCCTGCGGCTGCAGATATGCTCAAAGTATATGCAGCAGATCTCACGGAGGTGCTCTGATGCCTACAGCAATCGAATTCTTCAAATTGCTTCCTAAGACGAACTGCAAAGATTGCGGTCAGCCGACATGTCTTGCATTCGCTATGCAATTGGCCAATCAGAAAGCAAAGATCGAGGATTGCCCGCATGTGAGCGGAGATGCGAAAACGACATTGAATGAGGCTTCCGCACCGCCTGTGAAGACGATCACAGTAGGTGTGAACAACAAGATACAAATGGGCGGAGAGACGGTATTGTTCCGTCATGAACGCCGTTTCAACAACCCCATCGCATATGCAATGACTGTATCTGACACACTTGACGATGATTCCGTCATTTCCAGACTAGAGGAGATAAAGAAAATCAGATTCGACCGTATAGGCATGGTATTCAAGATCGATATGGTATCCATCAGGAATGATTCCAAGGATGCCACATCATTCAGAAGAGCGGCTGAATTGATATCCAAGAACTGGGATTCGCCGTTCGTCCTCGAATCCGATTCGATCGATGCGATCGCATCAGCACTGGAAGTGACAAAACAATTCAGACCGTTGATCTACGGTGCATCGAAAGACAACATCGACAAGATGCTGGAAATGGCGAAGGGTTCGAACTGTCCTTTGGGGATAAAATCAGATTCCCTGGAAGATACAGTAATGTTCGCTGAAAAATGCAAATCTGCAGGATACGACGATATTATCTTCGATCTGAGGTCAAAGGACGTCAAAACACTTCTCGAAAGACAGACGGCGGTGAGGCGTTCGGCTATCAAGAAGAAATTCAAACAATTCGGATATCCGATGATGAACAGAGTGGGAAGCGGCGAATACGCAGTGATGACCGCAGCCATATCCACAATGAAATACGGCAGTCTCGTAATATTCGATGATCTGAAGAACTATGAGGCACTGCCGCTGTTCACACTCAGACAGAACATATATGCCGATCCGCAGGTCCCCATACAGGTCAAACAGGATCTGTATCCTATCGGCAATCCGGGTGAGCATTCACCGATAATGTTCACAACGAACTTCTCCCTCACATACTTCACTGTACGTGCGGACATCGAGAAATCGAGAATCCCTGTATGGTTGCAGATAGTTGACACCGAAGGGATGTCGGTCCTCACTGCATATGCAGCAGGGAAATTCTCACCTGAACACGTTGCTGAAGCGATGGAGGAATCAGGTGTTCTGAAGAAGAGTGACGGTATCGTCATAATCCCCGGATTGGTGTCAAAGATGTCAGGTAAGCTTCAGGAGATCATCAACAGGGATGTTACTGTCGGTACGAACAATTCAAAAGACATACCGAAACATCTGAAAGAACTCTCAAAACAATGATACAAGTTTCGTCATTGCTTTTCCGAATTCAGTATCGGATGGGACGTCCAGCACATCGCCTTCCATAGTAGATCTGCTGATGAAATCATCATGAGGCATCACAAAGACGTTATCAAATCCGAAACTTTCAGCAAATTCCATCATCTGTCCCGGGATCTCTCCGACAGCATTATTGATCACAAGTATCCTCTTTCCGGATTCGATGTTCACTTCGTCGGCCAGTTTGGATAACCTTCCCGCTGTCCTTATGCCGACCAATGTCGGATCCGATACGAAAATCATAACATCGGATTTCGGAAGAACACGGCGTGAAAGATGCTCCATGCCTGCTTCGTTGTCTATGACAGAATATTTGTATTTCGGAATAAGGTCTCTGAAACAATTCTTCAGAACATCGTTCGTGAAACAATAACATCCTTCGCCTTCAGGCCTTCCCATTACGAGAAGGTCTATTCTATCTGACTCAGTAATTATCTGCCTGATATGAGTTGAGATGTAGTCCTGTTTGGAGACACCTGCAGGCACCATGTCGGGATGTGCTACGATCTCGTTCCTGAGCCCTCCGATTGTGCCCGTTATCTCTAACCCTAATTTATCACATAGATTGGAATTTGGATCTGCATCCACTGCCAGAACAACTTCTTTTTTGGAAAGTTCTCTTATCAGTTGAGAAGAAATGGTGCTCTTTCCGACACCGCCTTTTCCTACAAGTGCGATTATCATCAGAATCTGTACCTTTTGCGCATGATGTCCGAAACACCTTTGAGAAGTGCAAAGACCTTATCGATATGTTCCGGCGACAGTCCGCTGAGACCGCACTGCGGCGATATCAGGGATTGTTCTGCGATCTTCTGTCTGTTCATTCCTTTCGTTTCCATTTTGTCCAGGAATGAATCGAGCTTCTGAACCAATGATTCGACGGACTCCTTGTTCAATGCATCCTCAGTATTAGGTATTATCCCCCATGCAATGGATCCGCCTCTGGAGATGAATCTGTCCAGATCTTCCGGATACATCAAAAGGTTGTCTCCGTATTGATATGCATCAAAACTTAGGATGTCTATGTGTGTATTGAGCACCATGGTCCAGTTGGTATTGCCGCAACAATGTATTCCGCGATAACAATCAACTCCATCCATTGCTTCATTGATCCATTGTTCCGCCTGTTCATCTGAAATTGAAGCGAAAGGCGTTCCCAACATCGATAATGAGGGTTCATCAAAGAACAGAATTGCATTCTCATTGCACATTCTGAGTCTTCTTGCTTGCCATTTGGCCATCATATTGACCGTCTTTCTGACGATCTCCGAATATGATTCATCATAGATTACCGGACGTCCCTTCTTATCTAGAATTTGCAACCCTTCACTTATAGGCCCTGTGACCTGTCCCTTGATACTGATGAAAGAAGAAAGATCCCTTGAAAGGAATTCATACAACCCTTTGAATGATTCCGGAGGGTGTGAGAAATAATCAGTATCATCTGAGAGGATCGCTGTGTATATGTCTGTAGGATCAAAGTCATCCAGATCCACGTACATCTTGTCGCCTTCGATCTTGAGTCCGGGAAGACGGCATCCAGTCTGAGCATACATACTCTCTGATATCCCTCTCGCAGGCAATTGAGGCCAAGAAGGACAGGATACCTGACTTTCCATGAGCACATCTATCGCATCAACGGGATTATTGTATGGTAACGATCCTATCAATGTGGTCGCAAATTTCCATTCCATTGTCAATCACTATGGCTGTTCCGTATTTAATAATAGGGCGACAATCGCTGATATTGGTAGATGGATGTCGTATGCGCGACATCCATCCCATTCAATGTCTTTTCTTCAAAGCGAATGCCACCGTCACAACAAGGATCAACATTGCAACGACTACAATCGTCACGATGATTCCGATATTGTTATCATTCGCTCCGTTGACGGAATTCTGAGAATCTACCCAATTGAGATAGCTGTCAGAAGTCATATCTCCGAAGGAATCCAGACATGCGAACGGTATCAATATTGTATCCCAGCTGATTCTTGTGTTTATATCCTTGGTTTCTTCTCCGATGATGATCTTTCCTTTTGCGTCCTTCACTTCTGCAGACGGAACTATTGTTATCTTCTTTCCTTCCTTCTCGAATACAAAATTATCGCCATCCATGGAGGATTTCCAACCACATTGTTCTGCAACGAGTTTTGCATCGATCATCGGTTCGAATGCTATCGGTACACTTCTCTGAGGCCCGAGATTGTTCATCATATTCCATTCTACATCGCCCACCAGACGTTTTGCTTCCGACAGCATCTGTTCCTGATAGAGTGTGCATACTTTCGTAATATATTCTGCTGCCTTCGAAGGTGAATCCTTGTACATCTCAAGCGCTTTTTCATATGCCGCATAGAATGCAGGAACATATCTTTCCTCGAATGTCTTCCAATAATTTATGACGTCGTCAGAATACTGGAACTGTTCGCACAGTGTATTCAGCTTCTTAAATGTGAAATAAGCACTGTCATATTGATAATATGTCGGCACATCGCAATATTCAGGACTGACTGAATTCACTGAACTCACAATCGGCACAAACGTTATGAATTTCGCACAACCCATGCTCACCCAGTTTATCCCGTCCATGCCGGCAGGTGCATCAGGAAATACTTGTGTTATATGCACAGTGCCTGATGTTTCTGTAGATATGGGGCGCATATTGGATCCTTCATATTTTGTACCCTCGTATCTGTCACGGTAATAGTTCATGACATCTATTACCGATATCTCTTCATCCGCCAGGAAAAACAATGGCGCCTCTACATCCGCTGAATAATCCCCTATTGTGGAAGGCGACATCAACTGGTGAAGCCTCCATGTTCTGCCATGAGCTGCATCCACTCTTTTCGCGCCGTATGTTTTGACAAGATCCAGATATCCGCTTTCAGTATACTTTGCGAATCCCTTCTCCTCAGGCAATGTGAACAGATCATCCGAACAGATCACATCATTCTCATCATATCCTTCAATTGATTCCAGCATACATTCGTTGCCGTAACCTGCAACTTTATCTGTCGGCGCCCTGACCGCACAATACTGATGCCCTGTATACATCTCCATGAACCATGTCTCGTTCTGATCCGTCACCAGCATCGAATTTGATTGAGAACTGCCGTATACATCCACAATATCGGCAACTAATTCGATAGCTTCATGCGCTGTCTTGCAGCATGATGCTACGATTCCTGTTATGACAGATTCCTCCACTCCGTCGAGAATATATTTGTCTGCGGATATCGCCTCTTTGCTCGGATATGTGGTAACAGTCGCTGTGACCGCCAATCCGTATTCATTCATGGCTGAAACTTCGAACCAACCGTCATACTGTGTATAAGATTCCGGTGTTGCTACGTACCTGAATGTTGTATCTGGCAGCGGATATGAGAACCCGTTGGAGCCATCGTATGTCCTTCCTGGTGTGTTCTCCACTCTCTTCACAACATCCAGATAAAAAGGAGCGACCTTGGCATAATCGTCACTGCGTGCGATTATTATCGAACCATCCGTCGTCGCATCCTTTCCGACGTATACGCCGGTGCATCCGTCAGATAAAGGTGCGACAAATTCCACGAACAGCAGTATGAACAATGCTACACACACTGCTGCAATCTTCATTGATTTATTCATGAGAAAATATTCGTTTATAACATAGATAAAGATAGTGTCAGTCCTGTTTCACCGACGGAAATAAGGATGAATCAGTATGCGGAAGGAACTGCGCTGACATATATTCATCATAGAACACATGGTCGGATGAAAGGTCCAAATAGGTCATTTTAGGGAACACAGAGGAAATTCTGTCCCTGAACTGTGATGACAGCAGCGCTCTCTTCGCACCTGCCAAGGATGCATTGCCCAGATACACGTATTTCTCTCTGTCAACATCCGGGAACAATCCGATTGTTATCGCAGACTCCATATTGATGAAATTCCCGAATCCTCCTGCAATGAATATTTTCTCAACATCATCGTACGTTATCCCCAGATTACGGACCATAGAACGTGTTGCTGAATACACTGCAGCTTTCGTCATTATGACGTCCTTTATCTCAGACTGTGTTATCACGACATCCTTAGCGATGACAAACCTGTCTTTACAACCTGATCTTTCAGTGAAATTCCCGCGCTTGTCAATTAATCCATTCTTAAAGAGTTCAGCAACCACATCTATGACCGCAGAACCGCAGATTCCTTTCGGCTCAGTATTGCCTATGACGGTATATCTTACCTCACCATCCGTTATCCTGATTCCGTCTATGGCCCCGTCTTTTGCAAGCATGCCTGATGTCATCTGTGAACCTTCGAATGCAGGCCCTGCCGATGATGAACAGCACATCTGCATATCACTGTTTCCCAGTGCCACTTCACCATTGGTACCGACATCAATCAGAAGCGAGATCTTCTCACCGTCATCCATTCCCGAGAATACGATATCCGATGTTATGTCCCCGCCGACATATGATGAAACTGATGGCATGCATACTACTTTCGCATCCTTGTTCACATGCAATCCGCTCTGTTCCCCGGTTATCTCTGCATCTGCAACAACCGGATTGAACGGCGGATAACGGATAGGTGTCGGATCCACATCAAGGAACAGATGGATCATTGCTGTATTGCCTGCTATGTATGCCGATGTTATCTTCTCGAAATCGATGTCTGAGCTGTCGATGATATCATTTATCGTCTTTATGACAAGGTCGTGTAATTCATCTGTTCCGCCTTCTCCTGCGTACTCTATCCTTGCGAGCACGTCCTCTCCGCGAAGTCTCTGTTGATTGAGATCCGAACCCTTGAAAACACTGTTCCCGTTCGAAAGATCGATTATCTCTATTGCGACTGTTGTCGTTCCTATGTCAACGGCCAGTCCCAATCCTTTTGACAACGGCGAAATGTCCTCAGTATCTATGACCGAATCATCTGCAGCTGCAATCACTTTTCCGATATCTTCCTTCGGAATGACTATCTCCATCCCGTCAGCGACCTGAGTCTGACATGCTTTCAGTCTTTTTTCATTAACAATCACTATGCATCTGCCGCATCTCCCCCTGCCTCCGCATGGGAGCCCTATCCTCACACCTGCTCTGATGGATGCTTCAGATATGCTTATGCCGTCAGGAACATCTGCAGATACCCCACTGGGCTGAAAGATGATGTGACATGTCATGATTCTGAATATGCTTATCCGTTATTATAGAAAACGGTGAGAACAGTTTAAAAGTACGAATATATGATGCATCATCATGGTCAGACTCACACTCATAGGTACAGGTGGCGGACGTCATACGACTATGTTCCAAGCCAGAAGTACCGGAGGTTTTCTCGTTGAGTCTGACAGCACAAGAATACATCTCGACCCTGGGCCTGGCGCTCTCACGAATCTCTGCGAGATAGGGTACGATCTGCGTACGACAGATGCGATAATGATATCGCATTGTCACCCGGATCACTATTCGGATGCTGCTGTTGCCATCGAAGGCATGACTTTCGGCGGATGGAAGAAACGCGGAAGTCTTTACGGAAGTGCCAGTGTTATGGAAGGATCTGGAAAATTGGGTCCTGCACTTTCACCTTATCACCTGGCATTGCCTGATGAGACGCACGTGATGAGCCCGGGTGATGTATATGATATCGGGGATCTGAAGATAGAGATCACAAAGGCAGATCATAACGACCCCACCACAGTAGGATATAAGATACACACAAAAGAAGGTGTGATATCTTATGTGACTGACACATCATATTCCGATGAGATTGCCGATCAGTATAAAGATTCGAAAATAGTCCTTCTCCCGATCACAACTCCCGACGGGAAACGTATTAAAGGACACATGTGTACAGATGATGCTGTAAGGTTCTTAAAAAGAATCAGACCTGAGTTGGCAATATTCATCCATCTCGGCATAGTCATGCTCAAATATGAGCCTGTCAAACAGGCAGAGCGGACCGAGAAAGAGACTGGAGTGAGAACTGTCGCCGGTGAGGATCTGATGCGTATCGACATCAAGTCGATGAGAATCGAGAAACTCATTCCGAAAAGACCAGAATGGAACGATGCTTGGGAATTGAAGGTGGATGAATGAAAGATTTCTGTCGTCACTGCGGTAGGGAACTGGACGGTACTGAGAACAACTGTCCTGAGTGCGGAAAACCACTCCGCGTGAGCAACAATCCCCAGCAGATGCAGAAAAAGAAAGGTGCGGATCTGTTCCAGATCGCTTTCCTTCTCATCGCTCTGATCCTCGTTTTCAATCTGCTTATGCCGTCGTTCATACCTGTAGTCCCAACAAATGAATATAAGCTGCATTATGACTGGGATTGTTATGAAAAGCACTTCTCATGTGATTTCGAGATCACTAAAGACAGCTATAACAAAGCTGTTACCAGTCCGATAGACAGAGATGGGACGGTATCTTCCGTGCATTATCAGATAACGGACAGTGAAGGAAAAGTCATCAAAGAGGTATTCGCAGTCAGTGAATACATCGTAGTAGATGATGACATCAAAAAATTAGCCGAAACTCTGAAGAATCTCTGGAAGGAGAATTACGAAGGAAAAGAGGGCGACCCTGAATTAGCACAATTCTACGCCTGGTTCTGTCAGACGGCTTTGGACTATAAAGAAGACAAAGCATCGAAAGGTTCCGAAGAATTCTGGAAATACCCGATAGAAACATTACACGACGGAGGAGGGGACTGTGAGGATACCGCTATCCTTCTTGCAGCACTTCTCCAGGCGAGCGGTGAATATGACGAACAAGCAGGGATATTCCTGATCACAGGGCATGCTATGGGTGCCATAAACACCGAAGCTGTTGACAAGGAATACGAGACATCACACTTCGAATACTACCCGATAGAGACTGCGACAAGGATCCATACGATAAATCTTGTCGACATAGGTGTTGTTGACGAGAAACATGAGCACTCATATTTCCACCTGTACACAGGATATTCTGATACATACTATCAGAAAAGCGAATGATCACCAGATATGATTATGTTCTGTGTACTCTATGGTGAATGAGAAATCTCCCTTCGGATATGTGTCTCCGACCAAATGATATGTATCATATTGCTGACCTTCCCATACTTTGTTGATCATCACACCGGAAACACCGTGTTCACCTTTACCATCCGTATTATCATCACAGATATCCAATATGTTGTCAGATGTGGGATCCTTCTCCTCGTTGATCATCGCATAGAGGAAAATGACGATAGTGTAATCCTTCTTCAGATTCTTTATCTCGATGGGATCGATGTGTGAAATGCATCTGCCGTTCTCAGCAGAAATCAAAATCTCTTCCGTTGTAACTACGTCCTGCCCATCCACCTTGAACGTTGCATAGACATGATAATAACCATCATCAAATGCATACAGCTGATCCTCCGGCGATGCATCAGGATCAAGGATCACAGTTATGTTGTTAACAGTTATCTTCGCATCGATAGTGGTCTTTTGATTGAAGTCCATCCCTCCCGTCAGCATGAATACTGCTGAAAATGCTACCAAAAGAAAAACAACAGTCACTGCAATAATCGGCATCCAGTTGACTTTCTTCTTCACCGTTTTCTGCGGGATCGCATCACTGCCAGTAAGATTTCCGCCGCAGTGAACACAGAATGTGTCACTGTCATCAACTTTCCGACCGCAATGTGGACAATTCTTCATAATATGGTCAGATTACACTCCCATTATAAAGGCATAATCGTTACGCCACATCATATATGAACAATAAAAAGAAACAAAACCCTTTATCAGTGAACTCATACGTGGTCATACAATGAGCATTGAATCGGACGTTTTGCGTCGTATCAAACCGTCTCCCGAGGAGAGCGATAGGATCAAAGCCATAGCCGGCAGGCTCAGGGAAATTTCAAAAAAATATCTTGAAGAACACGGTATTGATGCAGAACTCACATTCGTAGGATCATTTTCCAAAGGAACGTATCTTTCCAATCCTGATCTCGATCTCTTCCTTCTGTTCCCTGTGAACTTCATCAAAAAGAAGATGGAAGATGTCTGCCTCAAAATGGGAAAGGAACTCATCGACGGAAAGAAGGCATACGCGGAACACCCGTATTCAAGCGGTTTCTTCGAAGGTCTGGAGGTCGATCTTGTTCCGTGTTATAATATCGAGGATACATCGAATCTGATGACACCTGTGGACAGATCTCCGTTCCATACGAAATATATATTATCCAAAGTGGACGAGAAGATGGATGATGAGATCCGTCTGTTGAAGGTTTTCATGAAAGGCATCGGGACATACGGTGCCGAGCCCAACATCAGAGGATTCTCAGGATATCTGTGCGAATTACTGACGATACACTACGGTGGTTTCAGAAAGACTCTCGAAGCTGCGTCTGAATGGGATGATCATGTGGTCATCGTGATGGAGAAGAAAGGACCTGAATTCGATAAACCGTTGGTACTTTACGATCCTGTGGACTGCAACAGGAACGTAGCATCAGCCGTACATCTGGATACGATGAAAGAGTTCATCCTGGCATCCAGAGCATATCTTGAAAATCCCAGTGAAAAGTTCTTCTTCCCAAACGAAAGGAAACCGCTGTCAGATGAAGAATTGAATAATGTGATTTCAGAACATGGCACCAGACTTCTGACGGTTAAGCTCAAAAGACCTGATATAAACATCGACAATATCCATGCTCAGAACTGGAGGACACAGATCGGTCTCGAAAAGAAACTGACAATGTGTGATTTCATCGTCAGATCGGCAACACATACACTTACGGATGAATATCTGATTCAACTTCTGGAGTTGGAAAATGATACTGTTCCTGAAACATACAAACATGCCGGGCCACCTGTAGATGTGCCCACGTGTGAGAAATTCCTTGAAAAATGGAAGGATAATCCGCATGGAGAGCCGTTCATGGAGAACGGCAGATGGTATGTGGTCGCTGACAGACATTATCTTACAGCAAAGGATCTGGTCATCGGAGAGATTGACCGCATAGGCATCGGGAAAGAGATAGACACAAAGACATTAGAAGTTCTGAACAATGATGAAACAATGAAAAGAACAGATAAACTGATGATTACAGAACTTCTTGTTCCGATGCATAAATGGGAAGTTTGAAAATGAATCAGACAGCTGATGCACCCGCATATCCCAACAAGAAGATCATCTCCATAACACTCCTGTTGTTCGCCAATTTCCTCTTCGGGGCATTAGGCGTATCCACAAGAATACTCCAGGATGATTACGGACTGTCATTGTTAGAAGTAACATTTCTGAGACAGTTCTTTTCACTCATGACGTTGGCATTACTGCTGCTGATATTTGACAGAAAGGCACTGAAAATCCGGAAAAATTGCATAATCATACTCATCGCCATGGGTATCATCAAAATATTCATGGATTACACATTGTTCTTCGCATTCGATAAGATCCCATTGGGCATCGCCACCATGCTTCAGATGACATCTCCGTTCTTCGTTGTGATCATAGCATTCTTCGTCTTCGGAAGCGGAATCACCGTCAAAAAACTGCTTGCAATAACCTTGGCGATATTCGGATGCATACTCGGCACTGGACTGACAGAAAATCTGAATGACATAAGCACTATAGGGGTAATAGCAGGACTCGCATCCGGAGCAGGTTATGCTGTATACATGCTGTGCGCAAAAACCTCAGCTGACAGAAATAATTCTCCGATGACGACATTATTCTATACATCTCTGGTCGCAACAATAGTGTCATTCCCGTTCGTAGCAACCAACACAGGATATATGTTCAATGTCTGTCTCGAACCTGCTGTATTTGCAGACCTTCTGTTACTGTCCATAATGCTCACGATTGTGCCGTTCTATATCGTATTCCTCTGTGTACCCAGACTCGGTACCACATCCACATCGATCATCTGCATGACCGAGTTCATATTCTCATCATTGTTCGGTTTCCTGTTTTACAACGAAATCCCATCCGTAATAAAGATTGCAGGCATGTGTCTAATGATGATGTCAGTTGTGATCATAAGCATAGAATCCTCTGAATACAAAGAAAAATACCGTGTATTCGACAAAGTGCTGATCAACGCTCCGTCATACACGAAGAAAAGGAAGAAGATCGACCCTGACTGATCAGATGAACGGCGGGTTGATGAACAATGTCCATATACCCAGTGCCAACAGCAGGAACAGAAGGTAGTTTCCTATCATTGTCTTCGTCTCAAGATATTCCGGCTTGAATTTGAAAATCTTCAGAAGTGGCTTCAATGATATGCAGGCAAGGAAATAGAGTGCAAGCGCGATGAAAAATCCGATTCCGGATTTTCCGTCTCCGGGCAAAAGTTTCTGCAGACAGGCACAAAGGAATCCGATGACAATCGCTACAGCTGTAACAACAAGAAGGATCTTCGTTCCGTAAAAATCTTTCAGAATGAACTCTTTCTCATCAAACTCCGGAGGTACGAACTCGTATTCTTCTTCGGGTTCTTTCTCTAGAATGCGCCTTTTCTTAGCCATCGTTCCCCCTATTAGTGTACGCTTTATAAAGGTTATCTGAACTGAGCAGACATATTCGGTCGATTCCGAATGTAAAAATAACTGTCTGGGTGTTATATGCTTTCTCATTCATTCGGTCCACCCCCCTGAATCCGTTTAAATATCATCTAGATGTAATCGATTACGGAGGCACGAAAATAATGGCCACAAAAACCCTTGAAGACATACCAGGAGTAGGACCAGCCATAGCAGAAAAACTCCACGAAGCGGGTTATTCAGATCTTTTGACCATTGCCGTTGCATCACCAGCAGATCTTGCAGAGAAATGTGAGATCGGTGAGAAGAAGGCGATGGATATCATCGAAGGAGCAAAGCTTTGTGCGGATATCGGCGGTTTCGAGACTGGAGTAGACATACTCGAAAGAAGGAAACAGATAACAAAACTCACAACAGGATCCAAAGGATTGGATGAACTTATCGGCGGAGGTGTCGAAAGTCAGTCGATCATGGAATTCTTCGGTGAATTCGGAAGCAGCAAGACACAGATATGCTTCCAGCTTGCAGTCAACGCGACACTCCCTGAGGAAAACGGAGGTCTTGACTCGGAAGTACTCATCATAGATTCTGAGAACACGTTCAGGCCTGAAAGGATAATTCAGATGGCCACCTATCTCGGTGCCGACCCGGAGGAGACACTCAGTAAGATACATGTTGCCAGAGCATTCAACTCTCAACACCAGGTGCTTCTTGTAGAGAAGGCACTGCAGTTCGCTGAGGATCACAAGGTCAGACTCCTCATCGTGGATTCGTTGACATCACACTTCAGAGCAGAATATGTCGGGCGCGGAGCACTCGCTGAAAGACAGCAGGTACTCAACAAACATATGCACGACCTTCTGAACTTTGCAACGTTGAACAATGCTGCGATCGTTGTCACCAACCAGGTATCAGCCAAACCTGATGCATTCTTCGGTGATCCGACAAGACCGATCGGAGGACACATTGTAGGACACACGGCGACATTCCGTGTGTATCTGCGCAAAGGAAAAGCCGGCAAACGTATCGCCAGACTCATCGATTCACCAAATCTTCCTGAAGGTGAAGCTGTCTTCACTGTTACGGAAGATGGTATTAAAGACTAAAACACATTAACGGTGGGTGTGAAACCCACCTTTCTTTTCGAACTGTCAGGCGAACACAAGACAATGTGTACAGCTGAAGCTGTGAAATGCATAGAAGCAGAAACTGACAGATATGAAGTTTTAAACAAAGGTCCTGGGTATGTGATTGCCTCATTCGATGAGAAATACCTTCAGCCGATTGCTGACAGGATATCATTGACCCACAGCATGGGCCATTATCTCGGATCATTTGATATCAATGAATTTGATAAATTCAATGAATTGACGATTCCCGAAGGAACATTCGCAGTCAGAGGAAAAAGATTTGAAGGAATGATGAAGGACATAGACTCACAGGATGTCATCAGAAAACTTGGTACTGCACTATCTAAAAACAATGATGTGAATCTAAAAGAGCCAGATCAAGAAATTCATATTCTGATGTCAGATAAACTTCATGTATTTATTTCTGAAAAGACCATTGACAGGAACATCCTTGAGACAAGAAAAGTCGGAGAAAGGCCGTTCTTCTCACCAATCTCACTTCATCCAAGATTTGCCAGAGCACTGATCAATCTCACTGGTGTAAAAAAAGGCGGAACTGTTCTGGATCCATTCTGCGGAACAGGAGGTATTGTGATTGAAGCTGCATTCATGGGAATGAAAGCAATCGCATCAGATTTCGATCCAGAGATGATTGCTGGAACACAGGAGAATATGGACTTCTATGGGTTGGAACTTTATGATTTTGATGTACTGGATATATCCGATATACAGGAGAGATTCGGTGAAGTCGACGTTGTATGTTGCGATCCTCCGTACGGCAGATCCACATGTACAGGTGGAGAGGACATTGAAAGTATCTATTTCAGAGCAATGACTTCGTTCAACAAAGTTCTGAAACCTGGTGGTGGATTGGGCGTTATTCTACCACATCCAATAGAGAGCCAGAATCTTGAACTTGAACAGATGTTCATACAAAGAGTACATGGTTCCCTTTCCAGACATTATCACATTTTCAGAAAATCATTATTATAATATTGTAATACTGGTGTCATGAACAGATACCTCGAGTTATTTAGACTCGAAAATGGCATTATCGGTATCATCGGCGTATTGGTTTCTGCTTTTATCGCCACCGGTACAGGCATTATCAACTATTGGATTAACATTCTGATCACATGTGCCATTGTCATCTGTTTCATTGCCGGTGGCAATTCTATCAACGATTATGTTGACAGGGAGATAGATAAAACATCCCATCCTAACAGACCGATTCCATCAGGAAGGATGAAACCGAAACATGCCCTCTATGCTGGCACAATTGCATTGATACTCTCATGCGCTCTGTCGATATTCCTGTTTGATTGGATATCTTCACTGATAGTTGTGGTCGCTGTCATATTGATGGTTTGCTACGAAACTTTCCTTAAACAAAGAGGCTTCATAGGAAATCTCACCATAGCAATTCTGACCGGAATGGTATTCATCCTCGGAGGAAGTATAACAGGCAATGTCGAAAGATGTATCGATGTTGCATTCATGGCCGGATTGGTGACCATCGGCAGAGAGATTGCAAAAGATATCGAAGACATGGAAGGTGATGAAGGACGTCGCACGCTTCCGATGTCGATTGGAAGAAAAAATGCAGCAATCATCAGTGCGGTATTCTATCTTGCCGGTGTGGGGCTTTCGATACTTCCGATTATTACAAACAAATTCAGCAATCTGTACTTCACAGTTTTTATCGCTGATGCAATGTTTATATACGCAGCAATTATCGTTTTCAACAACCCGCACAGGTCACAGAAAGTTGCTAAACTATCAATGATTGCAGCTCTTGTGGCGTTCATATTAGGTGTGATACAATGACAGTAAAACAATTCATACTTGATACCGTCAAGAAAGGAACAATGCACATGACATTGCTTGATCCTGACAAACAGACTCCGGCAGAGGCAGCAAAGATTGCTCTCAAATGCAAAGAAGCAGGAACAGATGCCGTCATGATCGGTGGTTCCACAGGAATCACAACTGAGAATGTCGATGCTACTGCCGTTGCTATCAAAGAAGCTACAGGTCTTCCGACAATCTATTTCCCGGCAGGTCCGCATGCACTTTCAACGAAATGCGATGCGATATACTACATGAGTATAGTCAACAGTTCGGACTTAATGATGGTCATGGGAGCACAGATGATGGCCAGTATGTACATTAAAAAGATCGGTATCGAACCTTTGTCAATGGGCTACATAATTGTTGAACCGGGAATGAAGGTCGGTCAGGTCTCCAAAGCCAATCTTATCAAGAGGGATGACATCAAAAGCGCAGTATCACACGCTGTAGGGTGTGAATTCCTCGGAATGAGCTTTGTGTACCTTGAAGCAGGTTCAGGTGCAGACGAACCTATTCCACCTGAGATGATAGGTGCGGTAAAACATGAGATATCCATCCCATTGATTGTCGGCGGAGGGATCAAAACTCCCGAGACCGCTGCGGCAGCGAGATTGGGTGGTGCTGACATCATTGTCACAGGAACACTTGTTGAAGATGTCTCTGACATCTCTGTTCTCAAAAGTGTTATTGCAGCTGCCAAAGGCATATGAAATCACATGGGCACAAGCCCATGTCCTTTTTCAATCAAAATTCTCTCTCAAATCGATTATCTTCTTTGCCTTTACGGCATAGTCGACACTTCCAATGTCTTTGAATACGATGCGCGGAATATCAACAAGATCCTCTTCCAATCCCTGTTCGACTTCCATGATCTTGGAGACTGATGAAACTATCTTATTCTTCAATTCATCCGTCTTATTGTCCGTTTCGACTTCGAATGTCAATACATCCTTGTACCCTTCTTTCGTTATCTTAACCTGGTAATCCAACACTGATTTGTCCTCAAACAATGCTTCATCAAACAATACAGGGTACACTTTGTGTCCCATGCCTATCTTAAACTGAAGATCCATTCTTCCGCTCGGCTTTACCAACCTTCTGTTAAAATGTGTGCCACATGGACATGGCGGTGCCAACATGGCTGCGATGTCATGTGTACGATATCTTATCAGAACAGTGCATTCAGCATTCAATGATGATATAACAAGCTCTCCCTTTGTACCATCTGGCACATGTTTTCCTGTTTCAGGATCTATGACTTCAAACAGCATGTTAGCCTCATCAGTATGAAGACCGTTTTGTTCATCACATTCCACTGCACAGGCCAATCCGAATTCCGTCATCCCCCATACGTCAATGACCTTACAACCCCAGAGGCCTTCCATGGTATGTCTCATACTTTCAGATAACGGCTCGGATGTGGAGATTATCTTCTTTATCCCAAGTTCTTTAAGATTGAACTTCTCGCTCATGAGAAGAGTCACTCTGTAAATGAATGAGGGCAGTCCGATGATATAGGTGGACTTTCCCTCTTTGATAGTAGATAATTGTTTGTCAACATTTGTTTCAGAACATACAGATGACCCATACCCCAGAATCTTGCATGCTCCCACCATTATCAGACTCGGATCCCATGCAGCGACTAACGGGAACATTACATGCAGTGAATCTCCTTTCTCCATTCCCACATTCCTCAATGCCGATGCTACAATATCTATCTTGGAAACAAGATCATTCACCGTATATCCGATGAATTTTCTATGGCCTGTCGTCCCTGTAGTAGTGAATTCCGTAGCAAGTTTGGTTCTGGATACTGAATAGAAATACATTGAATCCTTTGCAAGGTCAATCGGTTCAGTAAACGGTATCTTTTCAAGATCGTCCCAGGTTCTGATGTCTTCAGGCCTCACACCTGCATCTTTGAATTTTGTACGATAATATGGTGAATTCTCCTCGACATACTTCATCTGCTCCCTGAGACGGAACAACTGATATTCTCTGAAATCATCGATTGTTACCTCATCAAGGGATTTCTTTCCGATACATTCTCTCAATTCCTTGTTCTTCTTGAACGTCATCCTTGCTTTGATGGCCATCCATTCTTCCAATGGATGTTCGCAATCCGCAGGCAGCATATTGGCCAATAACCTGCGTCTGATGATGAACATCTTCATTGCTTCCCAAGCACTCATAATGCGTCATATCACACAACAGGATAATAACTATAGGTTAACAATCAACGAACTCAACAATTCACATTTGTTCAGATTGCGACTATTCACACACATATTATATATATCAACCTGGCAATTGACATATATTGGCTCAAGACAGGTTTGTTATGAAATACAGTGTATTATTTCTGGCACTTATATTCACAATACCGATTCTCATATCATGCAGTTGTGCTGAACCGAATGATAATTTCGATGTATGGGACGGAACAATGTCTGATAGCATCGAAATTGATTCTGACAACAAGATAATCAATCTGTATTCAGCAAAAGACCTTGCAAAATTCGGCAATATCATAAACAATGACAATGTGTCTGGATACAGCGGATATACAGTCAATTTATTGACTGATATAGATCTGAACAATCTAGAATGGACCCCCATAGGCATGTATGATGTCGATTATTCACTGAGGGGGACATTTGATGGGAATGATCACACCATCAAGAATCTCAAATGCAGCAATGATCAGGCAATAGTCTCCGGTCTGTTCGGTTCAATACTCGGAACAATAAAAGATCTGAATGTCACAGATGTCGATATACACGGAGGGTATTTTGCCGGTGGAATCTGTGCTTGGTCATCATCATTCGGTTCATTGATAGATAACTGTAATGTCACCAATGGAACGATAATATCCACTCCGAGAATTGTGGATGGAAAATTGGATGACGGAGACAATGTAGGCGGGATATTAGGTTATGCTGTCAACAAAGACGCCGTCACAAATTGTTCAGTAAAAAATCTCAAGATTTCGGCGTATAGAGATGTGGGGGGCATATTGGGCCACGCAAATATCGCCTATGGTTCCGAGTATCCGGTCATATTCGAGAATAATACGGTTGAGAACTGTACAATCATCCAAGATCTTTCTGATATGTACAGTACATCATACGGGGACGGTATTATTGATGCGTTCGGACAACTTGTTGGCAGATGTCCTGATGGCGGTATATTCGGAGACGGCAATTCCTACTCGAATGTTCAATTGATCTGGAAAATCTGTGAAGACCCTGATTTTCTACCTGCACATGATCAACTGAATAAAATCATCAACACCGCGAACAGTATAGGCGATGAAAATACAGAAATCAATATCGAACTCGGTGTCGATGCATCACTGCATGAAGAAGTTACAATATCGTCGCCGTCAACAACATTTACGATAAAAGAAAACACCAGTCTGACATCTGATAGCAGATTGAAATCGTCGGAAACTGTTATAATAAAAAATTACGGAAAGATAGTCAGTAACGGAGAAACGATTAACAACGGAGTAATTGAAAATTACAAAACAATTGAAATCAGTGCAACTGGCACTTTATTGAATCATAATAAGATTATAATGCCGAAAGAACAACATTCTGAGTTGATTATCGGCGGCAAGCTCACAAATTATGAAAAAGGAGTCATCTGCGATAACTCTGAATCGACTATTAACAAATCGAATGTAATCAACGACGGGATGATTATCGGATCCAATGCAAGCAAATGGGGAGAAGTCAGCATCCCTGTGTCTGAAAAAAAAGTGGATGGAAAATCCGAAATATCAGTTTCTGCTGTTGCTGTCATTTTGACCGAAGGAGCCACCGTAGACAAACCTTTAAAAATCACATTCTCAGGGACATCGTCCATAACTTTCCCAGAGAACACTCTGATACCAAAGGATTCAATCATATCTATAATAGATGTATCTGAAAAAGACGATCAAAAATTTGAAGTTCTGTTCGACGGAATACGGCCCTGTACAACTGTAAATATCGCCCTCCCATGTACGGAACCAGCCGAATATCAGACAATATATGTCGCGTATGTTGATGATAGCGGCAAAATTGAAGATATGGGCGGAACATACAGCGATGGGAAAATCACATTCAGCACCAATCACAATTCCACATATCAGATAATCTACGAAGGAACGCCTGAGCCTGAACCTATTCCGGAACCGATCGTACCGGAAAAGAATCACACAAACATCGAGTTCACGGTAGCTGTTATGGCTGTTGTACTGTCACTTGTGGCATTAGCATTTGTATTGACGAAAAAGAGATGACTGCCAATTATATAGTGGGATGTCAATCAGTAGCAGGAGGAACAGAGAATGACCTTAACACCGGAGATGGCAAGAGCAGGAGTCACACCGCAATTGCTCTCATCCACACACAGATTCAAATGTCCCAACTGCGGAAAGGAATTCAGTCTTTTCCAGTCAAGGGCGATCG
The DNA here is from genome assembly GCA_045600635.1 of Candidatus Methanarcanum sp. Classification (GTDB taxonomy): domain Archaea; phylum Thermoplasmatota; class Thermoplasmata; order Methanomassiliicoccales; family Methanomethylophilaceae; genus Methanarcanum. The sequence goes on from JAZRYJ010000070.1 coordinate 70,024, forward strand.
CATGCAGGGCATGTCCCCAGGCGAACAAGAACTGTAGATTTGTGAGATGCGTGCACTGTGATGCAGAATTCCCGTTGAATGGATTCGTTGTCAATACCAAAGAGAAAGAGAAATTCTTGTCCAACTACATGAGAAGTGTCGTTGGAAACTATCACAACTCCTTCGGATATTCCAGAAGGTAAATCGATTGAAATGATGGCTTCATGCCATCTTCAATCATTTTTCATAAATCTTACTGACAGAATGTCTTCTTTCTGTAGAGTGTTTCACCGTCTTTGTTTGTCACGTTGAATAGACAGAAGGGAATGAGTTTTCCATCCAATGTCACAACATGGATGCAACAACGTTCCCATCTTTCGGTCTCACCGGTCCAGACATCTTGGAATGCCATCGCTGAAACTGTAAGATAGTGTGTTTTTGCACGATCTACGAATGTTCTCCATGAACCATCATCGGATCTGTTTGAATCCTCGCCATCCATCGAATTCTCTATGAATCTCCATAATTGTGAGATCTCTGTTCTTGTGCTGTCCGCTACATTATCGGTCTTCTTAGGCGGACCGAGTGCCATCGTAGTGAGCGGGAACAATGAACCATCTGGCAACACAACAGATAATGACTTCATATCACAATGCACATTAGCACATGATGTCGGCATGAAATTGTCAGCTTTAAGCATCCCCTTAGTCTGTATCTCGATCTGATGCGCCAATTCAGGAATAGTTATGTGCTCATCAACATCTGGTTCATTCGGATATCTGCCGAAGAATGACAAAGGCTGGAAGTGTACTCCTTTCACAGTCGGTGTGTTCTTTGCTGCGAATTTGATTATCTCACCCACGTGGTCAAAGTTTACACCTCTCACAACGGTTACAACCAAAGTGATGCCTATTCCGAGTTTTCCGCAATTCTCTATCGCTCTTTTCTTTGTCTCGAATAATGCTTTACCGCGTGTTTTGAGATAGATCTCTTCGTTCGTTCCGTCGAATTGGAAATAGAAATCGTCGACACCGGCATCCTTCAGTTTCTGAAGATATTCGAATTCATTACCGATACGGATTCCGTTGGTGTTGATCTCCACATGTTCTATACCCATATCCTTTGCCATCTTCACTATCTCCGGGAGATCGTCCCTTACTGTGGGTTCTCCTCCTGACAGCTGAACACATCTCGGGCTTTTCACATAATCCACAACGGTCTTGAACATACCGCGTATCGTCTCCATATCGGGATGGTAATCATATCCGCAACCGTTCGCTGTTGCGAAACAAAACGGACATTTCAGATTGCAATGATTAGTGACTTCGACAACATTGAGACATGAATGTTGCAGATGCTTGTTGCATAATCCGCAATCATGCGGACAGTCCTTTATCTCAGGCACTGCGAACTTTTCCGGTGTTTTCGGGACAGCTGCGAAATCATACAGATACTTGTAATGTTCAACACCATCCCAGATCTTTACCTTCCATTCACCATGTTCCGGACATTTCTTGATGATGTAGACCTTGTCATTCTCTGCGATTTTGTCCGCATGGATTGTCTTCATGCACACTGGGCACAATGCATTGGTTTCTCCGATCTTCTCAACCATTTGAGATCATCTCAAGATATGGTGAACGACGATATAATATCATTGAGAGGAAAAAATCTGACAGTGTTGTGAATTGAATAAAAATGAAGATGAGGGCGGTTTCCGACCGCCCTCCGTTTAGATTCCGAAGACTGCTGCTGCAGCGTCCGCACAGAGGTTGAGGATCGGCTCGGGGAATATTCCCACTGCGATGACAAGCACTACACAAATCAGTATTGCTACTGTGTGTGAAGGCTTGAGTTTTATCTTCTCTGTGGTCTCACCTGCATCTACATACATGGCCTTGACGACCCTTGCATAATAGTACAGGGAGATGGCTGAGTTGAGGATTGCAATCAATGCAAGCCAGAGCCACTGTGTGCTGACGACACCGTCGACAAAGATCGCACCCGAGAAGAGTACGAACTTCGATGTGAATCCTGCGAGCGGCGGGATACCTGCCAGTGAGAAGAGGAACAACAACATTGCTGCTGCTGCGAAAGGTGCCCTCTTTGCGAGACCCCTGTAGTCCTTGATCTTCTCTCCGAGTCCTCCGGTGATGAGTGCTGCAACGACGATGAAAGCTCCTCCTTTCATGATCACGTGAGTGAACATATGGAAGAGACCGCCTGTCAATGCATACTGACTCATGACCGCAAGAGCGATCAGGATGTAACCTGCCTGTGCGATACTCGAGTATGCGAGCATCCTCTTGATGTTGTCCTGTGAGATTGCCACTATGTTACCGACAGTCATTGTGATGGCTGCGATGATAGCGAAGACCCACTGCATCTGCTCGGTAGCGAATCCTGACTGAATGACTGCGAACAGTACGATGAAGATCTTGATCAGTACGACGAATCCCATCTTCTTGGAACCTGTTGCAAGGAACATCGAGACTGGTGTTGATGCTCCCTCGTACACATCAGGTGCCCACATATGGAACGGTACTGCTGAGATCTTGAAACCGTAACCTGCAATCATTGCGATCATTGCCACGGCGAAAGGCCATGTGAATGATGCTGTCTTGAGGTATTCGCCGATTCCTGCGATATCGGTTGTTCCTGTTACACCGTACAGCATTGAGATACCATACAGTGTAAGTCCGGTAGACAGACCTCCGATGATCAGGTATTTCACACCTGCCTCAGCGGCTCTCGGATCGTTCTTCTTCATTGCTACAAGAGCATATGATGTGATACTGACTACCTCGACACCCACGAAGATGACAAGCAGGTTGCTTGCACCTGACACGAAGAGCATACCTGTGGTTGCGATGAGCAACAGTGAGTAGTACTCTCCTGCGTGTTTCGTCGTCTCTGCATGTGCAGGTGATATCAGGATCACTAGGAATGCCACTGCTAAGAACAGCAGCATCATCAATGCTGAGAACTGGTCAAGCTTGAACAGATCCATGTATGTTCCGCATATACTCGTGTCTGCGAGTGCCAATGCAGCAACAACTGCCGCAAGGATCACAACAATCTCCGCGAATACTGCACATACTTTTGCTCTCTTCGTGAATATGAAGAGTGCCGGTATGATCAATGCACCTATGATCATGATGATCTCAGGTGCGATCGGGACTGTGTCTCCGAATATTGATGTTAGGAATGAAGCATCCATCAGATCAGACCTCCAAATAACACATCAGTGAATGGAGTGATGAAATCGGTCGCGAATGCCGGCATGATACCGAACAGTGCAATCATTGCACACATGATTCCCATTGCAAGGAATTCCGTTTTACTGATGTCGTGTACTGGTCCTCCGTGAACTCCGTGTTCGAAGTCGATCTTCGTCGTAAGATCGCCGAAGAGTGTCCTCTGCATTGCCCAGAGGTAATAACCTGCTGTGAGCATCATCGAGAGCATTCCGAAGACGATCATCCACATCTGAGGTGTATTAGCGATGACCTCCCAGAATGAGTAGAGTATACCGAACTCTGCCACGAATCCGACAAGACCCGGAAGTCCGAGTGAAGCCATGAATCCGAACATCATGAAGAATGCCCATTTAGGCATCTTTGATGCCAATCCGCCGAGGAGCGGGATCTCTCTTGTACCGATGTTGTGTCCTGCAAGTCCGCAGACCATGAAGAGCACTGCTGTGATCAGACCATGAGCGAACATCTGGAATATTGCGAATTCGACACCGACGCTTGAAAGACAGCCGATACCGAGAAGCACCATACCCATGTGGCTGATTGATGAATATGCCACCATCTTCTTGAGATCCTTCTGTGCGATACATGCGTATGCACCGTAGATCATTGAGATGATACCGAGCACAATCATGACCCACTGCCAATTCTGAGCTCCAATCTCGAAGTTCTCTATGCAGACCCTTATGATTCCGTATGAACCCATCTTAAGCATGACACCTGCCAGAAGGACTGATCCTCCGGTCGGTGCTTCGACGTGTGCGTCCGGAAGCCAGGTATGGAACGGAACAACAGGCATCTTGACGATGAATCCGAAGAACAGCAATCCGAATACAAGTATCTGGAATGTCTCTCCGAACATCGGTGCGTATTCTGATACGAATGCGAACGAGAAGTCCGCTGTAGTGCCTGCGATATCTCCTGCGTTGAATACCATTGCGAATATACCGATCAACATCACGAGTGATGCCACATGGGTGTAGATGAAGAACTTGATAGCAGAGTAGTGTCTGCGAGGTCCTCCGTACCATGAGATCATGAAGAACATCGGGATCAGTGTTACCTCCCACATGATGTAGAAGAGGAAGTAGTCTGCCGCAAGGTAGACACCCATCAATCCGAGCTCCATGAGCAACAGCAATGCGTGGTAGTAGTTCGGTCTGTCCTTCTCAGAGAATGAGAAGATAACGACCACGAACACCAACAGTGCTGTGAGGAACACCATCAGGATGCTGAGACCGTCGACTGCCAATGCGAAGTTGATCACAAAGAAGTCGGTCTTGATCCATACTTCCGATATTCCCAATGCCGATAGATCTCCCACCGTCAAGAGGTATATTGCAAGTACAAGTGTTGCTGCGGAGAATATCAGCGCAATGAATCTTGAGTACTTTGCCTCTTTACCACCGAGGAACAAGGTGAACAATGCACCTATCAACGGTATCAAGAGGAACAAGAGTAATGTTACGTCCATTTCAGATACCTCCTGTCAATTTGAATACCAATGCAAGCACGAGCACGAACACCACAACACCCAATATGACGAATGTCGCATAGCTGCGGACGTGTCCTGTCTGGGCCTTGCTGACGAGTTCTCCACTGCCTACTACGGCATTGGACAATCCGTTGACTGTGCCGTCGATGATATTCCTGTCGAATGAGTCGACTCCCTTTGCGATACCTGCTCCAAGTTTCCAGGAGACCTGGTCATACAACTGCGGGAAGAAGTATCTGTTTGCGAACAGTTTGTAGAGCAATGAGTTTCCGTTCTTGTTGAATACTCCTGGGTTGATCTTCTTCTTCGAATACATGAGGTATGCGAGATAGATACCTATGAGTGCAAGAGCGATTGAAACATATGTCCACATGTTCTTGAAAATGTCAACTGCAATTGCTATTCCTGATTCGATCTCAATCTCCATCGGGAATCCCATTATCATCATCGGGTCTGCAGCGAGTTTGATGAAGTTTGCAAATATCAGAAGTCCTGACAGCACAGCAAAGATTGAAAGTACGATCAGCGGTGCTGACATGACCTTCATCTCATGGTGACAGTGCTGCGCATTCTGTCCGGGTTCTCCGGCAAATGTCATGAACCACATACGGAACATGTAGAACGCTGTCATGAATGCTGTGATCATTCCTGCTGCGAACAGAATGGTGAATCCGATCTGTCCGTTGTTACCTGCGTTGATTGCTGCCTCAAGGACCATATCCTTCGACCAGAATCCGCTGAGAAGCGGGAATCCTGCGATTGATAATGAACCGAGCAACATCGTGATTGATGTCACAGGCAGTTTCTTGCGCAATCCACCCATAAGGCGCATATCTTCTGTGCCTGTTGCGTGGATCACTGCTCCTGAACACAAGAACAGGAGACCTTTGAAGAAGGCATGGTTGAGCATGTGGAAGATACCTGCTGCATAACCGAGTACTCCGAGTCCGATGAGGACCTCGTCGCCTGTGTTGATACCGCGGGCCATCAGCCATCCTCCCGCTCCGAGAGCAAGGATCATGTAACCCAATTGTGAAAGGGTCGAGAATGCCAAGACCTTCTTGATGTTCATGTTGTTGAGTGCCATGGTCGCTGCGAAGATCGCAGTTGCACCACCGATACATCCGATCACGAGTGTGACCAATTCTCCGCCTTCGGCGTTATAGATGAAGATCGGCATTGCCCTTGCAGTGAGATATACTCCTGCTTTGACCATTGTAGCTGCATGGATCAAAGCTGATACTGTTGTAGGACCAGCCATTGCATCCGGCAACCAATCGTGCAGAGGGAACTGCGCGCTCTTACCGACAACTCCTGCGAACACGAGGAGTGATGCGATTGTGAGAAGCAATGTGTTGCTCTCTGCTACAGCTATGATGTTTGATGGGTCGAGGACTGCACTGTAATCAAGTGATCCGAAGAGGAACAACAGGATTATGAGTCCACCCATGAGACAGACATCTCCTGCCCTTGTGACAAGGAATGCCTTCTTTGCTGCGGACGATTTCTGTTTGGCTTCCGGGTGTCCGAATCCCCAGAATCCGATCAGGAGGTATGAACAAAGTCCCATTATCTCCCAGAAGATGAACATCTGGAGGAAGTTGCTTGAAACAATGAGTCCAAGCATTCCCGTAAGGAACAGAGATACCTCTCCGTAATACCTTGATTTCTTCTCTCCCTGGTCACCCATGTATCCGATTGAATACACAAAGATCATGGTCGAGATGAATGAGGCGAACATCATCATGATGCATGTGAGACCGTCGATGTAGACTCCGAAATTGATCGAGAAGTCACCGAACACGATCCACTTCATCTCTGTGATGAATGGTTGATTGTTAGCGAACAGATCGCTGCCAATGTAATCGATGGAGACGATCACAGACAGGATACAGGATATTGCTGCACCTGCGATTGCGAGGTAGCCTCCACCTTCATGCATTTTCTTTCCGAGTATTCCAACGAGGACGAAGCAAGCGATAGGGATTATCGGGATTAGCCATGCGTATTCCATTATCACTTTACCACCTCATTGTCGTAAGGTCGTCTGTGTTGGTTGTTCCAACTGTCTTGTACGCATTGAGGATCAATGAGATACCGACCGCGACCTCTGCTGCCGCTACTGCGATGGACATCAATACGAAAATGTTACCGATCGTCGCATCTGCAAATGTGTTGTAAGCTGCGAATGTTATGAAGTTGATGTTTGCAGCATTCAGCATGAGCTCTACACACATGAGTGCCACGAGAGCCCTGTCAGTTGTCATCATACCATAAAGTCCGAGACAGAACAGTATAGCTGCGAATACCAGGAAGAATTCGATTGGTATCATTCTTTTTCCTCCTTGTTTTCATCTTCTTCTTTTGACAGACATACTCCGGAGATTATTGCTCCGAACATCACGATACCGAGAACGAGCATTATCGGACCGAATACTTCGAAGAGAACGACGTTGATACTGCCTTCTCCTCCGTCGAACGGAACCGGTACGGGCTCATCACTTGTACCTGAATAGTCTGTTGCAATGAATCCTGCAACGAGGATTATTGCCATAGCAAGAGCGACTGCTGCGCCCAATACTTTCTTCTTACTCATCGGGGTCACTCTCCCTGATCTTCCTTCTCGTAAGCATTATCGAGAATGCATACAGGATGGTGATTGCACCGACGTATACGACTACCTGGACGGCACCGATGAATTCTGCGTTGAGGAAATAATATGTTGCCGCAACACAGACGAACACCAATGCAAGGTAGAATGCACTGTGCATGATTTCTTTTGACGTTACAACTTTGACAGCTGCGATAATGGCAATAATTGCTACAACGACAAACATCACTGCGTCCATGTTCGTTGAGATTGCATTCCAAGCGTCACCGAACCAGTTGAAGATGTTGTCTACAATAGAACCTGCTCCCATCATAGCACCTCCACAATCTTAAGTGCCGACTTAGGACACCCATTCACGCAGTTCTCACAGCTGACGCATTTCGATGAATCGATCTTCGGGTTCTTTATGTCCCTTCCTTTGTCATTCTGTCCGACTGTAATCATCTCGATCGCACCGGTCGGGCAGACCTTGAAGCACTTCATACAACTGATACATTTGGATGCATCAAGCTCCGGCCTGTCAGTCTCGTAATAAGCTGTAGGCTTGTTGTCGATTCCTTTTGCAAGATTCGACAGAAGGTGCTCTGACAAGTGGACCTCCATCATCTCATTCGCTCCCTCGAAGGCAAGCCTGCGGGGATCATAGATGAGGTCGCGTCTTGAGAACTCTGCTAATTCGTAATCTGTTGTGGTAATCATGGCATCTACCGGACAGTATTCTGCGCAGTAACCGCACATCATACATCTTCCGACGTTGACCTGCGGCCTCTTTACCATGTTACCTGCGTCATCGGCGACCTCGACCAATTCGATACAGGTCGTAGGACATGCTCTGACGCATATTCCGCATCCAAGACATTTGTCGAATCTGAGTCCTGGACGTCCACGATAGTTGTCTGGTACCCATTCTTTCTCGTATGGATACATTATAGTGACAGGCCTGTGGATTGTTGTGCGGAACATTCTTCTAATCACTGCGAACATCGGAGTGATTATTCCGCTTCCCCTGAATTTCTTCGGGTATTTGTTCAATATCTTGTAAGGCATCTCACATCCACCCCGCCAATTTAACTGCAATCACAATTGCAAGGTTAACGACTGCCAATGGCATGAGGACCTTCCATCCGAGATTGATGATCTGATCTGTCCTGACACGGGGCATTGCTCCTCTTGCGAGTACAAAGAATGCGAAGACAAGACATACTTTCAGAATGAAGATTATCTCCGGTATCGGTGAATTGACACCGAGCCACGGGAATGCCCATCCTCCGAGGAACAGCAATACGATGAACGCACATGCTACGTATCCTCTGAAGTAATCTGCCAACATGATGAGACCCCATTTCATACCTGCGTACTCAGTCTGCCATCCTTCGACCAATTCAGCTTCTGCTTCAGAAAGATCGAACGGAACACGTTCGGATTCTGCAATCGCTGCGATGAAGAAGACAAAGAAACCGAGGATTTCAGGTACTATGAACCATAAGTGTTCATCCTGGAATCTGACGATGTCGTTAATTCCGAAACTTCCCGCAAGGAGACATGTCGTGGCCAAGATGATGAGCATCGGGACCTCATACGAGATCATAAGCTCAGCAGCCCTCATACCTCCGATAAGGGAATATTTGTTGTTCTGAGACCATCCTGAACACAATATCAGGAATGGTGCTAATGCGAATATACCGAACAGGATGAACAGACCGACCTTATAATCGGCGATGAACCACCTTTCGGATAATGGCACCATACATGCAAGAAGCACTGATGTACCGATGACGAGAATCAGTGACCACCAGTAGACTTTCTTATCCACTGCTTTCGGTGCGATGTTCTCTTTCATGAATGTCTTGAGACCGTCACCTACACACTGGAAATATCCCAACGGACCAATCCTGGTCGCACGCCTGTCCATGACCCTACCGAGGATCTTACGCTCCTCCCAGATCATCGTCAGGTTGATGATGAATCCCACAGCGAATATTATCACGGCAAGGAGGATGAATGAGATCACTGTAAGGACCTCGTCGCTCACGAGCCATGTCGAAACCGGGTTTCCGTTGAAGATGAGGTTGATGATCCATGCGATGAATCCAAGGATGAGCTGACTGGCTTTCCATGCGATTTCATACGGAAGGTTCGCTACATCTCCGAACGGATAACAAGCGCTGTCCATGCATGTGTGTGCCCAGTTAACGAAATCTATGATACTGCTCATTGCCATGAGAATCACCTGTCCGTTTCTCCGAGACACATATCGATCATAGCCATGATTGACGGGACATCAGCAATCCTGACACCTTCCACCATGTGCTTTGATGATGAAACATTCACAAAGATCGGACTGCGGACCTTGAGCCTGTATGGCTTCTCAGTTCCGTCCGATACGAGGTACATGATACTCTCTCCACGCGGATCCTCGATCTTGGCGACATGTGTTCCTGCTGGGACACACCTCGGGACCTTGACACGCGTCGGTGCCTCCTTCGGGAGCGTCTGCAGCTTTCTGAATGCCTGCCTGATCATCTCGCATGACTGGAACATCTCTTCTATTCTGATGAGGAACCTGTCATACGCATCTCCTCCCTTCGGGTTGTTCTTGTTGAGTACAGGTACTTCAAACTCTAATTGATCGTAAGAATCGTAAGGATCGTCACGGCGGACATCATAGTCGACACCGCATCCTCTCATTGCCGGTCCCGTAACTCCCCAGTTGGCGACATCTCTCGCCTTGAGGTAACCGACACCCTGCATACGGCTTACGAACGGGTGCGAGTCTGTTGAGAGCTTGAGGATCTCCGGAAGTCCGATTGACTCGAACCTCTCGACACATCTCATGCAATCTCTCTCGAAGTAGTAAGGCATATCATTCCTTACTCCGCCGATACGCGGGTAGTTCGTAGTGAGCCTCTGTCCGCAGAGCCTTACATTCAAGTCGAGGAAGAATTCCCTTTCCCTGAGTGCCCAAAGGAACACTGTTAGGTTACCGAGATCGGTACCGACCGCAGCCAACCACATCAGGTGCGACTGTATACGGCAGATCTCATCTGCAATGATACGCAGGTACTGTGCCCTCTCAGGCACTTCGATATCAAGTGCTTCCTCGACGACTTTACAATAAACGTGTGACCAGGTCATTGATGCCGAATAACAGAGACGGTCTGCCATAGGAATGATCTTGGCGTATGTCCTGTTCTCGCATTCCTTTTCCCAACCACGGTGCAGATAACCAATCTCAGGTTCCGCATCAGTGACGATCTCTCCGTCAGCCTTGACCCTAAGCGTCCAAAGACCGTGTGAGAACGGGTGCTGCGGACCCATGGTGATCCACATCTTGTCTGTATCCATGTGCTGTCCAACCATTTACTCCGACCCCCTGAGTTTGTAGGATTTTCTGAATGGGTGGAATTCGTAGGATGTTGGTGTAAGCAACCTCTGGAGCTTCGGATGACCGTCGAAGATGACACCGAACAATTCGTATGTCTCCCTCTCGTGCCAGTTAGCTCCTTCCCAAATTGTTGCGACCGATGGTATGTGAAGATCTCCATCCGGGATGTCCACTGTGATCTCGACCATTATTCCGGTGAAATAATTGGTGATGTGGTAAACGATCTGGATGTGATCGATGTAATCAACGGCGCATACACTTGTGGCCTGCTCAAAGTTAAGAACATCATGAAGGCATGTTGCGAGTTCATAGATGGTATCCCTGTCTGTCGACATGTAGATCCTTCTCTGTTCGTTGATCGCCTTGACGTTCTTCTTCGTAGAGGTCTTGAAGGTTACTCTGTCTCCGAACGTGCCGGAAATCATTGCAACAACCCCATCATAAGTAGGTGCTTCGATAAAATCCGTCATGTTATCAGTAATCCGTAACGAATACTCCTCTCTTGAAGTATGCATCAATCTTCTTCTGCAGCAGCATGAATCCATCGATCATCGCATCCGGTTTGATCGGACAGCCCGGAATGTATACATCCACAGGAACAATCTGATCAAGACCCTGAACGATGTTGTAGGAATCATACCAAGGACCTCCGGAGATTGCACATTCTCCCATAGCGACGACCCACTTCGGCTTTGGAATTGCCTCATAAAGACGTCTTATATCCGGACGGAGTTTCTTCGATATCCATCCATTGATGAGAAGGATATCTGTCTGTCTCGGGGAAGAACGATAAATCATTCCGACACGCTCCGCATCGTATTTCGGTGCTGATGCTGCGGCCATTTCAATGGCACAACATGCAAGTCCGAAGTGCAACGGGTGCATCGAGTTCCTCATAGCCCATGCCCATATAGGTCCGGTCAATTTGTCGACCGACCTTTTGGTACCGGCGCTCAACATCTCGTTGATCATAGCCGATGACCAGGTCATGAACTCATCTGCGCTCATAGCAACGGCATGTGGGTATAAGCTCATATCCATATGGTTTCCTCCTTCTTCAAGGCATAAGCCACTCCTAAGAGAAGCATTCCAAGGAACAGGAGGACCCAAATTTTCCCACTCCATGTAAGATTGGAGAAGGCAACAGACCAGACCATCAAAAAGGTAGCAACGAGATCAAAAACAACAAAGATGATACCAAAAGTATAGTACTGGAACCTGAATTGAACACGGGCCTGACCGATAGGCTCAGAACCGCATTCATAGGTCTTGTCCTGCCAAGCAGTGACTTTCCTAGGCCTAATGAACTTAGATACGAACCATGCCAATGGTGCAAATCCGAACGATAAAATCGCTAGGACCAACCATGGTAGATAATTCACAACTAGTGACATTGGAGAAACTTACGCCTTATTATTATATAACAGGCACGCCCGCGAGTACCCTATTTTTTAGTATGGCACATCCATTTTTTGAACATGCTCAACTTTTCGAAGGAATCGTTAAAATCATTCATCCGATATCGATGATCGATCATATGACTGCAAAAATCGGTTTCATAGGCGCAGGCAAAATGGCTACTGCGATCATTGAGGGTATCATCGCAAAGGGCCTCTACGGAAAGAATGAGATACTCGCATCATGCAGATCCGAATCTACCAAGAAAAGAGTAGAAGAACGGACGGGCATCAAATGTTTATTAGAAACAGACCCTGTTTTCAAAGAATGCGACCTCATATTTATCGCCGTTAAACCGAATCAAATAGAGGGCATACTTTCTTCGAATATCGTAGCAAATTCTTCGAAAAAGTTAATTGCAAGTGTAGCCGCTGGGATAAAAATCAAGACTTTAGAATCATATGTGCCAGATGCTAGAATAATGCGCATTATGCCCAATGTTTGCAGCACAGTGCTTGAAGGTGCATCGAGCTACACTTTAGGGTCGAAAGCAACTGCAGAAGACGGCATGAAAATCAAAGAAATATTGGAGGCTATCGGATTCGCATTTGAGGTCCCTGAGAAGGACATCGATGCTGTCACCGGCCTGAGCGGAAGTTCGCCCGCCTATATGTTCATGGTCCTTGATGCTTTGGCTCAAGCAGGAAGAGAATTAGGTCTGTCCGATGACCTTGCTATGAAACTCGCAGCGCAGACGATGCTCGGATCCGCCAAGACATTAATGGTCACAGGCAGAGATCCTGAGGAACTCAAACAGAGCGTCTGCTCGCCCGGAGGGACCACCATAGAGGGTGTCAAAGTCCTTGAGGATACAAGAATGAAGGATGCGTTCATCAAAGCTGTAAAAGCAAGCGCCGCTAAATCCAAAAAGATGAGCGGAGAATAATTCATCTTTAATTTAATAATAAGGGGAAGGTCATTGACCTATCCTTCTTTTTCCCCTGTTGAACGGCAGATGTGATTTCAACAAACCAATGGCAACGCGTGGCCCGTTGGCCCATATAGAACTCGTCTTCCAATCAAGATCCTTCTTGTTATTGATTGTAGAGTTCATCAGTGCTTCACCCTCTTCCTTGATGCCCCATAGTCTCTCGGTACGTTCAGCATCATCCTTGATGAGCATGATCTCATCGATCCTTCTCATGATCCCACGGGCATTCTCTGTCCTCTCGACACGTGACCTGTACATCTCTTCCGGAATACGACCGGCCTCGAATTCTATCTTGGCAAGCTCATTGGCCGCATCATACGATATATCTGCAATCTGATCCCTGGTCATCCATTTCGTCTCATATGAAAGAACGTGTTTCCATGATGGATTGTCAAGCAATCTCCTGTGCTCCTCCAATGTTCTGGCAAAGAATCTGTATCCCCATTTCTCCGGATTCTCGAAAGCTCTGCTCCCGGGATCCACAAACGGGGCGAAAGGTGCATTGTATATGAACAATCCATCATCCTTCTTGACAAGGTCCCACAGACCTTTAGCGGCCTTCACACTGTTCATAGCTGATTCAGGTGTCTGCGAGGGCAATCCATTCATGTAGAACAGATCGAAACGCACACATCCGTTATTGAATGATGATGTAATCGTCTTTTCGATCGAATGATTGTCATATCCCTTGCCCATTGCAAGTCTGACCGCCTCATCATGTGAATCAGGTGAGAATTCCATCGAATAGTCGCCTATGTAATGATTGACCATGCTGAAGAATTCGTCCCCTGCGGGTTGAAACAACTCGAATGCTATGTGATTCTTCACACCCAAATCGTGGATATTCCTGAACAATCTTTCAGCATAATCCTTTCCGCCCTGCCTCGGGTCGCCGATGATGAACACAGGCGTATCAAGATAATCCTGTACGGCTCTGATGTCCTCAGCCAATTTCTCGGGTGATCTGAATGCTGCCTTGTTCCTGCACAGCAATCTCTTATTAGCATCATGCGAACCTCCGCATTCAGCACAATTGAATGAACATCCCCTAACAGTGAAAACAGACGTCATAGGGAGCTTATCCCACCCCAACCACGGCAATGCGCCTTTGATGTCCATGTGTTTGATCGTGTTCTTTATCATGGTCCCGTAATCGAATTTGACCCAATCCAGATCGTCTGGACAGAATGTGATATCATTGACATGGACTCTTCCGTCCTTGTCCTTCCACGTGAGATTCGGAACATTCGAAAGATCCTCTCCCTTCTCCAAAGCCTGCATCATCATGACGTGCGGTATCTCTGTTGAATCACCGCGCATCACCATGTCGATGAACGGCATTTTTATCAATTCCTCGTAGAAATATGACGATGAGAACCCTCCGAGTTCGACATATGAATCCGGATGGTATTTCTTGACAAGTTTCGCTATCTCAATAGCACCATGACAATGAGGCATCCAATGAAGGTCAATTGCGAATACTTTCGAATGCAATGATTTGATACGGGCCTCAACATCGAATTTTTTGCTCTGGAGCATCTGTACCGCGATGTTCACTATCCTTGTCTTAAATCCGGCCGCCTCAAGATGTGATGACATTGTCATGAATCCTATGGGATACATCTCGAATACCGGAGACGAGGGGACAACATCACTCACCGGACCGTAGAATATCGGCTTTTTTCTGAAATCATATACACTCGGTGCATGAAGGAATATAACATCGTCCATATTCTCACGTTCCGTAACGTCTGTTGCGGTGCTGATATGATCTTATTGCTCTGAGAAGATCAATGTATCTGAAGTCCGGCCAATAGACATCTGTGAAATACAGTTCCGAATAGGCCAACTGCCATATCAGGAAATTAGATATCCTCAGCTCACCTGATGTCCTCAATACCAAATCTGGGTCCGGATTTCTGAATGTATACATGTTGTTGGATATCATCTCCTCTGTTATGTCATTGACATCCAATTCTCCGTCCTTTACCTTCTGGGCCAGTGATCTCATGACGCTGACGATTTCCTGTCTTCCGCCGTAAGCAACCGCTATGTTGAGATAATAATCTGAATAATCTTTTGTCGCTTCTTCCACATATTCAACGGCATCCAGAAGATCCTTGGAGATCATGTCGCGCTCCCCGATGACTTTGACGCACACTTTGTTCTTATGCGTTTCCTTGTTCTCCCCTATCTCATAAAGCTTATCACGTATAAGATCAAGAATATATTTCACTTCAGATTCATCACGTGAAAAATTCTCAGTCGAAAACGCATAGATGGTCAGGATTTTCACACCGAGTTTGTTACACCATTTGATTACGTCCTCTACCTTGTCCTTCCCCAATTTGTGACCTAATTGGGTGTTGTTGTCTTTCATGACCTCTTTGGCGTAACGACGGTTGCCGTCCATTATAATCGCCAGATGTTTGGGTATTGGACCACTAAGTACTTCCTTCTCCAACTCCGTTTCGTAATGTGTATACGCAGCGTTGGTCACAATCTTAGGAACTTTTACCATAATCCGCCCCTGTATCTTACTCGAGTTCTTCTTCGTAGATTATTCTGAGACAATCCGCCGGGACCTGTTTACACAGAAATACTGTTTTCGCTGCCTTTCCGATGTCATATCCAGCATCGAAACATGCATTGGTGTCGATTGCAAGAATTGTCGGATTCTCCACACGTACCAACCCTGCTCTGAATGCATCATCATACGTCAATGAGAGATGGACCCATGATCTGTCAGACGGCACCAGTCCCGTTTCCAGAATGATTTCTGCTTCCTCTTCTGTCGTCGGATAATACAATTCATCAGGAATATTATCCGTATCAAGCTTCAGATCCAACTGTATCGTATGTCCGTATGTCGCCCTGACTGCATCTCCGGATATCTGGTATCTTCCCTTGGGATCTGTCTCCGCAAGTGCCGTTATATGATGCGGCCTGAGCCAATGCATACGCGGATTATATTCTTTCACAGCAAAGATGATGTCCTTTATTCTCACGAAACCCTGATCGTCCATAGGCAGATCGAATCTGCCGTGTCTCAGGATCCCTGCCATCATCCTTCCGAGTTTTTCAACCTCGTAGTCGTTCATGATGAACTTTCCTTCCTCTCCGCAGACAGGACAGTACTCATCACGGAAATATCCGTGATCTTCGCATTCTCTCATCATTTTATCACTTTTGAGCGTCAATTGATAATTCTGCAGCTGTAACCACATTGTACATGAGCATACAGATAGTCATCGGCCCGACTCCTCCCGGGACCGGTGTTATTGCTGAAACTTTTTCTTTCACATTATCGAAATCAACATCGCCTACGATGCTGGATCCATTCGGAGAATCTGGATTCGGGACTCTTGTTGTCCCTACATCGATCACAACTGCACCTTCTTTCACCATGTCTGCGGTTATCGACTTGGGTTTTCCCATACATACGATCAGAATGTCCGCCTGACGTGTAAGTTCTGAAGTGTCGCTGGTCTTCGAATGCACCACTGTAACAGTGGCATCTGCGCCTATCCCTTTCTGGATCATGAGCGCTGCCATCGGTTTTCCCACAATGTTGCTCCTTCCTACAACGACAATATGCTTTCCAGCCGTTTCAATATTGGAATGAATGAGCATCTGTTGTACGCCACCAGGAGTAGCAGGGAGGAATTTGTAATCCCCGACCAACATCCTTCCGACATTCTCAGGATGGAAACAATCCACATCCTTGTTTGGATCTATGTAATTGATGATCTTGTCGGCATCTATATGATCCGGCAACGGGAGTTGAATCAGATATCCGTGTATCATCGGATCATTATTCAGTTGTTTGACCTTGGAAATAAGTTGCGCTTCCGATATATTGTTGGAAAGATGTATCGTCTCGGATCTTATTCCGAGTTCAGCACACTTTCTTTCCTTGTTCCTGACATAAACCTCAGATGCCGGATCGTCACCTACTCTTATGACTGCCAATCCCGGCACAATACCTTTCTCATTCAGCTTGGCCAATCTCTCCTTGATCTCAACGTAGATCTTCTCTGAGATTTCCTTTCCGCTGATCAGTTTGTATGTCATTTGAACACTATACGGACAATAGATGATGCGAATATAATTGTATGCGCGACTACAAGAGTGATTCCAACATGGTCACGGGTACATATCCCGAATCAATGAAACTCTCGATCACAGATTGGACACCTTCTATGTTCTTTCTGATATGTTCCAGATCCAATTTTCCTTTCATAGTCTCACATATGTGCCAGGAGTGCGTGGCCACGATGAATACCCCGTCCTTCATGACATCTTTCAATCTGATGAAATCATCAGGCTTTCTGGAACCTTCATGCAATGGATTGAGATAGGATGTTATCGGTTTCCCGCATACGTCGTTGAACTTCGGAACAGGGATTTCCATAAGGCCGCAGTCCAATCTATATGGAGACATCTGTTCTTCGATATAATGATAATATGATGAATCGTACTTTATTCCGTACTCATTCAAAAATTCCAACATGTCTTCATTGGGCATCATGTACGGCGATCTGAATCCTTTGGGCTGTGTCCCTGTGCAATCACGTATTATTGATATGGCTCTTTCGACAGTGTCCCTCATCTCACCGTAATCCATCATGAAATCAGTCTTTTCACCCGAATAGTCCTCGTGATCCAGACCGTGCATCGCCACTTCGTGTCCATCTACGAAACTTGATGCCCCTGAATTCATCAATGATCTGGCCTCAGCAAAGAATGTGCATTTGATACCGAGAGAATCCAACATCTCTACGAGCAACTCGGTCCCTTTTGCTGTGGATTCGAATCTCGGTGCGGTACCGTTGCCTCTGTCCATAGAACCTGCAACAGAGGTTCCCGGGATCGGTATATTGACATCTCTGTCCAGATCTACAGTGAAACAGAATTTTCTCATCTTATCGATTTCTCTATGAGCATCCCTTCTATATCTATCGGTTTCAGGGTGACGGCCAGATCTTTTGCGAATTTACATTTGGCCTCGGATTCCGAGTATATCTCCAGTATCACATCGCCTTTCTTTACAGGCTGCCCTTTCTTCTTCAGAAGCAACAACCCTGCACCTTTGTCAGACGGCGAACCGGCCGCTCTTGCTATCTGAACCAATGATTTGTTATCAACAGAATGCACATATCCGTTTATCTGGCTGACCACTTCCGATTTGTACTTTCCGGGTTTGATATCTTCGGATTTGATGTTCCTGTTCCCGCCCTGTGCCTCGATGATGTCACGGAACTTCTCCAGCGCTTTTCCTGAACTCAATATCTCTCTCGCTTTGTCCTCACCATTCAGTATTCCGCCCATATCCAAAATTATCCCGGCCAATTGACATGCCTTCTCTACGACACTTGACGGGGAAGTACTTCCCTCAAGGACTCTGAGACACTCTCTGGCTTCAAGATTCGGACCTATTGCACTTCCTACTGGTTGATCACCATATGTTATTGCACATTCGATCTTAATACCGAGTTTGTCACCCAATTCCATAAGGTCGCGGACATATGCTCTCGCCACCTCTATGGTCGGTATCTTTGTTCCTGAACCTGTCGGTATGTCCATAAGAAGATGTGTTGCACCAATGGCAATCTTCTTCCCTATGATCGATGCCAGCATCTGAGGACGTGGGTTGATCCCAAGTGGATACTCTATCTTTATGACCATGTCATCTACAGGTGCAAGATTAACAGAACCTCCCCATGCCAGTACGCCACCTGTAGATTCCGAAATGTTCTTGATCTGTTCAGCAGTAAGTGCCACTTCACAGAACACTTCAACGAAATCGGATGTTCCGCATGCACTGCTTATGGCACGGCTGGATGTCTTAGGTATCATCAATCCCGCCGCTGCGACTATAGAAACAACGATCGGCGTGACCTTGTTTCCGGGAACTCCTCCCACACTGTGGAAATCGAACACGGGTTTACGGCTGAACTCTATCCTGTCGCCTGTATTCACCATCGCAACAGTCATATCTGCGATCTCGTCGATGTCCATTCCAACTATCTGCAGTGTAGTGAGCCAGGATGATATCTCTATACGTGACAGTTTCGATTCCGAAATATCACTTATTATGGCGTTGATCTCATCACGTGATAGCTTATCTCCGTTCATCTTCTTCCTGATGAACCTCACTGAATCCGGGATAGGCTGGAACTCTACATCTATCTCATCACCATCCTTCGCCCCTATCTTTGAAGCGATGGTCTTTGACATTAACGCACATCCCTCTTTCAACAGTGTATCAGACTTGTTTACAAACACCACAAGGGATTTCTTTCCGGTGATGCGCGCACGCTCACCTTCTTTGATGCCCAGTTTCACACAGTCCTTGGTGTGGAGCATCATAGACGTGTCCCAGATCTCAAAATCTCCAACTAATACCTTCAGCTTCATTTCTTTCCCCACTTATCGAGAGCTATACGCAATTCTTCATGATCCTTTGCATATTCTTCCACCGGAATTCCGAGTACTGCAGCATCTACGGCCTGACACATTCCCATTGCGCCTTTCTTTACACCGCCCGGATGTCCTGCCACTCCTCCTCCTGCCTGGATCTGCACATTAAGGCCGGATTCCTTCACCATCTTCTCTACCATTCCGGGATACACTCCTCCGGAACATACCGGCATGACTGTCCTGTATGGTACTGTAATATCATCCAAACAGGCGTCCAGATTTTCATGGCTCCTGTTGCCCGACATCTTTCCCACGCCGAGTGTTCCTATATGCAGTGCATCTCCTCCGCACATACGTACCAATTTTGTGATCGGGAGCATCGATATCCCGTGCAAAGGATCCCTGGTCATAGCACCGTGCATTGTCCTGTGGACGTGTATAGGGACCTTTATCGATGGGTCTTCAGCCAATGCTTGGACTGCAGCGAAACCGCATGTGATGACGTCGACCATCAATTCTTTCGCACCCCAACTCTGAACTTTTTCAGCCAATTCCAATATTTCGTGGCCTGATGTGCTCACATTGATTGCATGCATCATGTGATGTCCTTCTGATTTCAATCTGTCCAATGCTTCCGCCACTGCTACTGTACGGTCTTCGATTGGACAGAATCTCTGATTCGAAAGTGTCTCATCATCCTTGCTGTTTGTTAATCCACCCATTCCGGCTTCA
Source organism: Candidatus Methanarcanum sp. (assembly GCA_045600635.1). GTDB lineage: Archaea > Thermoplasmatota > Thermoplasmata > Methanomassiliicoccales > Methanomethylophilaceae > Methanarcanum. Next base: position 90,295 of record JAZRYJ010000070.1, read on the forward strand.
TAGACATATTCAGCGAACTCCTTGGGCGGAAGACCGATCTTGGGCTTCACTATCGTGCCAATCAGTGGCTTATCAGGACGTTTTAATTCCTTTCTCAATCCGTCGATACCGAACTTCGGCCCTTTGAATTCTTTAAGCATACATCTCGGAAAGAATACGTCCTCCAATCTCAGTTTTCCTATAGATTCCAATCCGAAGAGATTCCCGGCTATCACTGAAAGGATCTGCGGAACAGCCCCTACATCCAGACTGAAATCATCCACTGGGTATGCTATACGTACGTTATCATTGTTGATTTTCAGAATACGTGCTCCGTATCTGTCAAAGATGTCGTCCGTGAGAGTCGATATTCCTGTCCATGTCCCTGTGGATTGTTCAGCAGCTATTGCTTCGGCCGCAGCCTCCATTTTCATCTCGGTCGTAACACGGTAGTCACATATCACGAATGCATCCTGGTCTACATCTTCGTCTATATGCAGATATGAATACGTCTTCATTGTTCTCCCTCTCCGAATATCTCTATAATGTTCCTGCGCACATCAGATGGTTTGATTAAACCTCTCTCGGTGATGATTGCATCTATGTATTTACCTGGTGTCCTGTCGAACACCGGATTGTGGATCTTCACTTTTTTGTTGATATCCTTCCCTTTGATTATCTCATCAACATCTCTGAGTTCTATCTCAACGTCGTCCTTTTTCAATGTCAACGGAGAGAATTTGTATGTTTCAGCACATGTTCTGAAAGGAACGTTGAATTCATTCGCGATCAATGCGATCTGCGACGTCCCTATCTTGTTGATCAATGTTCCGTCAGCTGTTATCGTATCTGCCCCTACGAACACCTTATCCACCTTATCCATGACAGAACGCACAGCACTGTCGACTACCAGAGTGACATCTATACCCGCCTCTGCGATCTCGTTCACCGTGATGAATCCCTGTCCCCAGGGTCTTGTTTCGGTAGCGAACACTTTGATGTCCTTCCCCTGTTCATAGGCTGTCCTTATCACAGAAACGGCAGCGCTGCTGTTACAATGTGTCAACAGGGTGTCTCCGTCATCCACCAGGTCTGCACCGTATTTTCCTATTATTTTGACCGCATTCTCTGAATTATTCACGAATGCTTCCGAATTTTCAATAACGATCCTTCTGATATCGTCGATGTCTTTTCCGTTATCGATACCTTTTATCGATGACATCACTCCGTTGTACAACGATACTGCCGTCGGTCTTGATGACAGGAGAATATCCTTCTTTTCATTCAATTTGATAATGAAATCTCTTTTATCATTCCCTGTGTATGATTTTGCATATTCAGCCATGGATTCAGATGCAGACCTTGCAATCCTGCCGGCACCGCGTATCTTCATACTCTTTATCGCTGATGCAGTATCTTCAACGTTCATTAACGCTAAAATTAGTTTCACATTTATAAGATAATCTAGTCGTGCGGAAGAAGCACTTCTCTGACAATCCTTTTCGCCTCATCGAACCCTTTCGTAAGGTAGATCGCCCCGATGATCGCTTCGAAAGCATCAGCCCTCATACTGTCCTCTACGATGTTCTTCTTCTTATCCCTGTGACCGTGTCCGACGAGCATTATGTCATCTATATTCAGCCCATACTCCAGGACTCTTTCGGATATCTTTCTGTTAGCAACGACATCCTGTTTGAAATCCGTCATCCTGCCCTCTTTGTACTCGGATGACAGATACACATACTCACAGGTTATCATCTCCAGTACGGCATCGCCGAGAAACTCCAATCTCTCATATGATTGCAATTCCACAGGGGTCTTGAAATTAATGGCCTCGCTGCAGTAACTGTCATGTGTCAGCGCTGCACAGAACAGTATCGATTCCTGTGAGGTCATGCTCTTGTAACAGAACGGTTTCCTTGCAAAGAATGCTCTGACGTTTCTTTCGTGGGCCTCTATCTCATTCATGCTGTACTCTGTATTCGGTACGGTTGAATATCTTTATAAAATAACAGTCATACCCAAAGATTATGGCAGGAAAGAAGAGACTCAGAATGAGAGGCGTCAAACGCGCACCGAAGAGACTTGAGGAAGAACTCATCGAGAAGGCAAAAAATCTCGCTGAGAATCCGGAACTCATAAGGCCTGTATGCGACAGCAAATGCTTATTCTGTCCGTTCAAAAAGACATTCTCTGCCATAAACAAGCTCGGATCCAAAGTCAATGATGCCGAATTCATGACCAAGATGGCATCGAAAGGCAGTGACGACATCTTCAAAGCATACTGCGGAACAGTCTCATTGTACGCAGCAGGAAATATCCAATATCTTGCAACAGCAAAACTTGCCGGCGAGGATATCTCATATGCGCAGAGAGGTTCCGTCGGAAGTGACAAGATGATCGGTTGCCAGTATTACGATGATCCGAAGATCAGGTTATTCCTCTACAATCACATTGCAAAGAAGAAGAACCTTCACATCTACTCATACGATGATAAGGTCTATTGTTCCAAATCTCCGAACATGCCTGAAGACTACTTATATGATACATTCTGGGATTCACCATATGAATTCCCGAATGATGAAATACAATGCGGACACACTTCCAGTGCGGATCTTGTCATCAGAGTTAAATCATTGGATAAGGAAGTACGCATCTGCAGGGATTGTGCAAAAGAAATCTCTTCCCTCCAATACATCATATCCAGAATGCTCGCCAACGACCCATTGGATGATTTCGAGGTATATGTAGAACACAAATATCACAAAGAAGGAGAGAGTGGAAAGAAGATCATCGACAAGGACACTGTCAAAAAATACTCTCTCGGACAGTTAAACGATCTGAACATCATCAATTCAGTGGTCAAAGGAGAAATGGGTTCGCTCAAGAACAGCGACAATGCCACATACATCATAGACAACAAAAATTACGGTTCGGATCTGAATGCGTTCCTTGCAGACGTGAAAGGGACAGATGTCGAGAAGGATGCTATCAAAACATACCTTACGAAGAACAAAGTCTCTGTCATATCGCGCAACGATAAAGCATCTGAGGTCCTGACTTCCCTCTGGAGTGATGGATATAACATAATCGAATCATTCACTAACAAAGAGGTCGCAGATTCATTCGACGATTATTCGAAGATCAATCCCGCATCCACTGTGAAATTGGCACATCGCAGGTTCATTTCACACGATATCGTTTCAAAACTTCCTGTGTTCTCAAGACCGGGTCCGATAACGAAATCGGCAGACACTTATGCTAAAGCTGTAAAAGTCGGAGGCGCAGAGATGCTGGCTGACGAATTCAACAACATCGTTCCGAAAGCCGGAAAAACACGTTCGATGGCAAAGGCATTCGCTGATGTCGCAAAATGCGATGCGATAAAATGTACCAATGACGAATTGGAATTCTCACAATTCCTGTATCCGTTCGTTGAACAATTGGTGAAAGCTGAAGGCAATGACTATCGTGACAAGATGAACACTCTGCTCACAGCAATGGGGTGTGGCGAATCAGTTTAAGATCCTGACATCAGCAACATAATGGGATACGGAAGGAGCGAAGGATTTCACTTCACGTATGTTCTCGATCCTGTATCTTCCCGGACAAGCCTTGTCGAAGATTTCCTTGATCCTATCCTCATACTCGTTCACATAGAATGTATCATGATAATGTAACATCCCTCCGGATTTTATCATCTCCAAAGCTTTAGGAATGAAATCCGAAGTGGTCTGAACATATCCCATCAGGATGCGGTCTGCAAAATGTTCTCCGATATCCAGATCACGATTGTCAGACAAGATAGGTATGACTTTATCTTCCAATTCATTCAACTTTATATTCTTCACAAGGAATTCATAAGAATCTGGATTCTTCTCACATGCATAAATTTTTGAAGGATTGGCGAATTTGGCCAAAGGCAATGTAAAATAGCCTATGCCTGCGAACATATCCACTACTGTTTCTCCGGTGCAATCCAGTGTCTCCATACGTTCTCTCTCATCGACATTACCTGATGAGAACATGACCTTCGTTACATCGAAATCATACAGGATTCCATTCTCCAGCCTTACAGATTCAGTCTGTGTTCCGTAGATTATCTCCATATCGGGCCTTCTGAATTCACCGGTGACACCTCCGCGATCAACGACAATCGTCTCCATGTCCAATTCTTCAGCGTAGACTTTTCCTATACGTTCTTTGTATGGTTCAGCAGAATCATCCAGCCTTATGATGGCGATCTTTCCGACATACTCCCATTTCGTCGGCAGTTTATCGATAACATCCTTCGGAATATCGGATAATGAATATCTGATACGTTCCTGGGGCGGTGTACGATCGCGTGAATGCGCAAAACCGTCCGTAATCTCATATCCCATATTGGCGATGACTTCTTCCTTTCCGTCAGCTATCGGCACCAATCTGTATCCATCCCCTTTTGAAATCTTGGCATTGCAATTGACAAGTTCCTTTCTCAGGAGCATCGGTATCGTTTCAGATGCTTCATCCACAGGTATTTTGGCCAATTTCATCTTAACACCACCTTTGTTGCCATCAATGCACTTTTCATACAAACTGCCGGATGTCTCAGCAGCTTTTTCAGAAGAACTGGTACGTTGTCTATGCTGAATCCTTTCATATCATCTATCAGTTTCTCATCCACTATCGATTCAACCCTGTTGAAATCATCGTCTGTAAATTTGAGAAATATCTTTCTCAAACGATATTCTGTCTTCAATCTGTTCCCTATCGCGCCCATCCATTGTTTTTCATATTTTGATAAGAAAGATGCTGAAAAATCATTCATTCTGAACGCTTCGTCTGTCACTTCAGCTGCACACTGCGATGATATGAATGTCGGATATAATCCTCCGCCGGACATCGGTTTTACCTGTGAAGCTGCATCGCCCACAAGTATGGTATTATCAGAAAAACTGCATCTTCTGCGACCGATCGGTATCTTTCCCGAATTTCTGTTCACCACCTCACAATCTTCCAACCCTGTTATTTTCAGTAATTTCCTGAAATAAGGCATGGGAGGACCGGCTCCCCAACATGTGCATAATCCCACACGTGTCACATCTCCGATCGGTATCTCCCAACTGAAGAATCCGGGTGCTATGTCGTTACCGGCTCTGATGATGAATGTCTCCTGATCATCCATTTTGTGTTTCACATCATATATTATCCCGCGGACATACTCCGTCGGAGGGTTGTTATCTATGATGTTGCAAGAATATCCATTGGCACCTATCAGCATCTTTGTTTCAAACGTGCCCAATGATGTCTTCACAATATTGTTCTTGAATGAATGGAATTTTTCAGAATATCTTATCTCAGCACCTTCATCGATCGCTTTATCAGCCATAAGAGAATCCATTTCCCCTCTGTCGATGACGTATGCTTTATCTTCTGTATCCTTCAAATGAATGCTCTTTCCGTTGGGAAATATGAATTCAGCACCTTTGATCCTGTTAAGAATGGTTGATCTGACCCCTGACATCCTGTACGTTTCAGGAGAGATGATTCCGGCGCATTGCACCGGCTTTCCCGAGCATTCGTGCTCTTCTAAAATGATTACATCGTGGTCCTTGGCGATCAGTGATGCTGTTTTCGTACCAGCTGGACCGCCTCCGACCACGACGACATCCATCGGATCACTTTTTCTTCTTCGATTTCTCGTAATCAGCGATGAATTTCTGGATTCCCTCATCGGTCTTCGGGTGTGAGACCATTTTCTTGAGGACATCGTATGGGATCGTTGCGATGTCACATCCTGCAAGTGCGACATCGAGAACATGCACAGGGTGCCTGATGCTTGCTGCGATGATCTCTGTCTCGAATCCGTATACTGCAAAGATCGAGGAGATGTTGGCGATCAGATCGGTTCCGTATTCGCCTATGTCGTCCAGACGTCCTACGAACGGTGAGACATATGCTGCTCCTGCTTTGGCTGCCAGCAATGCCTGCTGTGCTGAAAATATGAGCGTGACGTTGACTTTGATGCCCTCTTCTTTCAATGCTTTTGTTGCTTTCAGTGCTTCGACACACATCGGGAGCTTTATCACAACATTCGGGTGGATCTTGGCAAGTTTACGTCCCTCCTTGATCATCTCGGGTGCTGTCATCGACATTGCTTCAGCAGATATCGGTCCGTCCACAACGGCAGCTATCTCCTTGATGCGCTTCTCAACAGAGACTCCTTCCTTTGCGATAAGACTGGGATTGGTCGTGACTCCGTCAACAATTCCCCAACTGTTGATCTCTTTTATCTGATCCAGATTTGCTGTATCTATGAATATCTTCATTTTCATTCCTTCTTTTTCTTTGAAATCGATTCTTTAGCTGCTGCTTTGATATCCTTCGATGTCAGACCGTATTTCTCCATGAGTGCCTCGGCCTTTCCTGACTCGCCGAATGTATCTTTAGTTCCGACCCTTGTCAACGGAACGCATATCGACTCTGCTATCATTTCTGAAACCGCAGAACCCAGACCGCCGATGATGCTGTGCTCCTCCGCTGTGACGGCACATCCGGTCTTCTTGAGTGATTTTGTGAGCGTTGCAGCGTCCAATGGTTTGATTGTTGAAACATTGATCACTTCAGCTGAAATTCCTTCCGCTTCCAGATCCTTCGCTGCATCCAGTGATTTAGAGACCATCTGTCCCGTTGCTATGATAGTCACATCCTTTCCTTCTTTCAGAACGGATGCCTTACCTATCTCGAATTTCATACCTTCCTCATAAATCTCCGGGAAGTTGGCACGGCCCAATCTCATATAACAGGGGCCTTTGTAATCTGCGATAGCAAGTGTTGCTGCGAATGCCTCATGAGCATCTGCAGGCGAAATCACCACCATATTCGGTATTGCACGCATTATCGCGATATCTTCAAGCGCTTGGTGCGATGCACCGTCCTCGCCGACACTTATGCCGCAGTGTGTGGATACTATCTTGACATTATTCTTAGGATATGCGACTGCCAATCTGATCTGTTCCCAGCAACGCCCTGTTGCGAATACTGCAAATGTTGAAGCGAAGACTGTTTTCCCTGATGCTGCAAGACCTGCTGCGATACCGATCATGTTCTGTTCCGCGATACCGACTTCCACAAATCTGTCAGGTGCCGCTTTCTGGAAATCCGATGTCTTGGTTGATCCTGCGAGGTCCGCATCCATAACGACAACGTCATTCCTTTTTTTGGCAAGTTCTGCTAACGCTTTTCCGTAATAGGTGCGCTGTGCCAATACCATCAGATCACCTTCATCAGTTCTTGGACAGCTTTGTCATGTTCATTGACATTGCATGCTTTTCCGTGGAAACCGGCGTTATTCTCCATGAATGAGACACCTTTTCCTTTGATCGTGTCGAAAATTATCACTGTCGGTGCGCATGTGAATTGTTTGGCCATCTCGAATGCTTTGAGGATCTTCTTCATATTGTGTCCTTCTGCTCTGATGACATTCCATCCGAAAGCAGACCATTTATCATCCAAAGGATCCAGCGCCATGACGTCCTCTGTATTCCCGCATATCTGTAACCTGTTGCGATCGACGATTGCGATGAGATTGCTCAATTTGTAATTGGATGCGAACATCGCCGCTTCCCAATTCTGACCGCTCTGCAGTTCCCCGTCCCCGAGCAGACAATACGTCTTGTAATCTTTCTTGTCCATCTTTCCGGCCAATGCTATTCCGCAACTCATACTCAGTCCCTGGCCCAACGAACCTGTGGACATCTCCACTCCCGGGATCTTGCCTCTTACCGGATGCCCCTGAAGTTTGGAGCCTATCTTCCTCAATGTTATGAGGTCCTCAACCGGAAAATAGCCTGATTCGGCCAATGCCGCGTACAGTACCGGCGCTATATGTCCTTTTGACAATACGAAACGGTCCCTGTCCTCCCATTGAGGATTCTTCGGGTTGTGTTTCATCACATCAAAATACAACGCTGTGATGATGTCCGCAGATGACAATGAACCGCCAGGATGCCCAGAACTGGCTGCGGATGTCATCTCTATGACATGCAATCTGAGCCTGTTAGCTAATTTTTCAAGCTCAACAGTTTCCATCGGACTCACTCATTCTCGATCCTTGGTGCCAAGAGATAGACTACTGAACCCTTTCCGTCAGCGATACTGAAGATCAATTTGAGAGGATAATCATTATCAAGCTCAATCTTGACTGCTGCATCCGACGGTACTGCTTTGATGAAATTGGAGAAGTAATCCAGTGGGAACATACTGCTGACTTGTGATGACACGTTAATACTGTTCAACTGTTTCTTGTCCAATTTGAGATCTGCTGAGTCGGTATCTCCTTCACACACAAGTTCGAATGAGTCCTTATCTGCAATAAGCGAAATGTGATCTGAAATAGATTCTGATGCCTTGATACCTTTCTGCAATTCTGCAACAGGCACCTCGATACTGGCGGAAAGTTCAAGCGGCGGCACCTTGACATCTCCGATACTTGATGCGTCGACAAGATTCATGCGCCTTGTGATGTTTCCCACTTTGAAAATGAGTCTTCCATGTTCTTCATCATGCTGCATTGCAATAACATCACCTGATGATGAGAGTTTGAGCACTTCCTTGACCTTGTCGAGATCGATGCCGAGTTCAACGGAATCCGCTTCGAACGACTCGAATGCATCCGCATTCATTCTGAGCTCGATCATCGCAACGTGTGCTGGATCGACAGCATTGAGGCTCATCCCTTTCGCATCAATCGTGAATTTTACCTCATCTATGAGCGTGGATATTACGTTCACAAGTCCTTTCAGTGTGTCTGCCTTAATCTCCGCCTTGAACATCCGTATCACCGACCAGTTTATTCTTTCCATTGATGGTTACATTTAGCGCAACGATAGAAAATCGTCTCAGGCTCATCTGCCGACCTGTTCTGCCTCATGTAGTAATATGCCTCAGTGTGACCGCACTTCTCACATATGATACGTGTCTTGGGAAGCTGCGCATTCTCATCTGAATTGATGACGATCTCTTTGGTCTCAGATTTGGTGAAGATCCCTTTGTCTCTCTCATCGATCATCGCATCTACATCTTGCTCGCATTGTTTGCAGATGTATTTCCCATCTTGCGGGAAAACCATTGAACCACATTTCGGACAGAACAAACTATTCGCCTCATTATTGCGAATGGTTATCGGCTTTCTGTATAAAAAAGGTATTAACGCACATATGCGCGCTTATAGGTAATGCTCGCTATCATCATGCGATTCTTCGGATACTTTCTTCTCTTTGTCCTCAGAGTTATGTTTCTTGAGATGAAGTATGTCTTTGAAAGGACTGACATTGTCACTCGTGGGATTTCCTCTGAAATCCGAAGAAGTGCAATCCGCTGTATCAGTCACTGTCGGTGTCACTGTCTCATTCGTAACGACATCTGAGGTTCTCTTCCTTGACGAGACTGACATTGAATTTACTGACATCGCCTTATAGTCATCATATGATTCGAATCCGAGTTTTTTGCCATTGCGGTGAAGATCCATTGAACGTGCACGGTGACCCGATATGACGCCTCCATTCTGGATCAGGATGCGCATCTCTTTTCTTGCCTGATCTGCAAGAACTCCGCCCACAAGACCGAATGCAACCGTCATCAAGTACTCACCGTAGTTGACAGTGAGATCGTTGCATCCGAACAGTTTCTGTGCATAATCGACACAGATGGATGCGAATAACGATGAATCTTTAGCGCTGTCGACATTGAAATCCGGGTTGACAGCCCAGATTATCATTGATGCAATCGTCAGCATAACGACGAACGCAAAGGTCGCAATACCTGTGGCGAGTAATGCACGATACGGTGAACCGGCTTTCCTACCCCCTACGAATCCTGCGATTATCTGGCCTATTACAGGTATCCATCCTGTAAGGAACAGCAGAAAGAACGTTAAAAGAGTCGCAGAACGCATATCAAATAACGACCTGGAACCTTCTGTACTCGTACCTAATACGACGTCGGCAGCACCCTTTATCTTACCGCCGAGATTGTTGCCATCATATTTGCTCAAATGCATCCCGTGCTGAATCAGCAGATTTACATCAGTTACGTAGTATTTAACTGTGACTTGATTTTTTGACTGTTGGGTGATTTTTTTCATGTTTAAAAAGCAGATGACAAAATAACGACACATTTTTGCGTCAGACTTTATATATAATATAAACATCGCAAGCAATATTCACGTGCGCTGCGCGCACATTCACTATCACAGTACAAAAAGAGCGCTTCGGCCTCTTTTTCACAAAGTCCTCTGTACGATAGAGGCACCATAAACAAACAGGAGATTAGCCTATGGAAATGAAATTCAAATTCCTGGGCGGCGCAGATATAGTAGGCCGCATGGGAATGATGGTAGAGGGAGCCGGAAAGACTCTTCTCGTGGAATATGGCATGAGTCCGACAAAACCGCCGGAATATCCAATGCCAGTGAACACGAAGGTGGATCATGTGCTCCTTACACACTGTCACCTGGATCACTGCGGGATGGTTCCGCTGATATGCGGAAGGGACAGATGTGAACTTTTCACCACACCGCTGTCCGCATCGGTGGGAGAGATCATGATGTATGATTCTCTGAAGATCGCAAAAGCTGAGAATTATCCTCTGCCGTATACAACCGGGGATATCGAAAGAACGATGAAGAGTGTTGTTCCGATGACTTTCGGAGATACATTCGATCTCGGTAAAATCGAGGTCTGTATGCATTCAGCAGGTCACGTACCCGGTGCTGCGATGTTCGAATTCGGTGTAGATACAAAAACACTGTACACTGGCGACATCCACACGATGAAACAAAGACTTGTCGACGGAGCAAAACCTGTCGATTGCGAGAATTTGTTCATCGAAGGAACATACGGCGGACGTTATCACCCGAAGAGAAAAGACGTCGAAAAGGAATTCCTCGATAAAATCGCTGAGGTTGTCGATCGCGGAGGTACTGCATTGATACCGAGTTTTGCAGTCGGACGTACTCAGGAGATCATGATGCTCCTGAAGAATCAGGGTTATGAGATGTGGGTCGACGGAATGGGACGCTCGGTCACCCGCCTGTTCCTGGACTATCCTGAATATCTTGCCGATGTCAGAGGTTTGAAGATCGCAAAGAGGAAATTCAACGAGGTCAGGAACGCCAACATGAGGAGAGATGCAGGAAGAGCGGAAGTCATTGTGACCACGGGCGGAATGCTCGACGGAGGACCTGTCATCAAATACCTAAGTGCATTGAAGGATGATCCGAGGAATGCTGTCCTCCTCGTAGGATATCAAGCTGATGACACCAACGGCAAGATGCTTCTGGAGGACAGATGCATCAAAATCGACGGTGAGATCGCCAAGGTCAACTGCGAGATACAGAAATATGATTTCTCTGCGCACGCCGACCATGGCGAGCTTGTCGATTTCGTCAAAGAATGCGACCCGAAGAATATCATCATAATGCACTCAGAGACAAGAGAACTGTTCCTTGAGGATCTGAGCGATTACAATGTAATTCTTCCGAATACGGGAGAGACATTCACTTTGGATGTCTGAATACGGTGGCTCATGCCACCGTTTCATTATCTTCCGGGTTCGATTTCAGGACATACTTTTCCCTCATCTCCATCGCTTCGGATATCTTCTGTTCTTCGCAGTTGTAGTACAACGCTGTGACGGACGGACTCTCGTGTCCTACCATCTTTGCGCACACTTCTATCTTCACGCCTGAGTCTAATGTATCCGTGATGAATCTTCTTCTCAATGCGTGAGCGGTCAGTGTCACATTGTATTTCTTGCCGAGATTTATCACACGCAATGTGACCGCATGCGGCGTGAGCGGCTCGCCGCGCTTGTTCACGATCATGAGACTGTGATCCTTGCCTTTCATGTGTGCCTCTCTCCATTCCAGATAATCACTCAGGATCTTCTTCACGCGACGCGATTTGGGAAGATATCTGACCTTTCCGTTGATGTGTCCTTTACCATGGATTCTTATCATCTCGCCGTCGAAATCAGACAGTTTCAGAGATGCGATCTCGATCGCACGCATCCCCTGATCCATTGCAAGTGCCAGTATCATCTTGTTCAGCATGCTCTTTTCTTTTCTGAACACTTTGACAGCAACATCATATCTGGCCCATTTTCTTCCCGGTCTTGATGATTTCGGCCAAAGGATGTCCATCTTTCTCACGACATCATTGTCATCCGCCGCCATGATCCATTTCGAAAATATCTGAATGTATGATTTCTTCGTGAGATCGCTGATCTTGTTGTACGATCTGATGAATGTTATGATCTCGCTTTTCGTTATGTTCACAGGATCGCAATGAAGTCCTGATGAAACAAAGAATTTGATCATCACATCGATCACATAGCAATATGTTTTGAGTGTGCTTTCCTTTCTTCCGCTTTCCCTCATCTTTGTGATATAGATGTTCAGTTTCTCATACGCTGAATCCATCTCGTCTATTATCTGCTGTTTCTTTTCTCTGCTTTCCACTAAAATGAGTGGATCTATGATAGAATAATTATTGTTATTGTCCATTCAATCACAAAAATCGTGATTGCCATATCGCAAAAATAGATGACATCTGATTATTCTGTCTTCGCATCATCGCAATATTCTTTGATGATCGTCGGAATGATGTTCTTGCTGTTCATATCGAAAGCTATCTCGGGCTGTCCTGCCTTCACAGGTCCCACCCAGTATTTTTCTTTGGACTTTTTCATCAATTCTTCGAGAGTGATGCCTTTGCTGTGTTCTTCCAGAACATACTTCTTGTAGATGTCGTGCCACTTGAGACTGAGTTCCAGATAATTGTCGCAATCCTTTCCGTAAATCATCTGATAATGCGGGACCAGTACCTTCTCAGGTTTCCATTCTTTCACCTTATTGACGAATTCGACGCATTTCTTATGGCTCACAAGACATGCGGGCTGCAGTATTTCATCCGTCACGACAACGCCGACGGTCTCATTGGCGACAAGGAATTTCTCCTCTTCTGACCAGAATGCTATGGTGTCCCATGTGTGTCCCGGAGATTCCAGCACCTTCAGTTTCAATGAACCGAGATCTATGATATCTCCTTCCTTCACTATCCTGTCCGTATGCAATCCTTTCAATTGATTCCCATAGAAAGGCAGTTTCTTGAATGTCAATGCCGCCGCTCTGTTCAGCTTGTTCATCCTTTTGATCGCGGACGGCTTCTCGAACACTTTCGCGGCATGTTCTGCAGATACGATGACCGCATCCTTCCACATGCGTTTGCATGCCATCGCTCCTGAAACGTGATCATAGTGGGAATGTGTGAGCAGAATGTAATCCAGCTTTCTGTCCCCGAGTATCTTCTTCACATTCTTGGCAACTTTTTTAGCAGTGAATGCGAAACCTGTATCGACCATCGCGGCCTTACTTTCCGTGACTATCAGGAAAGCATCTCCGCCGATGACCTCTCCCACCTTATGTACTTCGAACATCTCAATCACAGTTTTTGTATGAATATTTCAAAGCCTCGAACACAGGCAGCGGTTCTCCGAGAAGGAATGTCTCCAATGCTCCCCCTCCGGTACTCACGTATGAGAAGCTATCCGTCAATTCGAATGTGTCGGCCGCACCCACTGTGTGGCCTCCTCCGATGACAGACTGTCCTTTGGATGCTATCATCGCTTCCATCAGTCCTTTGGTGCCTACTCCGAATCCCTCCTTCTCATAGACGCCGGACGGTCCTGACATGAAGGATGTCTTGGATGATTGCAGCACCTTGCCGAATTTCTCGATGGTTTCATCACCGATGTCCAATGCCGCTTCCTTCGACGGAAGATCGCCTACGAGGACAGAAACTCTCTTTCCGTCCCTTTCTACAGCGACATCCACCGGCAGCAGTATCTTCTGACCGTATTTGGCCATGGTATCTTTTGCTGCCTGCAGATTCTCAGGTGTGAGCTCATCCTTCAGAACCTCTTTGGATGCCTCTCCTATATCGACACCTCTTGCAAGAAGGAATGCATTGCCTGCCAATCCCACCAATAAAATAGTGTCCGCCAGTCCCGAACCGAGTACGTGATCGATCATATCGGATGCATCACCGAATTTAGCTCCTCCGATGACGAACACTGACGGCCTCCTGGGGTTTCCGAAGATTACAGAAAGTGCATAATCCTCCTTCGCCATCAGTCTTCCTGACGCTGACGGCACCTTGGATTGGAATCCTACCAGTGAACATTGCGATCTGTGCGCTGCACCGAACGCGTCGCATACATAATAATCGATCAGCGGTGCCAATTCCTTTACCAATTCACCTTCGGAATGTTCGAACATATCCAGCTTTGCTGTCTCTGAATCCAGGGATCTGACGTTTCCGAGAAGCAGAGCTTCACCTGATTTCAATTCCTTGATCGCTTTCTTGGCATCATCGCCGATGACATCGTCCACATATTTGACGGGATAACCGAGATTCTTGGAAAGTATACCGGCATGCTGTTCCAAAGATGTGAAATCCCATTTTCCTTTCCTGCTCTGGTGTGCGAGGATGATTAACTTTGCCATCTTTCCCATCAATTCTCTTACCGTAGGTATTATGCGCCTTATCCTGGCATCATTGATTATCTTCAACGTTTCCTTATTGAGAGGACAATTGATATCGACCCTCAGAAGAACGGTCTTGTCCTTGAAGTTGAAATCCTCCAATGTGTGATACTCTTTTTCCGGCATATGATTACCTTCAGATTCCCATGGCCTTGTTGGTCTTGGCAATCGATTTCTCCGGATCCTCTTCGAGTTTGCACATCGCCCTGATGCAGTCGATGTTCTCCGGTATCACGTCGCTCTCCTGATTGACAGCCTGATAATAATACAATGTGTTACCCACGACCTTGATTCCGTCCTCCCAGACCACAATCTCGAACATATCTCCGCGTGTCCTTCCGAGCTCTCTCGCAAGATCCATTATCTGCGCTGTCGATTTCACACCGTCCTTGGCCTTCACCATTCTGACACGCGGTGTCTTCTTCAGAAGCTCGATGATATCCTCGGTTTTCACTTCGGATTCCAATTCCAATGCTATTGTGTGTATGTGCATCAAAGTGGTCGGTACCTTGACTGCCATGGTCTGTATGTTTATCCACGGAAGGACTGACTGAACATCCACACCGTGGTGTGTCGGAATCTTCACCACAGGTTCGATGGCATTTATCGGTCCCGCTTTACTGTCATTCGGATCCGCACTTCTTCTGATGAGTGAAACGTATCCGTTCTTGATCTTGAATTTCTTATCAATGGGATACAATGTCCTCAGCAATCCTGTGGTGTTACATGACACAACACGTGAGAACTGAACTCCCCATGATTCCTTGTAATTGGCTGCAGCGTTGAATGAGATGCCTGTGAGATTATGATCCTCTCCTCCCTGCCATATCGCTTTGACGCCTGCCTTCTCATACATCGGCTTGTAGACATCAGCCAGTTTACCGGGTGTGCAGTCGACGATTATGTCTGCTTTCTTCAAAAGATCATCTACAGTTCCGGCAATCTTGATCTTAGCATCTTTAAATTCATCGACCTTGTCCGCAGGAACGTACAACGGATATCCCAGCTGGACTGCCATCTTGGCCTCATATGTCGGCTTCGTCTTCGTCACACCGACTATCTCCATATCATCCTGCTGATTTACAGCAGTGGCAACCCTTTTCCCGATTGTTCCGTATCCGTTTATTCCGACCTTTACCTTCATGGCAATCTCTTCCTGCGTGCGTATCATTATGTTAGTTTAATAACCTCACGCACGCCGTATTCAGAATGGTTATAAGCACACACCTGCAACTCAAAATATCAATAGAAAAACTTGTGCGAATCCGCTCTTACCAGAACGATATTACGGTATGTAAGAGTACAGTCCTGCAACTAAAATGAAGAACACGACCGCCGGCAAAAAGTATTTACAGTATCCTTTGAAGGAATTGCTGATCTTCATGCCTTTCCCTGTATTTGCTTCACTCAGGAATCCTTTCCAGCCCCAACCTATCTTCATCGTACAGAACAATACGGTCATCAATGCACCCACAGGAACCAAGATGTTGGAGAATATGAAATCCTCCAGATCCATTATTGATGAAGTGCCCCCGAACGGATGGAAACCTGTGAATACAACATACCCCAGTATGCATGGTATCGATACTACGAATATGACAAATCCATTTATCACCGTGGTCTTCCGCCGATCCCAATCTGTTGCCTCCATAAGACTGGATATCAATGATTCAGATATAGCGAAGAACGTAGTCAGTGCCGCGAACGCCATGAATACGAAGAACAATACGCCCCACAGCTGACCTAACGGCATGTTGGTGAATACAGAAGACATCGTCACGAACAACAGACTCGGTCCGGAATCCACAGGTATGCCGTATGTGAAACATGCCGGGAATATTATCAATCCTGCCATCAGAGACACGAAGATATTCAATGCTGTTATCGTGAGGGATTCCTTCACTATGGAATGCTCTTTGGACATGTAACTTCCCATGACCGCGATATTACATGCGCCGATACTGAGTGTGAAAAATGCGTTCGATAATGCATCGAATATCACCGTCAGTATACCTACCTCCTTAACCTTCTCCATATCGGGAACAAGATAGAATTTCAGACCCTCCTCCAGACCGCTGAGGGTAAAACTGTTGGCGACCATGATGACAATGAGTGCCAGCAACCCTATCATAAGGAACTTGGAAACTTTCTCCAGACCATTCTTAATACCGAAAATGTTAACGGATATTCCGATCGCCACTGCGACTGCGACTGCGATCAACACCACAGGCAGATTGGACTTCATATCATTGAATTGGGAAATAATGTCAGAACTGACAACGTTGTTGAAATCCCCTGCCATGAATTTCACTATGTAGATCAGAATCCAACCTACTACGACTACATAATACATCATCAGGATGTAATCTGCTATTACGCACACTTTTCCGTATTTATGCCATTTAGTACCTTCAGGTTCGACCGCTCTGTACATGTTCAGCGGACTTTTTCTGCTCCTTCTTCCCAATGACAGTTCCATGCACATTATCGGTATGCCTATCATCAAAGTGAAAACGATATACAGGAGAACAAAGAATCCGCCTCCGTCCTTTCCGGCTATGTAAGGGAATTTCCATACGTTACTCAGACCTATTGCGCAACCCGCAGAAACAAGAATGAATCCCAATCTGGATTTGAACAATTCCCTGGTCATAGTGCGACCAGAATATCATATTATTTTTTATTGCTTTGGATAACAGGATAAATATCTGCGAATGGATGACAGTATGGATTTATCATGAGGATCTACAACGATAACGATGCCGATCTCGGCATACTCAAAGACAAAAGGATTGCAATTCTGGGATATGGATCCCAGGGAAGAGCACAGGCGTTATGCTTCCGCGATTCCGGATTGGATGTCGTTATCGGTGTCAGAAAAGGAAAATCCTATGACAATGCCGTAAACGACGGTATGAAAGTGATGTCCGTATCAGATGCTGTAATAGATTCTGACGTAGTGATGATGCTCCTTCCCGATGAAGCCCAGGCCGACATCTACGAAAGAGAGATCGCTCCGAATCTCAAGAAAGGATGCGCATTGGAATTCGCACACGGTTTCGCGATAACCTATGGCCTCATCAGACCTCCTGAAGATGTGGATGTCATCATGATGGCACCGAAAGGTCCGGGTCCGATGATCAGACGTGTGTTCGAGACAGGATACGGTGTCCCGGCACTGATATGCATCCACCAGGATCATTCCGGAAAAGCCAAGGATGTCGCACTTGCACTTGCGAAAGGAATGCATTGCACGAAACCTGGTGTGTTCGAAGCCAAATTCGAACAGGAGACGATGACGGATCTTTTCGGTGAACAAGCAGTATTATGCGGCGGATACACCGCAATGATCAAGATGGCCTATGATGTCCTCGTGAAAAGAGGATTCCCGCCGGAGATGGCGTATTTCGAAGTACTTCATGAAACGAAACTCGTTACCGATCTGGTCGTCGAGAGAGGGATAGAGGGTATGTGGAAAGCAGTCTCCAACAACGCTGAGTTCGGAGGACTTACAAGAAGGGACCGTGTCATCACAGAGGAATCCAGAAAAGGTATGGAATCCATATTGGATGACATACAATCAGGACAGTTCGCCAAGGAATTGGTCGCCGACTATCACAATGGGATGGCTGACATGAAAGCAAGGCAGAATGCGGACGGTCAAGAAGATATCGAAAAGACAGGAAGATGGGTCAGAGAGACATTCTTCGGAAGGAAGGAATGAAAATGAACAATATTATCATAAGAACAAGGAATGCCGATGTGAAAGCAGAACTGGATGATTCGGATATATCCAACTCCATCTGGCTATCACTCCCTTTCCGCAACACGATCAATATGCTCGGTGATGAGATCTATTTCGAATTTCCCATCGAAGGGATAAAATTGGAAGGTGAGACCGTCACCGTTCTCGAAAAAGGAGATATAGCATACTGGCCGAAAGTAGGTGCACTGTGTCTATTCTTCGGACCGACGCCGCTGAGCGGTGAGGACGGGAAACCCGTCTCCAGATATCCTGTTATCAGAATCGGAAGGATGACGTCCGACTGTTCAGTGCTTGAAGAGGCGGGCGACAGACAGAGGATCACGATTGAGAAGGCCTGACGATCGTCAAAGAGTGATCGTAATCCGTGAGTTTTCTGCATCCGTTCTTCGTAACAAGAACGGTGTCTTCGATTCTTATCCCGCCGAGACCGGGAATATATATTCCAGGTTCAGCTGAGATTATGTTCCCTGCTTCCAACACCTGTGTCGACTTCGGATACAGACCTATCGCCTGATGGACATCCATCCCTATTCCGTGTCCGAATGAGTGGATGAATCTTCCTTTGAATTCTGTCGAATCTATGACGTTACGGGCTGCGATATCAACATCGGCAGCTTTCGCACCGGCGCATATCTTCTCTATGCCTGCGGCCTGTGCTTTCAGCACAACATCATATGCTCTTTTCAACACGTCCCCGGGATCCCCTAAAAATATTGTTCTGGTCAGATCCGCACAGTACCTGTCATATTTCGCACCGAAATCGAATAATGCTGTGTCTCCTACCTTCAGTTTGTAATCGCACGGCATATGATGCGGTTCTGATGAATACTTCCCGAATGCTGCGATAGTGTCGAATGCATTCCCAGTACCCCCGAGTTCCTTCATCCTGATGTCCATTGCAGAAGCCACTTCCTTCTCTGATGCACCTTCATGAATCATCTGCGGCAGTTCATTGGCAACTTTGGATGTTATCGCACACGCTTTCTCGGTGGCTTTTATCTCGTTCTCATCCTTGACCGATATCGTTTTGTTGATAGCTTCTGTGGCGTCCACGATCTTGATGTCTTCCTTGATCTTCTTCAGACCGTTGACATCTGAATACAGTGCTTTTTCGATGTTTATTCCTACTGTCTTGCAATCTTTCAGAATATCAGATATTATGGAGATGTATTCCTCGCGAGTCCTGTATACATGCACATTACCTTTACCGGATTTCGCGGTCTCCTCTTCAAGCACACTTACGAGAACATCCAACGATCCGTCTTTTGAGATGAATGCCTTCGCTCCCTCGAACGAACCTGACTGCTGCTCGGTGACATACCAGAATGCCGAATCGAATATCGGTTCCCCGCCATTCATTATCACGATGCAGTCCGCATCTGAATTAGCGATGAGCCTTTCCGCCCTGGATGCTGACATCAGATTCCGATCCATTCGTTTCTGATGATGCGCTTGAGAGCTGATATCAATGACAACGATGCAAGTGATGAGTTGTACGGCGAATCCTCAAGATACACGTTCGATGTCGTACAGACGGATTTTCCGAAACTTCCTTCCACGATGAGATCGTATTTGTTGGTCTTGGCCTCAGGATCGAACACGACCGATACGATCGTCTTATCGAAACCGATACCGAGAAGACTGACGGTTGCCGCTGTATTGACATTCTTGGGGAATAATTTGACAGCTTCTCTGGCGGATCCGCTGTAAACAGTCAAACTATCATGGATCGCATCGATATTGATGCCTTTGTCAATAAAATACTGGACGCCTGAAAGTGTCTTCTTTCCCGCTGTGAGGACAAGCTCTACTTTGGATAGATAGTCTATGGATGCCGCTCTGAGTCCGTCCGTACCATACAATGCTCCGGAAGGGATGAATATCTTGGCATCGCAACTCTTTGCCTTGTCGAACACCATCATCCTGAAATCATCATCCACAAGTGCTCCGACAGATGTGACCATGATATCCACACCGCGTGAGGCCGTTTTGATAAGGACATCCTTTGCGACCTCCTGTGTTGCAGCCTCGATGACCAAATCGCAATGATACAATTCATCCTCAACAGATTCGACAACAACTGCCTTATGAAGCTGGGAGGCTAATTTCTCAACTTTTTCCTTGTTCTTGTCAACGAGGTACATCCTCTTGACTTCTTCCATTTCATCTGCGGCCTTCGCTAAGACACTGCCGATTGAGCCACAGCCGACGATAGTAATGCGCATAATTACGCATTAAGGGTTGCCTGTTATAAAATCCCACTGTCCGATATCATTCCTTGATAACGTGACAGTGCTTCATGACGGTTTTCGGATAAAGTGCCACAATACCAAGTAACGCGATACCCAGATCCAGAACCCCTGTAACCACATCCGTTACATATTTGATGTTAATCGCTGACACATCAGGCGATGCCAATATCTCAATGACACCTGACACTGCCCATATGATCGAACATGCTAGCGATGCATACCACCAGAACCTGCCTCCCGATGTGAGTTTTATCGCACATACGATCACGAACAGTGAAAATATCGTTGTGACCACTGTCGCTGTTACGCCGAAATTATTGTCCGGTTTAAGGACATCTATCGCCACCATTATCAATCCGAGTGCACCCATTATCAAAAGGACCAGATGGGCTTCCAGAACTGCCCTTGGCAATCCTTTGAGATCAGAAATTATGTCGCTTGGATTTTTTATTTCTGGCATGTGGGTCGTTCACTGCTATGTCCATATTTAAAACATATTAGGCGACATTAAATCGTAAGGGACGTTACCTGTATGCATGAGATATCAGCTTCTCGATCACACAGCCGATGTGAAAATCAAATCATTCGGCAGGAATATCGAAGAGTGCTTCGAAAATGCAGCGTATGCCATGTTCGACCAGATCGTGGATGCAGGTACGGTTGAACACAGTATCGAAAGAACAATAAAAATCAAAGCAGAAACGAACGAAGAAAAACTGTACAATTTCTTATCAGAATTATTATTCGTCGAAGACTGTGATAGTCTGGTATTCAACGATTTCAAAGTAAGTATTGATGCAGATACAGTTGAATGCCTCGCAAAAGGCGAGCCTCTGAATGTTAAGAAGCATAAAGCAAAGGCCGAGATCAAGGCTGTCACATATCATATGCTGAAAGTCGATACCGATGAACCTTCTGTCACCGTCATATTCGACGTTTAATTATAATGAGACGAACATCAGGAATCATGCTCAAGTTAGGTTGGTTCTCCACAGGCAGAGGTCCGGGTTCGAGAAATCTGCTCAATGCTGTGATGGATGAGAAGAGGTCAGGCGATCTTGATGTTGACTTCTCATTTGTATTCTGTAACTGGGATAACACAGAGGAACCTAACTCCCGGAAAGAACAGAGACAGATATTCTTCGACATGGTCAAAGGATATGATATACCTTTGATCACGATATCATGGAAGACCTTCAGGCCTGATCTCTGGGAAAAGGATCAGGAGTCTTGGAGGAATGAATACGGAAAAGAGATCCGCAAAAAGATCTCCGATAAAGGATTCGATCTGGGGATATTGGCAGGATATATGTTGTGGATCGATGATGAGACCTGTACGAAATACGATTTCATGAATCTTCATCCGGCTATGCCCACAGGTCCGAAAGGCACCTGGCAGGAAGTTATATGGCAGCTCATCCGTGAGAGAGCGGATGTACAGGGTGCGATGATGCACATCGTCACACCTGAGTGGGACCGCGGTGCTCCTCTGACATACTGTCAGTTCCCGATACGCGGAAAAGAGTACGATGAACTTTGGAATGATCTTGACGAAAAACTGAGAATGAGATCGTTGGAAGAGGTCATTGCTACTGAGGGTGAGAATCTGCCTCTATTCAGAAAAATAAGGGAAGACGGGGCGAAACGCGAACTCCCCCTCATCGTTGAGACGATCAGACAGTTCGCCGACGGCAATGTATGCATCAGAGATAAGAAACTGTATGAGAACGGAGAACTGCTGACGGAACCCTATGATCTCAGCAAACAGGTCAACAAATCCATTGGAGAATGAATATGGAATACAGCCCGATGGAAGAACTCGGTTTCAGAGAAGAGAAGCAACTTATCTCTGGCTGCCACAGGATCATATCATCGAACGATTATGCAAAAGATCTGTGCAGTTATCTCATGAAGAACGGCAGCAACTTCTACGATGTCATATCGAGATACGAAGATGTTGCCTCGTATGTCCTGAGCAGGGATACGGAACAGATACAGCCGACGATGAAGATGCTCATACCGTTCCTGAAAGCATCCGGGCTGACGGACCATATGGCCTACAGATTCGCATATGACGATCTTGAGTTGTTCCCCGGTGCAGCGGAAAGTTTCCAATACATCCACAGTCTCATGCCGATGTTCATCTCAACAAGTTCCTATGAACATCACACAATGGCTGTGAGTGATGCATCAGGCATACCTCTCACGAATTTCAGTTCCACAAGGATGGAATTGGACGATAATGAGATGGACAGACAGGAGGCCAGGGACATAAGGGGCATGATCAATGACATCTCTTCCCTCCGCGTCCCCGACACGAAATACACATTCGAGGAAGGAGAGATCCTATGCCGCGACGATACTGAGATCATCGAGAAATTGGATGATATCTTCCGCAACAGACTTCCTAAAACAGAATATTACAAGAAGATCAAGGATGATGTAGCCATTTCTGCGAATGAGAAATCATATTCTCTTCTGGAGATCAGAAGGAAAACGGATATCGAATTCTCCAACACCGTCTATGTTGGAAGTGAACTGAACGATTATCTCGCATTGGACCTTGTACGTGACAGCGAAGGTCTGGCAATCTCATTCAACGGTACCGATCGTGCTGTACAGACATCCAATGTATGTGTTATGTCCAAAAGTGCCACACCGATCGCGGTTCTTGCAGCGGAATTCTATGACAAAGGGATTGAATCCGTTTATGATATGATCGACAACTGGGACAGGAAAAAACTGTGTGAACGTCCGTGTGCTGACAGGAATCTGATGGATAGATTCCTGACGGAATTCCCGAAGAAACTGCCTGTCGTGAAGAGAATTACCAGATCCAATGCTGATGAGGTCTCCGAAGAGAGCGAGGCGTACAGGAAGAAGGTCGCTAAATGCGTCAAAAAGTATTGATCGTCGGATGCGGACCTGCAGGCATAGCGACTGCATATTTTCTCTCGCAGCGTGATTGCGACATAACAGTGATTGAGCGTCTGAGCGATACCCAATACAACAGATATCATACGATCTGTGGCGGAGGAATCAGCAGACGTGTATTCAGAAAATTGAATCTGCCTTGTGTGGGGATCATCGATAAAGTGGAATGTACGCGTATAATCTGGCCTGACGGGACCGTCGTGAAGATGAGGACAAAGGGATATGTCATCGACAGACCTGAATTCCTCAGAAAAATGAAAGAATCATGTAGAAATATAAGATTCGTCAACACCAATCTCACCGAGATCTTCAGAGAAGATGACGGCTACACAGTGAATTCGGAACATTATGATTGGATCGTGGGTGCTGACGGATCCTCGTCCACGGTCAGAAAATTGCTTTTCGGAACTAAACCTAAAAGAACGGGATCAGCGACAGATTTCATTTGCAACAAAAAACCTCCGAAAGATTTCGTCATCAAAATCAATAATGACGGGAATGGTACATACACATGGGAATTCCCTCACGGCGGAAAATGCTGCACAGGCGGACTGAAGGGCACATACAATGAAGATGACTTCATATTCTCAGGATCCAGGAACATACCGACCGGGGGTGTCGGTCCGATATACAAAGACCGTGCATTCCTGATAGGTGATGCCGCCGCTATGGCGAATCCGGTATCCTATGGAGGATTGAAATCTGCATTCTTGTCGGCCAGAAAAGCAGCGGATGCAATTCTGAAGAATGACCCTGAATCATATCAGAAATGGTGGAACAGAAGCATACTCTCGAATGAAAGATTCATGAAAGCTCATGAGACTCTGATGTCCTGGACTCCTGAAGAGATGAATAAAGCTGTAAGGCCGTTCAGACACGGCAGTGTTTATCTTGCAGGCATCTATGCAATGATCACACAGCCGAAGAATGCACAAATGTATGTCGCATGCCTGATGACTTTCAAATTCGGTTGGTGATGAGAAGATAGTGCTCATGTCGGGATTCGAACCCGAGTGTCGGCCTCGAAAGGGCCGAATGATTGGCCGCTACACTACATGAGCGTTTGGTAAGCGTCAGTAATTGTATCCATATTAAAAAGATTACGATATGACACATACAAGAAATTGTACGTTCAGTGTTATGACAATTAACACCTTTTACACTGAACAAGATGACTGGATATGATTTTTTGATGATATTGTTATTGGATTGAACGTCTGAATCCTGTGTAAATGATGTTGCGAACGACTTATGTCGTTCGAA
>JAZRYJ010000071.1:0-4290 GCA_045600635.1 Candidatus Methanarcanum sp.
GTTTCGAACGACATAAGTCGTTCGCAACATCATTTACACAGGATTCAGACGTTCAATCCAATAACAATATCATCAAAAAATCATATCCAGTCATCTTGTTCAGTGTAAAAGGTGTTAATTGTCATAACACTGAACGTACAACATTAAAGAGGAAACACTTTATAATAAACTTAAAATTGAAATGGATATATCAGGTTGCGAAATATCTCATAACAGTTGTATCGGATTCGGAGGCGGAATCGGTGCAAACATAACACACTATCTTAAACATGGTGAGACCAGCGGTTTAATTGATGGAAATATTTGCCGTATCACTATGAAAAATACAAAAATTATGGATAATATTGCTGGAAGTGGTGCAGGCGTATTAATTAACGTAGGGGATGCTGTATCAACATACTCAGAAAACGAAATGACATTAGAAATGAATAATTGTTCCATCACGAACAATTATGCAAAAGGTGATGGAACAGAATGGTATGATTATGGTGGAAGTGGATTATTCATAACATCAAATGACAATAACAAAACAGAAATGATAATGAACGACACAATAGTTTCCAACAACAAATGCGTTGTTGGAGATGTCGTATTTTTTGGCAGCGGTTCATGTGGAAAACTTGTTATCGGCGGTTCGGTAAATATTGTCAACAATACAAGAGGGCATTTCAATGATGGCAGATGGATTGCAGACATTGTAAGTAACTTAACAGTTGGAAAAAATATTTCAGTTAACGAAAAAATGCCACTGTCAGAAAAAACAAAAATCATAATAGATGTCCCGTTGAACGAGGAAGGTGTACCATACAAGTACAAGTTGTTATCATGCACTGGTGGTGCAACCACAGATAATTTTGTATGTTCAAATCCTGAATTCCGTACTGTAACTAAAGTAGATGGCATATATATCGAACTAAATCTGAATCTCGTGCTTATCAATGATGGATCGAAAACTGCAGAATATATAACTGCTGAAGTTCCTATTCTGAAAGGTAATTTCACATACACATACACGTGGATCTTAAATGGTGAAGTTGTGAAAACTGAAACGACCACATCCAATACTTCATCGTTGGATGTTGCACGTGACCTTATTGAAAATAAAACGTGCATATGCAAGGTGAGCACAACATTGGGTGACAGATCATATGATGCTGAAAATCAAATAGAAATTCCTGCAGTAGTGCCTGAAGAAGATGATGATTCTGACGAACCTGTAAATCAAAACATAATGTTCATCGGTTCTATAACTGCAGTCGTCATCGCTTTATTCGCATTGGCATTCGTCATTAGCAAAAGAAAGTAAACGTGGATGAGCGGTGCCACTCATCCCTTAAACCTCTTTTTCCTCTTATTATCACAAAGAACAGATGCTTCATTTATATACAAGATAATCATACGACTGTTTGCGCGGTTTTTAGCTGCGACGGAAATGTACCGAAAGGCGAATCCGATAAGGTGATTTAAATGGCTGAAGAAGAAACAGCACAGGAAGTCAAGACAGTCAAAGGTAAGAGCATGTACTCTTACATCGCAGACGCTTGGAAGAATCCCTCTGAATCCTACCTCAAAGATCTCAACAAACAGAGAAGGATCCAGTGGAGAAGAGAAGAGAACTTCGTACGCATCGACAAACCTACAAGGCTTGACAAAGCAAGGAACGTCGGCTACAAAGCGAAACAAGGTTATGTCCTCGTAAGAGGAAGAGTCAGAAAAGGATCCTTCGGAAAGAGGAAGATCAAGGCAGGAAGGAGAGCGAAGAGAAAGGGTATCCTTCAGATCACAGTCGGTAAGAGCATGCAGAGGATCGCCGAGGAGAGGGCTCAGAAGAGATTCCCCAACCTGGAGGTACTCAACTCATACTGGGTAGGAGCTGACGGACTCTACGAGTGGTACGAGATCATTCTCGTCGACCCATCACACCCTGTCATCCAGGCAGACCCGAAGATCAACTGGATCTGCTACAACACCCACAAGGGTCGTGTATACCGCGGTAAGACCGCAGCCGGTCAGAGAGGCCGTGGTATGAGCACAACCGGTAAGGGTGCAGAGAAGGTCAGGCCGTCAGTGAGAGCTAACGGCAGAAGGGCCAAGTGAAAACAATTTTCCCTCCCTTTTACGGGAGGGACATTTTATCCCTATTCTCAAAATTTGATTCTTTTATCGAATCGTATAACCTGTCGACTTCCTCATCGTTCATCCCGATCGTCGGGAAATAGACAGGAACGGAATATTTCGAGACATCTACTTCGTCTATGTCCTTCAATGACGTTCCTTTCACGACGCCGATTATATTCTTCAATGAGTCAACATCGTCCGCTTCTATCGTCCTGAGGGATGGATCGTATGATCTCAGAAGAGGTATCTCGAAATCGCCTGTGACGAATGCCCTACATCCGCGCTTCATCATCATCCATGCGGAGACCAATCCGCGTTTGTCGTTGACCTCGGCAAATATACGTCCCTGAGAACCCATGGGAAGACCTCCGGGACATGCGATGTATTCATCGAAGACGTATGCCCTGTTGTTACGGACTTCGATATAGAATGTCTTATCTGGATCTGTGAGATCGACCGATATCCCGAGATGTTCGTTCCTAAGGAAAATGGCGGAACCGGCTTCCTTCCCCACCTCCATGCTGGTGTATCTGATCTCCCCTTTGCGTCTCGCCTTCACTGCGAATGATTCCCCCTCTTTCAACCTGCCTTCGGAATAATCCGCTGCGAAATTGCAGAGATTCGATAATTCGGAATCACATACTTCCGCAACAGACAGAGAACCTACGCCGAACACCTTCTTCACCGATCTGATGCATTTAGGGATGTCGTCAGTTTCGATGTAATAACGGGCATCCTCATACCTCACCAGTGCCTCCACACCATCGGCCACCAGCATGGACAACATGTTCTCTTTGAGAAGAGCTTCAAATCTTCTTCTCACAGGTGTGCTCTTGAGGCCTATCTCACAGTATCTGACGAGTATTACGCTCACGTACTGTCATCCCATGATACCGATATAACAGATTCGGACACATACTTATTATCGTGAACGGCATTCGAATCAACATGGAATTGGCCATCCTCCTGACGATTGCACTCGTAGGCATAGTCGCAGGCATCCTAGGTGCATTATTCGGTATAGGGGGAGGGATAATCATGATCCCCATTCTCACGGCCGTTTATGGATTGGATATAGCAGTGGCCGCCGCAGTCAGTCTGGTGGGTATCGTTGCAGTATCCATCGGGGGGACTGTGTTCTATCTTGAGAAGAAGGTCACCAATGTAAGGATGGGTTTATTGTTGGAGATTGGAACTGTCATCGGTTCCGTCATCGGTGCATTCGCAGCGATGGTGATGGAAGAATGGGTCATCATGCTCATATTTGCGATCCTGATGCTGATCAGCTCCTATAAGATGCTCTTCGGACATACAAAGGAGATCGAGAATAAAGAGGACGGAGAGTTCTCGTATCATGATCTGAAAGATGATATCACATACAGATATGATGTGAATCATAAGATCGGCGGTTCTGTGTTATGTATACTAGCCGGTATGATCTCCAGTATGACCGGTGTCGGCGGCGGCGTATTGAAGGTGCCTGTGATGAATCTCTACATGGGAGTCCCCATGAAGGCCGCCACAGCGACGAGCAGTTATATGATAGGCATCACCGCTTTCTCCGGTGCGATGATCTATTTCCTCAGTGACTATCTGTTACTGGATGTTGCAGGATTCGTAGCTGTGGGGACATTCATAGGCGCTATAATCGGAAGCCGCATATCAAGAAAATTTGACAGTTCCTCATTGAAGAAGTACTTCTCGATCGTGACATTGGCTGTTGCGATCGTAATGTTCCTGCAAATAGGAGGTGTGATATGAATCTTGAATTGACAACATCCAGGACTCTGAAGATATCCATCTGCCTGAGCATCACACTGATAATATTGGGAGAGATTTTAAACATCCTCAACTGCGGAACCGCAGTTCTTTACATCGGGATTTTTCTGTTGATAATTTCGCCTTTGATCGGTGTGATAGTTTCAACAATCTGTCTCTCTCTTGAAAAAGATTGGAAATGGGTGTATGTGGCATTGATCTTGATCGCCATATCAGCATTCAGCTTCGTACTGAGTCTGATAGACATAATATGAAAAGACCGCCCATTTAAAATGAGAGCTCGTATGTTCAAATTATCGCCAAACAACATGAACAATGCGAGCATGTTTCCGATTATCCTTCGGATTAATGACATTTTCGTTCTGTTCTGATTTGTTCGGCAGGAGAACGAAA
>JAZRYJ010000072.1:0-2990 GCA_045600635.1 Candidatus Methanarcanum sp.
GCCTCGCGTGTCTCGACAAAGACCGTGTGCTGTGCTCTCCTGACATCTTTCGACATCTGAGTTTACGGCAGTGGTGTGGATTATCTCATTATTAATAAAGGTAGCGCACGCGCGTGACATATGAGTGCGAGGCGCATCAGATGTGCCAGCATTGTTTAAAATGGAAATGAGTGCCGAAGACCGGATTCGAACCGGTGAATCCCTACGGAAACAGATCTTGAGTCTGTCGCCTTTGACCAGGCTTGGCAACTTCGGCTTATGTGTGCGTGTATCCTGACACGAATAATAAAGATATCGTCAGATTCCTGAATCTGACAATGTCATAACTTCTCCTCTTTTACCACCGATGTAAACAGTATGTTCGAACTGTGCCACACATCCTTTCTTCTTCTCGATCAGCACTGCATAGCTTGATAGATATCCATGTCTGATGAGCTTCTGCATCTTCTGTTCCGCTTTAGGATAATCACAGCTTCTGGCACAGAAGGGAAATGTGGAGAACTCCTCTTTGATATAATTGAAGAAGTCCTGGAGTTCCGGATCCGCTATCGGTGTATCCCTGATTATCCTGCAGATGTTTCCGGGGCGTCCTGCAACGATCGTTCCTTCTCCGTTTGTCGCGAACGGTTCACATGCGATTATCATTCCGTTCTCGAGCTTCGTTCCATCCTCATTATCATAATTGGGGATGCACAACCCTGAATGAAGACAGTATTTGGTTATCTGATGTCCTGAGAGATTGGTTATCGGAACGAAACCGTGACTCTGTATGATGCCGTTTACAGCAGTTCCGATTTCATTGACCGGAACACCTTCTCCGATGAATTCCATGACCGTATCACGTGCCTCGTGTGCTGAATCTATCAGGTCTGTGAATCTTCTTGTTCCGACCTCTACTGTACCTGCAGTGTCACCCACAAAACCATCCAATTGTGCTCCGCAGTCGATCTTTACGACATCTCCTATCTCGAACACTGATTTGTCATTGACAGAGGGGGTGTAATGTGCTGCAACCTCGTTGATGCTGATGTTGCATGGAAATGCCAATTTCAGACCCTGCGACCTTATGTATCCTTCCACTTCTTCAGCGACATCGAACAGTTTGACGCCCTCTGCCACCATGGACATTCCTTTCTCTCTCGCATTCGCAGAAACCCTTCCTGCTCTGCGGAGTTTCTCCAATTCATCTGCTTTAAGCATTTAGAACATCCTCTATCTGTTTCTTTGTGATCGCACCTTGACGCATGATCTCTATCTCATCGCCCATTATCCATACGATCGTGGATGGTTTTCCCAATGAACAGGCACCTGCATCCAGATATGTTGTGACCTTATCTCCGAAATCTTTGATTGCCTCATCCGCTGTCACTGCATCTTTATGAGAATGCAAATTCGCTGAAGTAGCGATGATCGGCATATCAGCTTCCTCAATCAATTTCAATGCAACTTTGTTATCAGGAATGCGGATACCTACTTTTTGTGACATCGAGGTTACAATATCAGGGACTGACGAGGATTTTTTTGTGATGATGGTCAGCGGACCTGGTAGGAATGCATCGATCAATTTCTCTACATTGTGTGTCATGACGGCTATGTTCTCCACCATGTCCTTGTTTGCGACCGCTACAGAAAGGGGCATATCGAACGGTCTTTTCTTGGCAAGGTATAATTTCTTTATCGCAACTGTGTTGAACACATCTGCAGCTATACCGTATACTGTTTCAGTAGGATATACGACCAATTTTCCTTTGGAAATATCATCCGCAGCCTGTGATATGTAATCCAGTGTCTCCTTGTTCAGACTGTTGTCACACTTGTAAACTCTCATTTTATGCCCCCATTATCTGCAATCCTTTCTTTATGTAATAATTTCCATTATCTTTCACAATCGGACCATGTCCGGGATACAAACCCCTGATATCCATTTTATCCAATTTTATCAATGAATCTATGAGCATTTTCCCTGATCCAGTAGGGTGTGAATAATTACCCACGCCGTCAACGAACACAGTATCACCTGAGAATAGATCACCGGTGACTGTATCAAGCACGGATATCGAACCGATTGTATGTCCCGGAGTGTCGATAGCATGAAGCACATGGCCTCCGATATCCAATTCATCTCCGTCTGAAAAATCGATCACATCCGTTCTTCTTATGGATCCGCCGAATTTTGTTCCGAGTGTGGATTCTGAATCTCCGTTCCTTAAGGGAATCGCATCTTCCTTTCCTGCATAAATCTCAGGATGGAATTCGTCGATGATCGCAGCAAGGCCGCCGACATGATCGAAATGACGATGGGTAAGAATAACATAATCCAGCTTTCTTCCTGAAAGAAGATCATTCAGGGAAGAAATTGTCTTTTTCACCTCAAAACCGGTACCAGTGTCGATAAGAGCAACCTTTTCGGATCCAATGATAAGATATATGTTGGAATCGAAAAGTATTGCTGGTTCTAACTGATGGATGCTCATCAAGTATTGTAAATTGCTGTTATACTTAAACTATTGCAACTTGAGAAATAATAAAAATGAATGGATGAGAAAGATTCATACGCAACCTGTTTAACTGCTAGACCACACCCCAGCGACGTCAAAAGAACTTTAGTGAGCGCAGGCTGAATATCTCGGCGAACCTTGATACTTACACCCCGCTTCTATCAAACTCATCATTTATGAGCGTTCTATGGGTACCTCTTTTTCAAGATGACTTCGAGCTTAGATGCTTTCAGCTCTTATTCACATGCCGCGTGGCTGCTCAGCAGTGCCTTGTCAGACAACTGAT
Organism: Candidatus Methanarcanum sp.; assembly: GCA_045600635.1. Lineage (GTDB taxonomy): Archaea > Thermoplasmatota > Thermoplasmata > Methanomassiliicoccales > Methanomethylophilaceae > Methanarcanum. Next base: position 2,785 of record JAZRYJ010000072.1, read on the forward strand.
CAACTAGAGGCGACGAACCCCTGTTCCTCTCGTACTAAAAGGTCCTTCTCGTCAGGTACCAACACCTCCATCAAAAAGCAACAAAACTGTCTCGCGACGTTTTAAACCCAGCTCACGATCCCTTTTAATGGGCGAACAACCCCACCCTTGGCAGCTGCTGCACCACCAGGATAGGGAGAGCCGACAGCGAAGTAGCAAGCCAGCAG
>JAZRYJ010000073.1:0-9161 GCA_045600635.1 Candidatus Methanarcanum sp.
AGCATAACATCTGTATGCATTTAGTATATAAGTAGTTTCGCAAAAAATAAATAATTGAAATTCAAGAGCAAAAAACAGAAAACCGGAAAATCAAATCGACAAGTGCCCTTTAAATATCAGTTTTTAACACTGAACGTACAAGTGGTGCAGAAATCATTGAAGGCAACGAGTTCTGTATCAAATGTGGATCGCCTGTTCACCCAGAACAGAATGATAAAGTCGTTGAGGTCGAGTCACCTGTTACATCTTTTGAAGATGTGACTATAGAAAAAGAAGTACTAGACAAGTATAAAGAAGACAAAAAGAAAGAGGAAGTTATAGAAAGTTATTCCAAAATGCTTGAAAATAACAAAAAGAAATATAAATATTGGAGATACATCGGAGCCGTTTTTTCTCTGTTGTTGATTGCAACGTGGTTTGTAGCACTCACAACTTTCAAAATAGATTATGTTTGTAATGTAGAAGGGATTGGAGAAATACACAGAGAGGTATCTTGCTGGGACATTATGACTGGCGATGGATATGGTGGAACAATGCGTGTTGTTCTATGGATAGTTACCATATTATGTTCAATTTTAACACTCATTGGGATGATAGGTTCAATTGCATTTATGATTGGAGCTTTTGCCTTGATGCCTACTATGACAAGTTTTACATTATCTGGAAACGTGTTTGGCTTAGGATATACACTGCTATTTAGAGTTGCAGAGGATCAAATTATGACAGTTCTTGGAATTATAATTACTGTGGCTGTTGCTGCATTAATATCAATAATTCCATCTGCAATATACGGACAATTAGTTCTCAAAGGGATAGATTCCAAAGAAGCTGTTAAAAAATCATTAAATCCCATGGAAGAATTATTTTCAAATATCACGATGTTTAAATGAATGGGTTAAACCCATTCATTTTTCATCCATCTGTGTCAAATAATGTCACAACCAAGTGAATCAGACACTGCCCGAAATCGTTTTAAATTAAACAGCCTGGACATATTAATAAAAAATAGCCTCTTCGACGAATCGAGTGGAAACTGCGTAATCGGAGGGTAAATCGTTATTTCTGAACTGCGATTATCCTTCGATGTCAAGCGATGCAGGAGGACTTTTCACCAAACTTCTGCACCTTGAGGAACCTTGGCGCGTAACTTCCGTGAACGTGAACGAAGAACAGACGCGCGTGGACATCCGTGTCGTATATGACGGCACACCTGAGATGGTGTGCGGATGCGGATGCATCCGCAAATGCCACGACCTCAAGGAAAGGGAGTGGTAGCATTCAGATCTGTTCGATATGGGAATGTCATATCCATTGTCAGGTTCCGAGAATGAAAGATACAGGGATTGGAGGAATCTCCGTCTAATGTGCTATCTGAGAAGTTCCGGTCTGTGCTGAATGACTGCGGAAGCTGTCTTCTTTCGCAGACGGAACGCAGTTCCGTCGAGGATAATAAGCGAACGTCAGTGAGCGCTTTTCCTGACGTGTAATTTGACGCCGCTCCGCGCGTCAAATTACACTCACACAGTTTCCACTCGATTCGTCATAGAACCAAAAAATACTATAAAATCAAGCATACTGTCTATTTAACCCAATTGTACAAACAACTATGTTGACACTCGGGCCTCCGTCGTTTACATTGATGGAGTGTGATCGCAGACAATGATCGCATATCACTTCTCCGTACTTCACCGTATACCGAAAGTATACGCCTGTATACGCCCGTATCCTCACATCAGCCGTATTCCGTATTGCATCATGTCCAAAAACCCGATTATGCCCGTGTATACAATCTATCGATGATGCGCGAACATCACTGACCGATCTTCAGATCAAGAACCTATGTACCGACCATATGATTCATGAACTGCTGAAGTTTTAATTCCGATCTGTCTGCCGGATCGCCGTGGGTTTAAAAAGAAGAGTCTGTTCCCGCCGGAGCGGGAACGTCACCCTGTGATCGTTGTTTCAGTTGTATATGCCGTATACTTCGTAACCGTAGAATGTACCGAGTCTGTACTCATTATTGAAGTCGGCACCGTCGACGGTAAAGTTCGCGGTTCTGCCGTCGCTTCCGGCGAATGAAGCAAACCTGACCAGATCGTACCATCTGTTGCAGATGTCCTCTCCGATCACATGATCGAGTCCGCCATACCCGAATGCTGTGGTGACACGGGGCAGAAGATTCCCTACCAGGTATTGAACCGATGCTCCGGGATAGACACCCTTCACCTGATGCAGATATGCATCATCCGTGACACTTATGCCCGAATTTTTTAACGGGGACACAGACGCTGTTGCGATCGGAAGTGCCCATCTCCATTCCACAACACTGTTCAATGCCACCGTACTGTCTCCGCAGATCGCCGGTTCGCCTTCGCGGTACAGCCTATAGCGCTCGAACATATCAGGCGCATACTTTTCGAACAATCCGCAGATCGCCTTTCCGCAACGGGAATCGGCAAACGATTCCCATGCATCGCTGAAGAATGCTTCGGCAACTTCGCGCATCGGCACCCTGTTCTGAACGCCGACGAATGGCGAAACATTATCGCCGTTGGGATCTGTAATTGTTATCACACCGTTGGCCGCACGCGAACCGTATATCGAGGCGGAAGACGCATCTCTCGGTACAATTATATCCCCAGTGTCTCCGGGATTCACAAGTCCGAGTTGAATGTCTGCACGTCTGATTCCGTCTATACCATACAGAAGCTCTGAACTGCTGTTGATTGCCGATATACCTCTGATCGCTAACCTCGGCTCTTCGTAGATGGAACCCTGCGTCAATGCCGTCGGGACTTCAGGCGTGGCAAACTCGCCCGCAGGCCCCCAGGTACGCTCCCCGGCATCGGCTGCTCCGTAGGCGCTCGTGCCGACGGAAACCAATACAAAGATTGCCACAGCGGCAAGAACGACTCCGGCAACGGATGCCCAGATCATTTTGTTTCTGTCCATACTATCACACACATCGCTCCCAGCTCGTTTTTCTACTCACCGGCAGCACATACTCTGTCATCGCAGTCCTGTGTATATATATGTGCGCGTGTGTACAACGCACGGCCCTCGGATGATAAGATAGACTCTCGATCAGATGCATCCTTTCCTCTGAAGGCGTCTGACGGCCCTGGCAGATCTCCTCTTCGTCCGTCTCAGCAATCTGCGGTAGCATGATTCCGGCATCATGTTCCGATTGTCCATGACCCTGCGGTACCAGTATTCCGCATCCTTGTACGATCTGCCCTTGATCCTGCCTTTCCCGCAGAGTTCCGCCAGTTGGTACTGTGCGAGTATCATGCCCTTGTCTGCCGCCTTACGGTACCAGTTCCACGCTTCGTCATACGACTGTTCCGCGCCGCGTCCGTCGCGGTAAGCGGATCCGATGTTGTACATTGAGTAAGGATCCCCTTTGTCCGCTGCGGCCCTCATGAGCCTCAATCCTTCCTCATACGACTGCTCAACGCCGTGTCCTCCGCAATACAGATTGGCGAGATTCGCCATTGCATGCACATCCCCCTGATCCGCTACAGGCTTCCACAGTCTGAATGCCTCCTCATCAGAACGTCTCACTCCTTTTCCTTCATGATACAGGACACCCAATTCATATTTCGCCTCCAGAAGACCGCGGTCAGATGCGATCCTGAAATACTTCGCCACCCTCCTCTTGGATCTCATGACGTGCGTTCCGTCGCGGTACATCATACCCAAATCATATAATGCCATGCTGTAACCATTCTCTGATGCTCTGCGATACCAAAAGAGCGCATTGCTCTTCTTTCTGTCATCCTCGATGAATCCCAATTCGTAATTGCGTGCCAATCTGTATTGGGATTCCGGATCCCCGTTCTCAGCTTTCTCGGTAAGATCCCTGAATTCACTGTATGTCATGATCGCCATCCCTCTGCGATGTCATCGGATTTTAATGGGATAAATCTGCTTCCGCGGATCGCGGCCGTCCCGGCATTGTCAGAGAAATGAGGGAATGATATGCGATGAGGGAACGGAACCGCACCGCAATGGAAGAATGCAGGAGTACGTAAGCAGACCATTGCAAGTCATGTTCCTCACGCTTTATGTCCTGCGATCCGCAATACAATGAACGATTATTTAAAACAACTGTCAGAATCAGTCCCGCATAAACCCTCGTCAAATCGCCTGTGCATCGCCTATTGCAAGGTATGCCGTTTGCGGTTGTTATGATTGCTATTCTGACAGGAGATCGATCGATTTTTTATGTTTCAATTATTTAACAGCGAACAGACGATATATGATTAGACGGTCACGGATTCTTTTTTTCATTTCTGATCTCTTTCACAGCATATTCGATCGCACATACCGCTATGAATGCCAAAACAACTATCAGTATAGATACGACCGGATTTGCCCGTATATATTCAGCGACTATCCCTATAGGTGTATTTACACCCATTACCTTTCCGTAGACATTTGACATGGGTACAGGCGGATCTTCTGATGATGTGTTATCTCCGCGCGTAGTGACCGTTTGTTCATCTGCATTAATCGCGATGATGCGATGGGTGTACAGCTCAGACCCTTTCCAGAATGCTATCACATCGCCTACCTTCAGATTCTTTTTCCCGGCATCATCCAGCTTGTGGATCATTATCATGCTGTTCACAGGTATGGATTGGATATTTGTTTTCAATATCCCGTCATGGGAGTCGTGATCCATGCTGTCGGTGATCACTATCCTTATTTCGCAGTCAGAGAAATCTGCAGATCCGCCGTTGAGATTTATTGCAATGATGAATAATGATACAATTATCATCACGACGATTATGATTGACAGTACCACTTTAACATATTTTCTTTCCATGATCTCATATCCAGTCAGACAGCGAATCGTATGCTTGTAATTCTGTATTTTCGCTTAATGTTTCCGTTGATTTGACGAATGCACAATCAGTTTTTAAATGGGCGGTCTTCAATATGTGTTATATTTCCTAATACATCGAGAGAATTCATATCTCCTTTTGCGTAATATTTAGTTTCAGAAGTCTCTTCGATGGTGATGTATGTGTTATTAACCTTCGGTATGAATGTCGATTTCCATGTACTCGTGCCGTCTGTGGCCGTGAATTCCACCTTTGTAACCTGTCCGTTGAGATTCTTCTCCTGAGCTTCACCGGGCACCAAAATGTTACCGTTGACGGTGAGCGTGACTTCGCCCAAGGGCGTTTCCGAATTATCTATGTATATCCTCAGAGACATCGATTCCACATCCGTTCCTCCATACTCTTCACGTACGAACTGCAATGTAACTCCGTTGGATTTCTTCAAAGATATGTTTCCTGCGCTGTCTGTGTAGATATACACGTCATCGTCATACTGCTGATCATTCTCACCTATGACGTCGATCATGTACGTCACTATGCTCTCGTTACCGTCATTTGTGACTGATGAATCATATGCCATCGCAATACCTGTAGATGCGATTGCGACCACAGTGATGACTGCAGCAACAAATGGTACGGTGCGGATGTTCATTGTTCCTCCGTCTTCTTCCTTGCTATTATGATGATTGCAATTAATAATGCAACAATCAACGCGATTATGAGGATGATCGGCCAAATTTCGCACGCATGTTCTTTCTTTTCATACACAGCGAATATCATGTGATCCTCATGAACGTTCTCGAATGTGTAACGTCCCATGCTTCCGACGGATTCCCCGTCCACTAACACCTCATGCACAGCGTATCCGTCGTTCGGTTTTATTTCGAATGTCGCTGACGAACCCTCCCGTACGATCACAGTATCCGGAGTTATCGTTCCGTTGTCCGTCTGTATCACGGTTATGGTGTATGTCGGAACAGAAGTCCATTGTGCATACAGCGTGGTGTCCTTGTTCAATATCAAAGTATTACCGGGATAATATGTACGGCCGCTGCCGTCGGCAGCGGTGTTCCAACCGCTGAAGTAACATCCTTCTTTATACAGGCCGTCAGCGGATGCAATCGCGACAGGAGTCCCGCTCGGATATTTTTTTGTGGGCGGCACTGTACCGGAAGCGCCGTTAGAGTCGTATTCTAAAGTGTGATATGTGGTCGGCGGGATCCTTTGTTCGAATTCCGCGTGTATAGTATGATCATCATTCACATTGGTGAAGGTGTAAGTGCTTATCGGACCCTGGGAGACTCCGTCGACGGTCACATCTTTGATGACGTGCGATGCATCAGGGGTTATGGTGAATGTTCTGCTTTTGCCCATGAGTACTGCGACATCTCCGGAAGGACTGATCGTCCCTCCGTCACCGCTATCCGATAGGATGTGATACTCGTGCACACTGCCGTCAATGGAGAAGGACATCGCCATATTTTCCGTTTTTACGGGAACGACCTCGTCTCTGTATTCATATAATGTGTACATTTTTATGAGATAATTGCCGGTAGTGACTTTTTCGTTGTTGATACCCTCCATCACATGATCATTTTCCTTCAATTCGGTACAGCCTGCTTCTTCTCCGCTGTCGCGGATGAAAAACTTCACAAGTATGCCTGTTTCAGCGAGATAACCGTTGACATCGGAGAACCTGAGCACCAAAGTGGATTCTTCCTCGGTATTTATCCCGAGATATGCTCCCTCTATCAGTTCCAAAGGAGTTCCTGATGATATAATGTAGGTGGTCTTATCACTGTATGTTTCAGTGTCATAATGCACGACATTATTCAACAGCGGGCCTTTGTCTATGATGTCCCCGTTTCCGTTATACAGAGCGATGGATGAATTGTCAGATGCATCCGAGAATGCCGATGTACATATCGTTACGAACACGATGGCCATGATGACGGCTGTCAGAATACATATGTTGCGATCTTTATTCAAGTCATTCCTCCATCGGCCATATCCGCAATCGTGTCGCACAGTCTGTAAGAAGTTTGTGCTGAACGGCACAAGCAGATGATCGCAAGTCACTGTTATCAGTGGTTGCCGGTCATTTCATGTATCCGTTCAGCATGTGTTATTTACGGCGAATTTTGCCAAATGGCATATAAGGTTATGTCGCTTTCCACTTTGATTGTATCACCCGGCTCATAAGCTGTTCCACTGTCATCAGATGCTGTATTCCAGTGCACGAACACCTTTCCCTCTGGTGATACTGGCGCTGTTTTTACTTTACGCAGCTCTCCTAAATTACACGGTGCGTAAGCTCCAGGAGAGGTGTCATAACGAAGTTCATATGTGTTAGTATCGAATTTCGCAGTAACATCAGAATTCACTATTTTAAAGCCGATGAATTCAGTAGCTTCTTGTCCAATGAAAGATGATTTTATGTTGATTGTCAATTTGTTTTCTTTTCCCCCTATGCTTACCGTGTTATACTTTACATCACTGGTAGCAGTGCTGTCGGTGGTGAAATCGATTATTATTTTATCGCCGGCACAAGTGAATAAACCCGTTGCTTCTTCTGGGGTAGGGGCAGTTGGATCCTTATACAATTTTGCTTCGAAGTACGTCGTTAAAAATGTTGCTTTTTCAGAATCTTCACTGATTTCTGTAGGGAATGTGGCACCGCTTATAGTAATCCTGACTGCTCCGTTTACATTTGTATCATCTGTATCTGTGCTGCGTATATATGTCTCATTTTCTAGTAAGTCCGTGTCCTTTCCAAAATACCATTTTGTTACCAATGTGCCTGTTTCGTCCATAGTAGTTTCAGAATCTAAAGATATGTTTCCAAGAACCTCTCCATTACCTATCGGAACTAATCCTCTATTATCTTTGTAGAAATTGATCACCATACCATCTGTACCAGAATTGTTTCCGGTGTTGGTGATCATCGCCGTATAAGCGAGAGCACCGCCGATACCGGCAATACAGAGAATGGCAACGATCAACGCCGCCAATACTTTTCTGTCCATTTTCTTTCCTCCTTATTCGATAAAAGTGCGACCGCATGTTGTACCGCCGGAGATACCGTACGGTGATTGCAAAGGATCAAAGCGAACGACAGAACTGAAAATAAAGAATCCGTCACACGTTGTTCCGCAGGAGGCATTTGTGCATGATGCATTGGAACGGAAGGATCGAACTCCCCCCCCCTCTAGAACGATTGCTGAATGCCTCACGGTCACACCTCTGAAAAAATATCAATGCCCCTACATAAAATAGTATCGCTATCAGAAATCCCATTGAACGTGAGTTACCACTTACACACAAACTGATCAGTCTGTTCTCACCGAGTATAATGCTGTAAAGTGACGGGAATTGGGTAGTCACGGTGCAGTTTCCTGGTTTCTGTTTTCATTCCGAATGGCGTATCGCCTAATGCCTTCGATGTCGTGCGGAGCGGATCTGTCCGTCTTCCGACTGCCTATTCCGGATCGCTCTCTTGAGCAGTATCCTTCCGACATTTGCCAATATCGCCAGGATTATCGATCGCAACAATCAACTTTCGCCTGTGGACCCATATCCCTTTGTATGTACGCGGGCGTGCGGTACGTATCTCCGCCATACATGACAGGAACACATACTGCAGCATCGGAGTCATATCCTCCTGAACTTGAAACTGCGGGAGAAACCAAGCATGATGATCCTCTTTTCATCTTGGACTGTGAAAACGATCGCCGATCTGCATTGTAATTACGGTGAAATTTTCGGAAGCGATTCCCTCGATTTTATATCAATTTCTGCTGTCTGCGTAAATATATATATATATATCGCGCGAAAAACCCCCTCCCGCTTCCGACTTCCGATTCCGTCTGGATAACGAAAAACATCGGAAGCGGATTTTCGGCTTCGGAAGTGCCGTTTTGCGGTCATTTCCCATTGATTATGGCGATGATCCGCCGATTGAAACATACAGGGTCGGTACTTCCGACGGAAAACACAAAATTCCTTCCTTCTTATTGATCCTGCTCATCGCCCCCATGACTCGGATCGGAGATCCGAACACTCTCCGATAGGATGATGACTACCGATGTTAATTAATCAGGTATGTCTCAGAGTATACGCCTGTATACACGGACAGAAACCAAAAGACATGTCACAATGCCTTCATATGTTTCTGTCCCATATCAGGCTGTATACTTTCGAAGAAATCGTCAATATGCAATCTGATTATCATCAAATCCTGATAGTGAACTGAAATTCTGATGATGAATCAAAAGAAAGGGGATCGGTGTCCCCTTTGAAATCAGTTTA
>JAZRYJ010000074.1:0-37919 GCA_045600635.1 Candidatus Methanarcanum sp.
TAAGAAAAAGCGTGGAAACGGCGGTGCGAACAAAGGTTCTGCATACGGCCGCATGAAGATCGATGATGATATGGGAAGAAGATTCGGAAAGATACTGATGATGATATTGGCCGCATCAGGGATAAGCGAATACAATTCAAAATACAGCAATCATCTGTACTCCAACTGGCAGAAGACGGCAGTCCTTATTTTCATCACTTTCGTCAAGATATCACTGAATTCGGTGAAGAAAAATCTGAGCATGTACGGCGGATTCATAAGGAGCATAGGTCTGAAGAACATTCCTGACGGATCCACCTTGTGCAAATTCCAGCATAAGATGCCGAAAGAAACGATCGAGATGCTGTTCCCGGCATTCGCATATGCCGTATCTGACAGCTGTACGTTCATAACGGACTGTACAGCGTTCTCCAATTTCAACCGTTCAGCTCACTATGAATTCAGATGCGATCAGTTCGGGAAGAAGCTTCCCAAACGTACATTCACCAAAGCATCGATCGTAATAGACAAAGATACGAGACTGATACTCTCTGCACGTTCTTCAGTGGGAAATCGGCATGACATTACATTCACAGAAGAACATCTGGCCGATCTTGAACACACAGGTTTGAATCCATCTTCATTTCTTGCCGATAAAGGATATGACTGCGAGGAACTGCACAGGGAGATCGAAAAAAGACTCGGATGCAAAGCTTACATCCCTGTGCGTCAGCACAGGGGGAGATATGGATTCAGCGAACATGGGATGAAACGTCGCATGATGATCGAATTTGAAAAGAATCGCGATGCATGGGTGAAAGTATACGGCCCCAGGAGCGTGATAGAGTCCACGAACATGATGATCAAGAACCTATGCGGATCATGTATAGCAGAAACAAAGGACATCTCACGTGAGATTAAAGCTCTGCTGAAATGTCTGGCCTACAATGTTGATTGTCTGTTCCGCCTGAAATTGGATAAATGGTTCATCAGAGGGTTTCAATGAGACTCTGAACAGCGGATGACGGAATATCAGATCCCTTTCTGTTGAACAGACGTGACTTCACCTTGTATATCACAAATGCTGACACTCCGCACAGAATGATCGTTCCGATCCATACTGGTATGATCGTGCCCATTCCCATATTCGGGAACCAAGCTCCATTCGGCAGTATTTCGAAGAATGATATCAACAATTTAGCGTAGAATATATGCATCAGAAGAACGAAGAGTGACGATTTCGAATAGTATTCGAATATATGGAACAGAATCGGTATCTTAGATGCCACTGTGGCCAACTGTATCATCATACACCCCGCGAATATCGCCATGGCGTAATACGTGAATACATTCCAGCTTCCGTACGGTCCGAATTCTGTCTCATACATACCGAACGTTGGGAACAGTGTTGACAGCAACAATGCGATTGCACCTGTTACGATCATCAGAATCCAAAATTTCCATGTCTTCCAACTCGCTTCCAGTTTTTCAATGACATTGTGTTTGGCCAGGAACCCTCCTGTTATCATCATGGCTAAAGCGAACGGGAATGTCTGTGTGTGATATGGGAAACACTCCCTGGTATCATGCGGCCAACTCGGGAAGAAGAATTTCATTGCTTCGATTACGACGACCATCAGAACAAGACACACCAGGATCGATACGACAGTGCGTTTCGTGTCTGCGAGCACCCAATCAGCTATCAGATAGAAGATCACGGACGCTACGAACAATGTCGCCACGAAATAGAATCCCATATGAATGGCGAAACACGGCTCCGGGATCGTTGGTTGGAACGGATTTCCTGCCAGCATTATCCAGAAGTAATTGTTGAAATCATCGATGGTCAGGTTGTACTTTCCTGTCATGGAAAGATAACAGAACATCACGATTGTGAGTACGATGAACAGTCCGAAGCCCCAGCCCACGAGTTGTACCAGACGTTTCTTGATATTCTGCCATGCACTCCTGTCTGGCCTGTAGAAATATCCTGAGAACAGATAGAACAGTGAAAGTGCAGTGTAGAACATGCCCAGAACAGTCATGAGTGAGAGTACGTTCGGCTCACCCGGACTTATGCCGAAGTTCTCTGCAGGTGCCTGCAGATTCAAAAGGTGGATGAACACGACAGTCACTATCGCGACACCTTTCACCAGATCAACGGATTTCATCCTCATGTGGCCAGATGGGTCTGACATATACAACCAACAATGTTGCAAATGTATATATTTGTAATCGAGGGCGCCCGATCATATGTGTTCCCCTTTTATATTATACGGACATTAGCAGGAACGATTAGTAAAATGTCATGAGGTGATTGTTTATGGGTTCTTCCGAAAAGACTGACGGATTCTTCATTCGTAACAAGTCAGTACTCGTGTTGGGCCTTGTCGCTCTCATAATAGCTGCATTGGCTGATCTTATCGCAGGACTCTTCCTTACCGGGATGCAGGATTATCTTCTCACCATCCCCGGGATGATGATCCTGATATATTGTGCCATAGGCATGCGCGGGAACATCTTCGGAGCCGTGGGGTCGCGTCTCGGAACATCGATGCATCTGGGTACATTCCAGCTCACTTTGAAGAAGAGAAGCGTTCTGAGATCGAACATAGAGGCTGCGATGGCCCTTACCTTAATCCTGTCATTCCTCATGGGTATCGCAGGATGTGCTGTGACCGAGATATTCTCTGGCACATTGGGTCATCCAGATCCAATGAGATTCATCTTCATCTCCGTCGTAGGAGGGACCATGTCAAGCATCGTGGTCCTGTTCTTCAACATAATCATTGCATATGTCGGATTCAAACAGGACTGGGATGTGGACAACATAACCGCACCTTTGATCGCAGCCATCGGAGATATCGTGACAGTTCCGATGATCCTCGTGACGGTCATACTCGAACAGGAACATCTCAATGACATCACGGTAACAGCCGTATGTGGCATATTGGCTGTTATCACAGTATTGATGACCGCATTGATCCTGATGAGGAAGAACAGAAGGAGAAAGAGGATAGATGAAGCTAAGAGGATCGTCAAACAGTCCCTCCCGGTACTGTGCGTGTGCATGGTATTCGAGATCGGCGCCGGATTCATCATTCAGAATGAGACAGATAAACTGGTATCGTTCGCGGTACTGCTCGTTCTGTTGCCTGCGTTCCTTAACGAAGGGAATGCATTGTCTGGAATGCTCACATCCAGATTGAGCTCGATGATCCACCTGGGTACACTGGAACCGAAGCTGTATCCGAAGAAGGAGGCCGTCGAGAATTTCATCGTTATGTACATCCTTGCGACGATCACTTTCTTCATCATAGGCAATGCTGCATATCTGGTGACCGAACACACATTGGATTATCCTGTTGTCATCGCCATCGTGATGGTTGCCGGCCTGCTGACTACCACTGTCATAAACGTCCTGTCATACTTCGTTGCGATATTGGCTACCAAATTCGACCTGGATCCCGATGATCACTGCATACCGATCACATCATCGCTTATGGATGTCATAGGCACTGCCATCCTGATATTCACAGTATGGTTGCTTATTGTCTGAACGTGTTCTTTATTATCCACAAACGAATACGTACTGACAATAACGGGGACATGATGATGATCGACAGAGATCAAATCCTATCAAATCTTGAGAAATACGACCTCAAGAAAGCAAAGATCGGAGTCGTGGGTTCGCACTCCGCATTGGATACATGTGACGGCGCCAAATCAGAAGGCTTCAACACATTGGCCATTTGCCAACAGGGAAGAGAATCCACATTCGACAGATACTTCAAGACTGTGACTGACTCCAAAGGGAGACATGTGAAAGGATTCGTGGATGAGACGCTCATCCTCGATAAATTCTCAAGTATGCTCGAACCGAAGGTACAGAACGCATTGATGAAGGACAATGTCCTTTTCATACCGAACAGATCGTTCGTCGCATACTGCGGTATCGATGCTGTGGAGAATGATTTCAATGTGCCTATGGTCGGAAGCAGGAATCTCCTAAGGTCGGAGGAAAGAGGAGACGAAAGAGATTACTATTGGATCCTTGACAAAGCGAATCTCCCGGCACCGAAGAAAGTTGAGAAACCGGAAGATATCGACAATGTCGGTCTCACTATCATCAAAGTCCACCACAAACAGAAGAAACTGGAGAGAGGGTTCTTCACAGCCAAATCATATGAACAGTTCTGTCAGAAATCCGATGAATTGATCAGGGACGGTGTTCTTGAGAAAGATTTCCTTGAATCTGCAAGAATGGAACAGTATATCATAGGCCCCGTGTTCAACCTTGATTTCTTCTATTCACCCCTTCAGGAGAAAGGAGAGAAGATCGAACTTCTCGGTATCGATTGGAGATTCGAATCATCTTTGGACGGATTCTGCAGACTTCCCGGAAAACAACAGGTTGAACTGGAGAATGACGGAATTCTTCCAGAATACACAGTATGCGGACACAATTCAGCGACATTGAGAGAATCTCTTCTCGATAAGGCATTCGAACTTGCGGAAAAATATGTGGCTGCAACAAAGAAATACTACGATCCGGGAATAATCGGACCGTTCTGCCTCCAGACATGCGTAGACAAGGATCTTCACTTTCACATCTACGATGTCGCACCCCGTATAGGAGGAGGGACCAACGTCCATATGTCCGTCGGACATCCATATGGGAACTCACTCTACAGAAGAGAGATGAGCACCGGAAGAAGACTCGCACTCGAAGTCAGAAACGCTATAGAGCAGGAGCGTATCGAGGAAATCATAACGTAAAGGTGAAACGATGAACTACAAGAAAATTGCAGCAATCGCATTCATACTCATGCTGACATTGATACCGATCAGCCTCTGTATCGCAGACGGATGCACAGATGCTGACACAGGTTACAAGTACATCAGCAAAGCAGAGGGTGGCGGTTTCACGGATATGAGTGACGGAACAGTCACATTGACATTCCGCAGTCCGGGCGAGTACACAGTAAGGATAATAGAAGGTACGGACGGACATGACTATGTCAATCAGAAGGTCACAGTAGAAGCAGATAAACTTGTACGCGGATTCTCATTCAGGATCGGCAGCCAGGGCGACCACAATCTCACCATCTATGTGAACGACTACAAAGAGGCCAATATATCGGTCGGTGTAGCACACTCGATATGGAAGGATCCCGGTGTTTACATCGTCATAGTCATAGCGGTAATAGCGATAATCATCATCGCATTCATGAAATACCGTTCCGTGAACGATGCCAAAAAGGACTTCCCCAAAGAGAAGGTATTCACCAAAATGGCGGAAGAGAAAAAGAAGAAAGGAAGCCAATGAGCTTCCTTTCATCAAACCGTTTTCAATATTCTTTTATGATCGTTACAATCCAATAACGCGACTTCACGTCTGTCAATGAAGAATCCCATCTTCTTGTGGAGCATTATCGAAGGCAGATTATCAGGCTGTATCGCACTGTGTATCACCGTGGCACCCTTCTCCATACCTGCGTCTATGCATGTCCTGAGAAGTTTGAATCCTATGCCGTTGCGTCTCAGATACGGATGGACACCCATATTCTCTATCCAAACAAGATTCTCGGCATTGTTGACATGATGCAGCATCTGTGCAAAGATGAATCCCATTATCTCCCCATCCTCTTCAGCAACGAAACTCAATCCTGATTCCAGGTAGGTTCCGAATGCCTTCTTGCTGCTTGCTCCCAAATCATCCTTCCATTCCTGCGGAAGAGACTCCCATTTATTCTCAAGGATCTCAGAGAAATACTCTCTGATGCATGATATCTCCAGATCCCTCACCTGGATGATGTCTTTGAGCTTCATGGAACGGATCTCCATGTTCACATCTCCTCAGGCGAACCGAGTCCCAATACAGTGAGGACATTCTTCAATACGATCTTCGAACACTTCACCAATGTCAGACGTGCGTCCCTCTCACTCTTGGCTGTAAGTACAGGGACTGAAGCATAGAACTGATTGAATGCGGATGCCAATTCATGTCCGTATGCCGGAAGCATATGGATCCTTCTCTGCTCTCCTGCCTGTTCTATTATGCTTTCGTATTTCGATATGATCTTCACGAGATTCAATTCGAATTGATCGGTGAGCTGATCGGCATCGACGACCTCTTTGAAATCACCGGCCTTCCTGAGCATACTGCATGCTCTTGCATATGAATACTGAAGGAACGGCCCGCTGTTACCGTCGAATGACAATGCATCTTCCCATTTGAACACGAACTGTTTTTCCGGCTGGATACGTACGATATTGTATCTTATCGCACCGACGCCTATGATCTCAGCGATCTCACGCATCCTGTCCTCAGACATGTCGGTACGCCTAGATTTGATCTCATCATATGCTCTTGACACCGCTTCATCATAAAGATCATCCAGATACACGACCACACCTTTCCTTGTGGACATCTTCCCTTCAGGCAATGATACGAACGAATAGAACATCGGATCGACAGGTCTGTCATTACCCAGGATCTTGAGCGCGCTGCACAGTTGTTTGCTTCCGAGCTTCTGATCCTCTCCCAGAACATCCACGAGAATGTCGGCTCTTTTGAATTTGTCCTGATGGTATGCGATATCACGTGTCGTATACAGTGTAGTGCCGTCCGACCTTGTGAATGTGAATTTCGTATTCTTTCCCTGTATGCCGAAATCCTTCAGATCGAGATACCATGCACCGTCCTCTGTCTGACCAGCATATTCTGATTTCTTCAGTTCCTCTACGTATTTCCTGGCGGAACCGTCTGCTATGAATTTGGATTCCCATGTGTAAGTATCCAGTGTCACATTGATGTTGGACAGTGTCTCCCTGAGTCCATCCAACATTACTTCCGCTGTTTTTCTGACTGTTGAGATGACTTCATCATCGCCTGCTTCGAATCTCCTCAGCATATCGCCGATCTCTTCAGCGACCTTCGGATCCTCTTCCATCATCTTGTTGGCAAGACGGTAGTTGGCAACAAGTTTGTGATCCGTCTTGTCGCGATCGTCCTCTTTCTCTCTGGCCTTTATGTCCGCTTCCACGGCCTCTTTTGAGAGATTGTTGACACCCCATGTCAGTATGACGACCTGTTTTCCAACATCATTGACATAATACTCTGTTTTGACATCATACCCGCACATATCCAACGCTCTGGCGAGTGTGTCCCCTATTATCGGGTTCCTTGCACGTCCGACATGTATCGGACCCGTAGGGTTAGTGGAGGTGTGCTCTACGATGATCTTCTTATTCTTCTTGGGCAATGAGCCATATCTGTCGCCCATTGATAGGACATCATTCAATGTGCCGTTTATGAGCTGTTTTCCGTCCATTTTGAAGTTCAGATATCCGTTCAATGCACTGACGTCGGAGATCATCCCTGAGGGAACGATGTTCTTTGCCAATTCTTCAGCGATATCCTTCGGTGCCTTCCTCAATGTTTTGGACATAAGGAAACACGGAACAGCGAGATCCGCTGCATCTGTGGAAGGTATCTCCACACTGAATTGGAGATCCTTTGCACCCATCTTCTCTATCGCGGCCTTGACCGCTTCTTCCACCTCTGATCTGAATCTATCCATTACAGACATGATGATCACTGTACCCTGTATCTTAGAATAGCAGCTATTCCTCCGAAGGCCGTCATAAGCATCTGACCTTCTTCTGAATCTGTTGAAATAATCTTTACTTCCGTATTGTATGAATCCGCCAGCTCGAAGAAGTCATCCACGAGATCTTCGTTCTTTACAACAGGAGCTGTGGCTCCGCATTCTTTGCATTCAATCTTCTCATCAGCATCGGCGACCGTTGCTTCATATCTGTGCCCGTTCGGACATTCTACCCCGATGCGTCTCTTGTTAAGCGATTCTGACAGAAGAAGAACGTTGACGGCACCCATGTTGAGACTGTCCCTGACGATGTCCTCACCGTATGCAGATAGTCCTCCGTCAGTCTTCCTGATCTCACGGAACAATCTCTGGACATATTCCTTCTCCTCCATGAGATCTATGTCCTGGATCACACCTGCGGCCGCATCTACGAGCTCCTTCAGACCTGATTCGTCAGTGTATCCTGTATCGAAGAACGGTTTGACGACCTTCTTCATCAGCTCATGGTGGAGATATTCCTCTTTGATGAAATATTCCTTCGTGGCCCCGGGTCCTCCGATGAGCAATCCTACGAGTTCCGTTCTGTTCAGGAACACTTCGGTGGCGTTATCAGCCACCTTCTTGAAGAACTCGTGTGCGGCTATCTCGATTAGTCTTTCAAAACGAACAGATGACTGCCCTCCCTGATGATGCTTACTGGGGACCAATGAATCGAAATGTTTCAATGCTATGATCCTGCTTCCCGTCAGAATGCCCAATGTAGCTTCCTGCCTGTCTATCGTTATCAGTCCGTATGATTTCTTATCGACGAGCATCGCTTCAAGAGGCTCGGTAAAGAATTCGGAGTCGCATCGATAATAGAATGTGGTGATTGCCTCAGGCGGCGTTATCACATGCTGCACCATCTTAGTCTGGTCGCCTGCTCTGGGTACCTCTCCGCAGAAGATGACCAATCCGTTCGGAGGTGCTGCTTTGAATGTCTTCAGTCTCGACATTATGGAATCGATCGCACCTTGGACGTTCTTCATGGTCGATTTCGATTTGATGTTGGACGATTGAGAGTACTCATCCCTGAGGTATGCCATCACATCCGATATCTGTCTGGATTCCGGAACATAAAGCGATATTAGTTCTGTTCCGCGTCCCCTGACACCCATGATTGACTGCATAGCCTTTTTGAAATCGTATTTCGCTCTCATTGCCGAATCGGTTTCGCCCATTCTATCGACCTGTATTTGTACGCAAACTAAATTTAATTATAAACGTATTGCTGGAGCATGGATAAGGTTGTAGTGTCAATCGGAGGTTCCATCCTCATCCCGGAAAATGATGATGCAAAATACATCAAAGCTCTCGCAGATTTTCTTGCTGAAATGAGCAATAAGGTTGAACTCATGGTCGTCTGCGGAGGAGGAAAGGTGTCCAGGTACTATTCCGACACCGGGAGGGAACTCGGCGGGACTACATATCAACTTGATGAGATGGGTATCGCTGTGAGCAGAATCAACGCTCAATTACTGAACATCGCATTGGGCGATGCCAGCAACGGCAAGGTATATCTCACGGCGGAGGAATGCGCCGATAATGCAAAGATCGGCAAAGTATCAGTCATGGGAGGAACGGAACCCGGCCATACGACAGATGCTGTGGCTGCTATGATCGCCAAAGCGATAAATGCCGACCGCATAGTCAACGCCAGCAATGTCGATGCTGTGTACACCGACGATCCCAGAAAGAATCCTGATGCCAAAAGACTCACGAAGATGTCGATAAAAGAACTGAAGGATATCGTTTATGATGAGCATGATGCATGTAAATCATCCGTATTCGACCCATTGGGTGTGAAGATTGCAATGGAGAACAAGATCGACATATTGATGGTGTCGGGAAGAGACCTCGAAGAACTCAGGAATGCCATCCTGGGAAAAGAGATCAAAGGAACGTATGTGGATTCGCATTGAGATCGATCCGTTTATTTCATGCGGGCTGTAATTCAAAGGGATTGCAATGAAAGAAAAATATCTGTTGGTTATTGATGCACAGAATGATTTTGTGACTGGCAGTCTCGGTTCGATTGCTGCGCAGGAAACAATACCCAGGATCTGTGAGAAAGTCGAAGGATTCAACGGTGTGATAATCTTCACCAGAGACACACATCATGAAAATTATCCGGGAACACAAGAAGGAAGATTCCTTCCGGTCGAACACTGTCTTTACGATACAGAAGGATGGGACCTTATCCCTGAATTGGACAGATATCAGAAAAAACACAACTCAACGGTATATGACAAGAACACCTTCGGCAACATCCAACTGGCCATGGATATAGGCAGATTGTATGATGAAGGAAAAGTGGAATCTGTCGAATTGATAGGTTTTGATACCGACATATGTGTGATGTCCAATGCATTGATACTGAAATCGACTATTCCTGAACTTCCGATATCTGTAGACCCTGAATGCTGTGCCGGTTCCACTCCTGAAAAACATGATGCCGCACTGAAAGTGATGGAAAGCTGTCAGATAATTATAGGATGAGGGTATCACAAAGGTTCAAAATCCTTGGAACTCATCCTTTCCAGACCCATGGAGTCTATCAGCTCGTTGAGATGTCTCTCTTCAGCACCCTTCATGGATTTCCTGTGCACATAGACCATCTTCGTACCTGAATTATCGGATGCATCCTTCAGCATCTTCATGATCTCATCATCGGAAGAACCTTCCAACTGATATCCGGGGATCATATGTCCGAAATCCACTTTCGATGTAAGAGCGAGATCTGTGAATCTGGGTGCGTAATGTCCTCCTCCGACACCTATCACAACCGGGTGTTCATCAGACTCCGTTGAGAGTATCACTTCAGACATGATCTCGGCAGCATGCATATCCGTCCAATGTGTCTCCTCGCTTCCGATCTCGATGAACATTGTCGGCACATCGAGATAAGGGCCGTGATGGGTCACTTCGAAAGATACGGAATATTCCTGATTGTCATTCAGTTCCTTCACCTTTCTCAACATGGAAGTCATAACATGCGGACATGAACGGACCAATGTCCTTTCTTTTCCGCCCAGATTGGCATTCTTGTAATTGCCGATAGGGTGTACTGTCAAAGTCGGTTTTCCGCTGGCCGCACTGTGTCTGCTCATGAATACAGCCTCAGAGAATTCGATACCGAATCTTCTGGCCTCTTCATCGATATTCTCTGCAGATATGTGGTTCCTGTCTATCGTCATGATGACATCTTTTCCATTGGAGACATAAGTGTTCCTGCCGTCATCCCCGAGATCCTCCCATTCGCATTTCTTCATAAGCCAACTCTTCATATTGGCTGAGGGCGGATCGTTCTCATAGCAGATCAGAAGTCTTGTCATCGACGATCTTCATCGTATGCGCCGTATTTATCATTCCCGATGACAGATATCTTTTAATCCATAATCACGTAAGTGCTGATATGAAATCCCTGACCTACAGGCAGAAGGTAATCATCCATCTTGAGAAGTATAAGGATGTGAACCCTGATGATGTTTTCAACATGCCATGGGAGATCACTCAGGATGGTATCGCATCCGCATTGTGTATCTCCAGAGCGCACGCATCCATAGAATTGAAGAAACTGGAAGAATCTGACACTGTGTATGAGAGACAGGCACATGTGAAGGAGGGCAAGGTCAGAAGAAGGATCTACTTCCTGAATGAATCGGGACTCAGAGAAGCTGAGGAAATCAAAAATTATGCGGATGCCAATAACATCGATCTCAACACATTCATCGACAAGAAACAGGACATCGATGCATTCATGGAAAATATGGATGATGACTGTGTCCACGCACTCGGCTGTGCATCCATATTCAGAGTGCCTGTACCGATAAAACTTATACCTAAATCGAGCAAGACCGTCGTACCGACCAACATCGCAGAAAGGACTGCGATCACAGAAGGTGTGAGATTCAAGGTTTTGAAAAATGCAACACCGGACATGATCAGGGAATGGCATTCATATGCTGCAGACAGATGGCTGGATTCCTGGCAGGACATCACGGATGAGGACGATATGATACATGAGAGGCTGTATCATCTTGTCAACGCAGGCAGGATGATAGATGCCAGCAAACATGTGTCAAAATACTCCTATGAGATATTGAACACACCGAACGATGATGTCACCGATATCGTTCAGAAGATCAGATATAACGACAAATATGCCAAGGATGTCCTCATCACAAGGATGGAACTTGACGTTGAAATGAGAGATGCCACTGACCTCAGAGAAACGATAGAATTGATGAAAAAATATGATGAATGGCTCTCACAACTTTACGTCGCATCTCTTGAATATGTTTCAGGCAACAGGAAAAAGGCGATTAAAAGTCTTGAGGGTATGAGCAATAAGGACCCCATCGTCAATGTTCGTCTTGCTGAGATCTATTATTTCGAGAACGACCTTGTGAAAGCAAGAGAACTGCTGAATTCCACCAACGGTGTCATATTCTCAGAACGTCCGGGTCTTGCAGTGGTGAAATTCATTCTTCTTGCCAGGATCGACAAGAAGGAAGGGAAGGATTCCGATGCATACGCTCATCTTATGAAGGCTAAAGCATCCACCCCTACAGACAAAGGGAAAAAGGCCATCGAGGATATTGTCGTCTCGTTGGACCTTATAAAGTTCCGCTCTTCTTGAGATCGTCGATATCCGATATGTACAGATCACGGATATCCGTGATGTTCCATTTCAGCATCGCCAGTCTTTCGAATCCGAATCCCCATGCCAATACAGGGTATTTCACACCGAAGGGTGCTACGACCTCGGGCCTGAATATTCCTGCTCCTCCAAGTTCCATCCATTTTCCGTTGAAGAATACCTCCAACTCCAATGAAGGTTCGGTGTACGGGAAGTATGCCGGCCTTATCCTGATCTGATCGAATCCCATCTTGGAATAGAATTCTCTGACAAGTGATATGAGCATATCGAAATTCCCGTTCTCATCGATGACGATACCTTCGATCTGAGTGAATTCTGGAAGATGGGTAGCATCTATGGATTCCTTTCTGAATATCCTTGATAAAGAGAACACCTTCGCAGGTGCCTCAGGGTGTCTGGAGATGTAAGATATCGTGTTAACGGTGGTGTGCGTCCTGAGCATGGCCTGTTCCGCCATCTCCCTGGACCATTTTCCTCCCCATCCGGTGGAACCTGTGTCTCCACCGTTCTCATGGATGTTCTTCACCACCTGCACAAGATCCTCATATGAAGAAAGATCGAATTTCGAAGGTTTGCTGAGGTAGAAGGTGTCCTGAAGTTCCCTTGCAGGATGGTCCTGCGGGACGAACAGCACGTCAAGATCCCAGAATGCAGGCTCGACATATTCCTCATCGACCTCTGTGAATCCCATGTCCGTGTACAATTTACGGACTTCCGCACCCAGCCTGGACAGCGGATGCTTCTTGGCAGGATAGAATGCGGGTGCAAATGTCTGCACATCGTATTTCCTGAATTCAACCTCATTGTATTTTCCGCTCTGGATCAGAGCATCGGTGACCTGCGTTATCTCCTCTTTAAGTTCAATGCCTGAATCTGCCACCTTCTTACCGAGATCGGTGAGCGTTATGGTCTTCTTGGTGATGATATCCTCAGAGATCAGACCGTAATGTCCCATAAGATCGGCTATCAGTTTCTTGTCGACCTTATCTTTCGGAATCGGTGCTTTCATAAGTTCATCTACGAGCAGTTCGTCAGGCATCTTCTCCGTAAGTGTCTTCTTTCCGAGGTCGGTGAGAGTAAGGACCTTGGAATCCCCATCCTTGACGATATCTGCGAGACCTTTCCTTTTAAGCCATCCAACAGCGATCTTGTCATCCCCGTTAGGCATCGCAGCTGCGAGATCGAACATTGTCATCTTTCCGCCGGCTTTGCCTATGGCATCGACTGCACGTCTTTCGAAAAGTCCCTGTTCCGCCTTCTTCACATCAGCGATCGAATAGAATTCGGATGTCTGTTCATCGATCTTCACGAGTTCCTTTATCGACAGCCATGATGCGGAACCCATGACCTCGACCTCGAGTTCGAACACTTTCTTCCCGATCAGGTCATTCGGTGTGGCCATGCCGTCGTTCTCTGCCAATGCCAGAAGCAGTTTCTTCTCGTTGTAACTCAGACTCTTTACAATCTCGGAAATCTCCATTTTCTCACCATTTGAAACCTTCGAATGTCATCGAATCGATGACCTCCTTCGCTTCCTCTCTCTTAGCCTGATGATCCTCAAGGAACACATTGATCTTCTCTGTCAGTGCCATCTTGCACTCTCCGCAGAGGATCTCTCCGCTCCTGCATTTGCAGGCCATCTCCTCGAGTTTCTTATCGTCCTTCTCGAACATGTAGTAATTATACTTGAAAACAGCACAGACATCCGGATTCCCGCCTTTCTGTCTCTGCTCCTCGACGGATACACATCCGCCTGTGAACGCTCTTCCGACCTTTTTCTTTACAGT
This sequence comes from Candidatus Methanarcanum sp., assembly GCA_045600635.1. Lineage (GTDB taxonomy): Archaea > Thermoplasmatota > Thermoplasmata > Methanomassiliicoccales > Methanomethylophilaceae > Methanarcanum. The sequence continues at coordinate 14,082 of JAZRYJ010000074.1, forward strand.
CTTAGGCATATCTGTCGTGTATATCGTGGCATTCTCGTCCGATGATGACATCTTGTCACCGCCGTTCAGACCGGGGAACATCTTGCAGTAGATGAGACTCGGCTTAGGATATCCCAATCCGGGTGCGACATCCCTTGTCACTCTGAAATGCGGATCCTGATCGATACCGCAGGGGATAAGACACGGTACTTGTTTTCCTGCCATCTCTGACGGGAGGAATGCCGGTGCGGCCTGCATCGTAGTATAGAATATCTGTCCGATATTGCTTGAATTCTCGAAACCGAACACCGCCTTCGCTGTAGAAAATGTCACCTTCTTGGCGACTTTCAGCGCCAATGGATACAGTGTCTTCACACACTCTGTATCCAATATTATCTTCGTGTTCTCGGTGTCGAATCCCAATGCTATGAAATCCAATGCGTTCTCATATGCCATATTCCTTGTATCATGCAATGTAAGGTCCTTGAACAGGAACTTCTCATCATCCGTCATCTGGAAGAGCATCGGCACTTTGAATGTGTCCTGTACCCATTTGTTGAATATCCACGGCATCATATGGCCGAGATGCGTGTTGCCAGAAGGGCCTCTTCCCGTGTACAGTGTGAATTTGTTGCCTTTATCATACTCATCCAGCAATGAGATCATATCTCTCTGGGAATAGAATATACCGCGTCTGAGCATCGGATGGAGTTCATTGTACTTGGAAAGCCTGTCCAGTAACGCTTCGTCTATCGGTGTTGTACCGAACTTCTTCTGGAGTTCATCATAATCGATGTCCCCTGTCACTTCCCACGGAGTAACTGTGAACTCTGCCATATGGCACTGTGTATGCTCAATCGTTTATTAACTGTTGCGCGCGCAAACAAAAGTGTTTATTACCATTCTGCCATACCGACATTATGTGGAAGATACTGGGCAAAGAAGCAATGTACATTGAGATCGCAAGCGTCTGGAAGGAAAGGATCCTCGAACTCGCTGAGAATGATGAGAAATTCGATGATTTCAAGAAACTCATGTCCAAGACGGAAGTCATGCATCTTTTCGACGGATCCATGGAAACACACAACTTCATGCTCGAAGTACCCAAGAAATACACTCCTGGGAATATACAGCTCATGGCTGATGTAATCCTTAAGATCGCAAAAGATAACCTTGACACACCTTTCGTAGAGGTGGACGGCACGTATCAAAAGAGCCAGGTCATAATATCCAACGAAGAGGAACCTGAACTCATCGGTCAGAACAGAACAGAAGGATACAGCTCCGGAAAGATCTTCATGCCGATCATAACATCGATCGCATCACCGGGAAGGCCTAACGATAATGCTTATTGATCCTTGAATCTGATCGCAGATATATCGGATGTATCCCTGACCGGCGTACCAGGCAATACAGCGTATCTGTTCTCATCTTTTATATCCATCAGCAGGGTAACCGGGCGGTATATCTTCCATCTTGCAACTATGTCACTTATCAGTTTATTCTCAAAGAACACGTAATAAACCACACACGTCAAGACGATGATGAAAACATTCATCACGATCGACAGCATGATGAAGGTCAATACTGCGACAGGATCCGCTTTATTGAATGCCAGGAGCACAAAGATGAATGCCGCCAACATCGGCAGCGTCATCCTCTTCAACGTCTCGTTTATCCCGCTGTACAACGAAAAATCACGGTATTTAGTCTCGATCCTTACATTCAGTGACCTGAATATCGCCCACGGAAGGACAATGACAGGGACAATCAACAGAATTGTGAACAGTTGCATCATATTGTCCGCAACATTGTAGAATCCGGTCTGCGGATTCATTGAAATATATATCCATATGAATACGCCGATGATTGTACTGTTCTTCACAGTGAAGAGGATGTTGCGCCACGGTATCATCGGCCTCTTGGTATTACAATCCATTGTCAGATTGCGTGTATCCAGATCCTTCGGTATATTGAAGAAGAACGCAACGATCTTGTCCCATACGGTGATCTTCTTCTTGATATTCAGATATTCAACCGATCTCATCACTCTGTAGAATATCACCCTCTGGATCGCTATCACGAGTGTAACGACGCCGACGGAGCCTACGAATATGAAATCCAACAGATACAGTATAGTCGTATCAATGATATTGAAAGAAATGAATATCACGTTAGCCAATATCAATATCACCAGTGCGATCCATGCCCTTCCTCTGAAATACGACATAAGACCTATGACGAAGAACGGGAACATCAGGATCGTGATGTAATCGTACATCGGCTTCTCTTTTATGACAGTTATCTCCACGATGAAGATTATCATGCACACTAACAATGAGAACAGGAACACTATCAACTCGGCGATATCGAACGGTCTCAGAAGATTCAGGTTTGAATCGTTGTGCAAAGACGGTTTTTTCATCCTTTTCAAAAGTTTGAATGCCATATCCGTCACTCCATCCATGCTTCTATCTCTACATTGGACAAACTTCCGTACGGGACTCCGATGACAAGTGCCATCGTTCCTTTGTCCTTGGCATTGACAGGCCCCAGTACTGCATCCTTTGTACCTTCGATGAATTTTGCATTCCTTCCGTCAAGACCTACGATAGAAACGTCCGCTCCGTTATCCGATGTCACATGAACATAGACATCCCTGTCTTTTTTCACATTGAGCGGAAAGGTCTTGATGTTACGGTATGCACCGTCTACACTGATATCGAATTCACCCACAGTAATGGATTGTTTTTCAAGAAGTATCGTCTTCTTTCTGCCGAACAACAATGTGCATCCCTAATCAAGATATGCAGAACCGCACTATTTAATCTTCTATTACAAAATCTTCCAAATCGGTGGAATAGTGCCACATCTTCGGATAGTGTCCGGGTTCCATAAGGACGCGTTCGACATCAACAGCCTTACCCTGTCCTGTGGACATGATCTTTCCTGATGACATCATCATCTTACCTATGGCGATGAGTTCCCCTCTTGCAGTCATCAATGCAACAAGGGCATTCTTTCTGATCTCATCATCCAACATATGTATCCCCTGAATATTCAGATCGGCACCGTGGCAGATTGCATCCACTGCGGTCGCTTTCACGATTATCTTCGGTAATGGTTCCACGAGCACTTCCATCGGTTTGATGATACTGCGCAACCATTCCTCTCTTCCGTCCTGCTGCCAGAATATGTATGCATCTGCGATGTCATGCAATGTGGCCGCATTCTTTTCATTCATGACGCCTGAAGAAGGGCGTCTCAATTCCAACATATTCCCGCCGCATCCGAGTGCTTCACCTATGTCAGTGCATATGGTTCTGACATATGTTCCGGCATCACATGCGATCCTGAACAAGATGTTCCTGCCTTCGATCTCCAGAATGTCGATGGATTCAACATTCCTGATCCTCAGCTGACGTTTGACTGCAGATCTTACGGGCGGCATCTGATAAATCTTGCCCTCGAATGTTTTTATCACTGTTCTGATCTTTTTCTCAGGCATATCGCCGTGAAGTGTCATTAGACAAACGTATTCTTTATGTGATGACAGTACCAGATCGGTTAATTTTACTGCCTTCCCGGTACAGATTGGAAGTATTCCGCTCACATACGGATCCAACGTTCCGCCGTGACCTATCTTCTCAACATGGATGGCGTCCCTGACCCATGCTGTCACCTGATGCGATGTGGGTCCGCGTGGCTTATCCAATGCGATGACACCGGCAGCGAGAAGTTCGCCTACGGATCTGTCAGACGGTCTCTTCCCCCATTTGTCAGGTATCGCGTCGGGATCTTTGATTAACATCTGTGTTCCTCTATCGCTTCGAGAACCTTGTTCAATACCTGTTCCGGTGAAAGATCGTCGGTATTGACGACAAGATCATAGACGCTCATATCATTGATGTCTATACCATAATATTTTTTGTAGCGCAATGCTTCGGACTTCTGTCTTGCAATCGTGTCCGCTTTCGCCTTTTCCAGAGCGTCTCCTTCACGCACTCCGATTCTGGACATGCGTACCTCCGGACTTGCTGTGATGTATATCTTGAAAGCCGGGATGTTGTTCCTCACACACATATGCGCTGATAAACGTGATTCCAGAATGATGTCATCATTCTGTCTGGCGATCTCTATGATCCTGTTATCGATATCTCTGTCGATGGCAGGATCTTTTTCTGCAAGCTCACCTAATTCATTTAAAGAAATGTTCTTTTCGACGGCCAATTCTCTGAAAACTTTTCCGAAAACAACCGCTTTCAGATTCAGTTTTTCAGAAAGACTGTCACAAACAGTGGTCTTCCCTGAACCGGGAGGACCACTGATTGTTATCCTCATGCGACCTCTTGTGAAACTTCCTCAGCTTCAAGTTCAGCCAAACGCTTCTTGAACTGATATGTTCTTACAAGTCTCATGACGATCTGTCCGATGGGTATGCTGATCAAAGAATAGATCAGAACCCATGACGGGAATATTGCTGCTGTGGCTGTGATATCCAGTCCTCCGCTTTCACCGATCATTGCCCATGGGATACTAATGATACGCATATCGCCCTGAAGCGTCACGTTCACAAAATATCTGACCCAAAGGAACATCGGAACGACGACGATCATTGTTATCGGCATCGTCTTCATCATCTGGTTGCTGGATTCCATGGTCTTAGCCATGACCTGCGGCTGCATTTCCATGAGTTTTTTGAGCTTGAAGGTATTGTTCTCCAATCTCGCCTGACGCATCTCTTTCTGAAATGCGCTGTTGAACGCCTGTGACTTCTGCTGCTTGATCGTATCTGTGAAGAAAGTCCTAAGCGCAGATGTCAGAATGATCATGATTGCACCGATGATCATGAGCGTTGCGATGGGATATTTCCCATCGAACGAAAATATTTGGAAAACAACATTCAAAGCTCCCCCGATGATGTGGTCTTTTCCGTCGATTGCATACAATCCGAAGATCATCACCATGGCAATGAGCATTGCCAGCATCGGTTTCATATCCGGTGCTGGCATATTTGCCGGATTGGGTGTACCACCGGGAGCTGCCATTTATCACTCGCCTCCGCCGAAGAATCCTCTCATGATCGGATTCATCTCCATCATCTGCTCTCTGCCCATAGCTTCGTAGAAGTGGATCAAGATACCCACAGTCAGCAGCACTCCTGTACCGCTGGCATTACCCGTAGTACCAATTAGATCGGCGAAAGCCGCCAAACCTCCTACGATCGCTCCTGACAGTACCGTTACCGCCGGAATATATCTTTCCAATACACGTTCCAGCACACGCGGATCACGACGGAATCCCGGAATCTGCATACCGCTTTTCTGAATCTGAGAAGCGACAGCTCTCGGACCCATATTAGTGGTCTCAACCCAGAACTTCGCGAACAGCACCGAACCCAATATCATGATCGATACATAGATCACCACACGCATCAGATTCATCAGCGGCGAATGTATATTGCCTGACACTGTCGGATCGATGATCGGCAACAGCCAACTCGATATGCCTGACGGTGCGGATAGATACCACGCCAAACCTGCCGCGGCCTGTGTGCTTCCCGGCTCGAAATATCCCAATGCTGAGTTGTGTCCCAACAGCGGAATCTGACTGAGCACGTCGTTGCTGTAGAACAGCAATGCGAACATACTGATGTTGGCCAACAATGCAGACATCAAAATGACCGGAATGTTACTCGCGTAGATCAGTTTAATCGGATATCTGCCTCTGGCACCCCTTGCATTACCGTGTGATAACGGCAATTCGATACGGGCTGATTCCAGATATGCTACCAACAGGAAGATCGCTATCGTACCTAACAGTGCAATCAGTGGGTTAGGCTGTCCCAGGAATATCATCTCGAAACCGTAGTTGCTGAGATCTGCAGGTGAACATGTTGCCAGGATATAGATGATCTTAGGGATCGTACCGGCAGGCGGATTATCTATTGCATATGCAGCACCTGCCGTCACCGGATTCCAGTTCAATGTTCCTGTGAACAGTGCTTCAGCGACTCCCGCCGCGATGAATAGTGAAATACCGCTTCCAATACCCCATTTGGATATCACCTCATCCATGAGGAACACGATATACGATCCTAGAGCGATCTGCAATATGATTAGTAGCCTGGCCCCTGGTAGCCCCACGGCACTTGTGAATGCTGCTGAAGGCACAAGGTAACCGAACACCTGAGGTACTGCTTCGAAGAAGATCATTATGATGACCAACAGTTTGAGGACGGACTGATAACAGCCCTTGTCCTCTTTGTTGGTGAGATCAAGTTTGATGATCTTCGCACCGACGAACAGCTGCATGATGATTGAAGCTGTAACTATCGGACCGATACCGAGCTGCATCAGTGTACCTGATGCACCGGCCATGATGGTCCTGTACTGTGCGAAGAGATCCAATGTCTTCTCCTGGTCGAGACCGAAGATGTAGACATTGGTCATTACGAAGTAGACAACCAGGATTACTACTACCCAGATCATCTTTGTCCTGAAGTGGACGTGCCCCTCAGGACGCTTAACAGCAGGGAGCCTGTCAGAGATCGGCTTGATCTTATACAGGAAACTTTTCGTCTCTTCTGCCATCTTATTTCTCCTTACTCTTCTGATTCATCATCGAACCCGACGATTGAACCGCCGGCCGCTTTGACCTTCTCAGCTGCGCATGCTGAAGCATCGGCGACCGTGACATTGACCTTGACGGAAATGTTGCCATTTCCGAGAAGCTTGTCTATTCCAGCTTTAGTAAGGTCTACATCATATATATCTCCGTTCTTCGTTGCGAAGCCGAGCGATACGAAACGCTCGATCTGTTCGTCAAGTTCACTCACATTGAGGGTGCTGTTTGCAGATACGGTGCACTGCGGTCTCTTGAAGCCGTGGTGTCCGAAGTAGTTCCTGTCGTTTTTCAACATCTGGATCTTCTTCGTCTTACTGTAACCGGCCATACCGTGTCCACCGATGATTCCTGCTCCTCTTCCGGACTTCTTTCCACGTCCGTGGGTCCTGAGTCCTCTGAATTTCTTTGTTCTGCTTGGCATCTTATCCCCTCACAGCATCCTGGCGATGAGATCGTTGATCTTGTCGCCTCTGTAGCCGAGTGCTCCGCCGTTCTGCCACGAGCGTTTGTTACCCTCGAAACCTTTGACCGGCGGGTGAAGGCGGAATACGAATTTCACGCCCTCCACATCTTTCATCTTGTAGTTGTCAGCGATGATCGCTTTTGCAAGATCGTCGACTGTCTTGAACTCTGATTCGCCTGCAAGATACTCGTCTGTGATCATATCATCACCTGCGAGTCTTCCGCGGACCTTGATCATCTCGGCGAGTGTCTTCTCCGAAACCTCTCCCCATGTGATGTAGTCCTTTGCTTTCTGAAGCATTCCTTTGGTCGAATCGTTCTCAGGGACGACCACACAGTGATTGACCCTTGTGAGTCCGAGGAGTCTCATCGTATTCTCGATGTCATAGTTGACATCTGGCTGTCCGCGTACACGAATTACTGCGTATGCCATGTTCACTCCTCCTGTTTGCTGACATCTGTCTCTTCGATCGTGAGACCGACGGGTCCAGACACGATATTCTGTTTGCTGGCCTGTTCATCCGTAACTCTTGTTGTGGATGTTGCCCTGAGTGCTTCGAATGTTGCAAGAGCATAGTTGACCTTCGTCTTGGTGTTACCTCTGGCGAATCCCCATGCATCCTTGACACCGGCAAGTGTCAGAAGGCTCTTGGCGACATCTCCGACAGCGAGCGTGATACCGCGCGGTGCCGGTTTGAATGTGACCTCGACGGATCCGCATCTTCCGTGTACTTCGAACGGAAGTGAGTGTGGCTGCTGACAACCGCATTCCCATGAACCGCATCCTCTTTTGATCTCGATGATGTTCAGTTTTGCGTTGTCGATAGCTTTCCTGATTGCAGGTCCGACTTCCTTTCCTTTTGCTCTTCCGATTCCGATGAAACCGTCACCGTTTCCTACGATACATGTGACTGCGAATCTGACCCTCCTTCCGGAGTCAGTCATCCTCTGCACCATATTGAGGTCGATGACCTCATCCTGAAGGTCAGGAAGGAGTATATCGACGATCTGGGCTTCGCGAAGCGGAAGTTTTGTGGCGAGAGCATCGCTCATTGTCGTGATCTCACCGTTCATGACCATCTGTCCGAGCCTTGTTTTAGGCATCCAGTCTGTCATTTTACTCAGCCTCCATCTTTGATTTTACAGCATTGACTGCATCTATGATACCTGAATCGATATGTGCGCCGTTGAGTCTTTCTTCCGATGGAAGGACATCCTCACCATGTGGCACCTCAAGACCGGCATCGCACATTCCCGCGACTGTGGCGAAAAGTACTCCGCCGTGTTTCGGGTTCTGCATACCGATATCGAGAACTGCGTACTCGATTCCTGCTTTGACTGCTCTCTTACCGGCAAGGTATCCAGTGAGATAAGCCGCCGGAATGTTGGAACATGCTTTGTCCCATCCGAACTTGCTGAGCTCCATGGATGTTGCTGATGCAACGACCTTGTCGCCACCCATTCCGAATTCCTCGAACTGGATGCTTACGTTCTTGTTGGATCTCCTGACCACTGCCCTGAGCTCTTGTCCTCTCAGAAGTTTACGGCGGGTGTAGTAGTTTGTACGGCCCTCTCTTCTTCTGCGGAACGCGACATTATATCTTGGTCCTGTTGCCATCAGTTCTCCTCCTCCTTCAAATGACCAGCATTGATCATGTGCATTCTAAGGTTCCTACGGCTCTTGTAGATTCCTCCTTTCGCCTTCCTGTAGTACAATCTGTACACGGACGGCGTGATCTTTCCGTCTGCACGGAGCTGTTTGAGCTCATCACGGATCGGTCTGATCGTGGATATCCACCTTCTCTTGTCAGGAACACGTGCGTTGTCCGTACCTTTCCTGCTTCCTGGTCCCTTTCTCTTGCCTTTTGCCTTCTGGCCTTTAGCGTATCTAATCCTTCCGTATGATGTTCCGTTCTTTGCTTTCGCTTTGATAAGTCCCGAAGCGATTGCTGTACGGATGTCTGCACGTGTGATGCACTCTGAAACATCCTCGATTTTATCGGGGTTGATCCAGACTCTGTTCTCACCGCATCCGAGGATCTCAGCTGCCATTCTTCTCTGGTTCTTCAGATCCATGTTCACACCATCCTGTTGAGAACTCTGATACCGAGTTCATCTGCTTTGTCTTGGATTGCGATTCTCTTCTTTGAACCGACTGTTCCGCCGATACGGACTGCCTGCTTCTCAGGATCAAGTCCCTGAAGTCCATCCACATTGTGAATGAGCACTTCTTCGAATCCGGATGGATGGAGTCCCCTTACTGCGGCAGGTCCCCTGTATCCGATGTCGACCATGTGGACACGTCTCTTGAAGTGTCTCCTCATCTTTGAATGAATTCCTTTCGGTCTTCTCCATGCCTCTCCGAGTTTGGAGTATCTGTACCACTCCTGTCTCTTGAAGGCGGGTCTGCGACCGCTGATGAGTGCTCTCTTTGCAAGATCATCAGCTGTTTCTCCGGAGATCTTCGCTTTCTTTGCCGGAATGTAAACTTTCGCTGCATCCTCGACTACTTCGACTTTCTCCTCTTCAGCTTCCTTCTTGTCGGCTTTCTTGTCGGCTTTCTCTTCTTTCTTAGCGGCTTTCTTAGCGGCTCTTTCTTCTTTCCTGGTGGCTTTCTTTTCTGCCGGTTTCGCTTCCTCCTTCTTTGCCGGAGCAGCTTCGCCTGCAGCGATCTCTTTCCACTTCATGACGGTCTTCGGACCGACACCTGAAAGTGTCTTGATTATCTCCTTGACCTTTGCTTCGTCATCGAGTGCCTTCACAAGATCATCGACAGTATTGATTCCGATGGACTCGAGCTCTGCGATGTTCTCCTCTTTCAGGCCTTTGAAATCCTTGAAGTTCTTGACACTCATTCTCTCACCTTATGGGATTTGTGAACGATATAGATACCATCCTGGAAGACCCTCTTATCGAATCCTCCGCGGGCCGCTGCCCTTTCGATGTTGGCCGCTGTCTGTCCGACTGCCTCTATATCAATTCCTTCAACTGTCACATCCGCACCTTTGATCGTGACCTTGCTTCCGCCGACGATGTCTGCGAAGCGTGGTGCATGACCTCCCATGTAGTTGTCGATTTCGACTTTGTCTCCCTTAACAGCTACTTTCATCGGGAAGTGCGAGTACACGACTTTGAGTTGGTAGGTATAACCTTCCGTGACTCCTCTGATCATGTTCCTGACGTGTGCGTGGAATGTTCCGACCATGGCTTTCTCTCTGATGGACGGAAGTTCACATGACACTACGACGTGACCTTCTCCGATGGCAACGTTTACGCTGGGATGCGCGAAGTTTCTGCTCAATTCACCCCTTGGTCCTTTGACCTTCATGGTAATTCCGTCCATTGTGACGGTTACCCCATCGGGGATGGCGATGGTGCTTTCGATTTTCCCTGCTATTGTCATCTAGATTCCTCTTAGTAAACAAATGCTAACAATTTTCCTCCAACACCAAGTTCTTTGGCACTGGATTGTGTGATCACACCTGCTGTGGTTGTGAGGATCAAAACACCGAAGTTCTGGGCCGGAAGGTATCTTGCTTCGAATTTCTCGAGGTCGACTGCCTTGACCGAGTACCTGGGTTTGATTACACCACAGTTGTTGATCGCTCCTTTCATCATTACGCGGAATTTGCCGGCTTTACCGTCTTCGATGTACTCGAATTGGTTGATGTAACCGTTGTCCTGCATAACCTTCAGAACACGTCCGATGAGTTTTGAGGACGGTTCGATGATGCATTCGTTCATTCCGTTTTCAGCTGCGTTTTTCATTACAGACATTGCGTCGTTTAATGGATCATTCTGCATCTTCTCACCTCAGCTGTATTTCTTGAATCCAAGCTCCGGGGCCATATCCCTGAAGCACTGGCGGCAAAGGTGCATGCCGTATCTTCTGATGATACCTCTGCGGCGTCCGCAGCGTGTGCATCCTACTGATCTGCCGTATTGTTTCTTTGGCTTCATTCAATCACCTTCACGTTGAAATTGTCCTTCATAAACTGAATTGCTTCGTCACGGTCGACACGGTGCTGCTTCGGGATCTTCCTTCTGAGCAATGCTCTCTGTGTGATCCTGTTTCCGGTCCTCCTCAATACAACGTTGATATCCATACCGAAGATTCCGATTTCCGGGTCGTATTTCATACCGTCGAAATCGGTGTAATCGGTGATACCGAAGGACATATTGCCCTCTTTGTCGAATGAGTAGATCGGAACACGCATTTCCCTGATGACGAGCGCCCTCTTGACGAGTGATGCTGCTGCATCTCCTCTGAGGGTCACTTTACATCCGAGAGGCATTCCCTGACGGATTCCGAGATCCCTGTTGACTGTCTTGGACAATGTCTGGATCGGTTTCTGTCCTGATACCATCTCGAGAACTTTACATGCTTTTGAGAGTCTCTCTCCTGCTTCGCCGACACCGATGTTGACGACGACTTTCTCTACGTGGATGTCCCTTGGGCTGCTCATTCAGATGCCTCCGGGAGTTTGATTGCAGGTGAACCTGTTCCGATGACGAAGACGTTCGATTTCACTGTCTCTGTCTCGTCCGTGAATTTTATGATGTTCGCTGATGCATCCTTTGTGATCGTATAGTCTGCGACTGTTGCGATCTTTCCGGAGTGCTGTCCGCTTGCGACAAGAACCGCTGCTCCCTCTTTGAGCGGGTATGCATCGATGATCTTCTGGTCGGGAACCGCGATCTTGAGGACGTCTCCTGTCTTGTATTCGTTCTTGTCAAGGACTATGTTCCTTCCATCGTGGAGGTTGAGCTGGATCTTTCCGCCTGTGATCTTGGTCTTGTCCTCGATCCTGCAAAGTTTCCATGCTGCCTCTTCCTTTGAAATAGCCACTGTTGTGATCTTACCTTTATCGGTAAGAACGACACGGCAGTAGATGTCCATGTCCGGGATGGATACTGTATCCATGAGTCCGACAGGCATCTTGACGTCCCTGATTGCTCTTCCGTCAACGAGGACTGCACGGTTTCCGACTATCCTCTTGGCTTCCCTTGCTGTGTCACATACTTTGAGCATGTCCCTCAGAAGGAGTGTTGCCGGTACGGATGTCTCGACTGAGTGCGATCCTGCGCACTGTTTTGTAGTCCAGATGCTGACCTTCCTCTTAAGGGGCCAGGATCTTGGTGCTGCCAATCTCTTCAAATGGTCACTCATTGTTTAGCCTCCTTGCCTCTCATGAGTGCATCCTTTCTCCAAGGATCCTGAAGGTTGAGCTTCACGATCTTGACGTTGGATGCGTGAATCGGACGTGCAACAGCTGTGTTGTCCGCCTGATTGATTGTTATTCCCTCGATTGTGATACGGCCTGAGTTCACGTCGACACCGATGACTTTTCCTTCGATGTTGCGTATGCTCTCCTCTCCGCGGAGAATGACGACTGTGTCACCAAGGCAGACCCTTGCCGAACGTTTTCCGAATTGCTTCTGGAGATCGTCATCCAAGTGTGCTGAGAGCATTTTCCTCTTTGTGTGGGTCGGTGCATTCGCACGCATCTTCCTCTGGTTTCTTGCTTTACTGCTAACCATATCTCACACCTCACACAATGATCGAAGCAGTTGCTGCGATACGAGGCCATCTCTCGGCTGCCTCTCTTGCAACTGGTCCTTTGATGTCTGTTCCTTTCGTCTCACCAGTATCTGTTACGATGACTGCTGCGTTGTCCTCAAAGAAGATCATTGTTCCGTCCGGCCTTCTCATCGGGCGCCTCTGACGTACGATGACTGCGAAGACGATCTGTCTCCTCATCTGAGGTGTACCTTTCTTGACCGATGCTATGACCATGTCACCAACACCTGCCATGGGAACGCGTCTTGCGACCCCGTGGTAACTGGGAACTGTGATGATCTCGATGACCTTCGCACCGGTATTGTCGATGACGTCGATCTCGGATCCGTTCTGAAGTCCTCTAGTCTGTCTTCCAGCGATTCCCTTCATGTTCATTCCCTCTTCTCTACAACAACGAAGGACACGTTCTTACTGAGCGGGCGGCACTCCATGATCTTCACTTCATCGCCGACCTTGAGTTCGAGGCATGTAGGTGCGTGCACCATGTATTTGCTCGTCCTCTTCTCGTATCTCTCGTATTTATCCTGATATTTCAGGTAATTCTTCTCAACCACCACGGTCCTGTCCATACGGACGGAAACAACTTTTCCGTCGATGACCTGACCTCTGACCTTCAAACTTCCGTGGAACGGACAGTTCGGGTCTTCGCATTCCGCCTTGGGAGGGTTGACGTTAATTCCGATATTTCTTATTCCTGCTGTCATTGAATTCACCTAACCTTCTTTATTCTGTCTTCTGGTCGGTGTTGTATATCTTTTCCTTTAATGACGAATTCTTTGCCTTCATATGTGAATTTGAATTCATTGTCTGGCTTGGGTACCATTCTCTCAGTTCCGGCCGAGTCGATGGTGAATGTGTTCTTCGTCTCGTCGACGACTACGCCGGTCAAACCAGAGTAGCATGGTGCTGACAGCACTTCCACATCCAATCCAATGAATTCCATCCTCATGAAATCACGCTGATTCATCTTTACCTGACTTCCGTTTTGAAGCCCATCTCATCCAGTACGAGTTTCACTTTCTTCTTGTGATCTCCCTGGAGTTCGATACGTCCGTCTTTGGCTGTACCTCCGGCGGCGCATTTGTTCTTCAACTTCTTGGCTAGGTCGTTGATGTCGATATCGTTCTCATCAATTCCATCGATCACTGTCACGACCTTTCCGTACCTACGGCTGTCTACAGATATCCTCACGGACTGCTGTTCACGTGCGATCTCCTCGCACATGCACAGTTCTTTTGGCAAGCCACATACGGGGCAGATTTCCGCCATTAGAGCTCTTCCTCCTCCTTTTGGACGGTAAGGATGCGGGCTATATCTGTCCTCAAGGCACGGATGGCACCGGGGTTGGCCGGTGCTCCACCCATTGCTGAGACTCCACGTTCGTGCATGAGCTCATCGCGAAGCTCTTTGAGCTTCTGATTGCGCCCATCTGCGGACATGTCTCTTATTTCAGATATCTTGAGTGACATCTTCACTGTCCTCCTTCGATTTCGGTAGTTGCTTCAGCTGCGGATTCCTCTTTCTCCACTTTGATCGAAGGTGCCTGATAGCCCTCTTCGAAGATCTGTGGGAGGATCTCTGCTGCTTCTGTCCTGCCCAACACTGTTGTGTCAGCAGGCAGTTTTGCATTCGGTTCCATTATCTGAACGGTTACACCGATGACTCCCATCTTCAGTGTGGCCACGGCATATCCGCGGTCCATGAACATGGCCTTCGGTTCTCCGCAGAACTTGATGTTACCTTCTTTGAACTTCTCTGTTCTGTGTCTCTGACCTGACAGTTTTCCTGCGAGGATGATGTAACAACCCTTCGCACCTGAATCCATGATCCTGCGAACAGATGAGTGCCCTGCTCTTCTGAAGTGCCATCCTCTCTCAAGGGAGAATGCGAGCTTCTCTGCCATGATCTGTGCGTTAAGGTTGGCATTCTCGACTTCCTGAACCTCAATCTGGGGGTTCTCGAAGCCGAACTGTTCCTCAATTGCAACTGTTAGGTTCTTGATTGTCTGTCCTTTTCTTCCGATGACGAGTCCGGGACGCTCTGTCGTGAGGACGACACGTGTTCCCATGGGTGTCCTCTGGACGTCAAGTCCTCCGAATCCTGCACGGCTGACCTCTTTCATGAGGTACTCTTTGAGGAGAACCCTGCGGATGTTCTCGGCAACGAATCTTCTCTCTGCTGCCATTTCACTCTACCTCCTCAATGATTATCTCGAGGTTGACTGTCTCCTGGTTCCACTGAGTTGCTCTTCCGTGAGCCCTCGGCATGTGACCGGGTGTCGTCCTTCCTCTCGATGCTGTGATGGTCCTTACGACCATATCATCGGTTGTGAGTCCCTTGTACTCAGCGTTGGATACTGCACTGTTGAGCACTGCGAGAACTGCTTTTGCAGATTTCACAGGGTATCTTCCAGGACCTACGCCCTGTTTGTGCGATACGCGCTTGTTGTATCTCTTGAGTGGGACCGGTGTCTCTACTGCGGCGATTCCTTCGAGGGTCGAAATTGCTTTCGGGACCTTCATTCCACGGATCAATCCGCATACCTCACGTGTAAGCTTCGGTGAGATCGGGATCTCTTTTCCGAGTGCTTTCGCGGAGTTCTCGGGGTTTGAATCTGCTGTATATCCTTTCAACTCAAACACCTCACTTCAACGGCATGAACTTCGATGATCTTGTAGCACCGACTCCAGGTCCTGAGTGGACTGGCGGTTTCCTGTTGATGATGAACTCTCCGATGAAGTGTCCGATCATCTCAGGTTTGATCTCGACGTCCTTGAATTCTTTACCGTCGTATACGCTGACGGTCTTTCCTACGAACTGCGGTATGATAGGGAGATCCCTGCGGTGTGTCCTTACGACAGCGCCTGCCTCAGCATTCTTCAGTCCATCGAAGAGGAGCTGCTGCTCATAGTTCAGTCCGCGCATGTATGTTCTTCTTGATCTTGAAGGCATGAGTCCGATGATCTCGTCGAATGACATCCCGAGAAGTTCTTCCATGGTGTAACCGCGGTAAAGGAACTCCTTCTTCCTCCTTGCCTGGATCAAGCTTGCCTTCTTCCTGGATTTTCTCCTGGAGGCTTTTGCCGAACCCATTATCTTTGATTTTCCCATATGAATCACTTCTTGTCTTTCTTCTTCTTAGGCGAGAGACGGCCTACCTTCTGACCAGGCCACGAGTTGCGGCTCTTGGTGCTCGGTCCACCAATGTGGGGGTGTGATCCTCCACCGTGGGGGTGATCTACTGCGTTCATTGCAACTCCGCTCACGTGGAAGTGTGCCTTCGACCTTGATTGGAGTGTATGGAAATTCTTTCCTGATTTTGCGAGAGGCTTATCTGTCCTTCCGTTTCCGGCTATGACTCCGATAGCTGCACGGCAGTTGGGGTTGAACTCCTTGAGAGTTCCGGACGGCATCTGTACGATGACTGATGCTCCTCTGCTCACAACTGTTGCCGATGTTCCTGCTACTTTGACGAATTTACCTCCGTCACCAGGATTTGCCTCTATGTTATGGATCAATGTTCCTTCTGGGATTACCGCCAACTGCAGGATGTTTCCGGGTTTCACTTCACCCTGGCCGACTGTGACCTTTTGGCCGACACTCATGCCTTCCGCTGCAAGCTGGTAGTCCATCTCACCATTGTAGTCGATGACTGCAAGAGGTGATGTCCTTCCCGGTGCGTGAATGAGATCTACAATGACTCCGTCTGCTTTGCTCTTAGCCGGAAGCCTGACATCGTCAAGGTGTCTGTGACTTGGCGAACGGTACTGGTTTCCACCAGATCCACGCCTCTGTGTTCTCAATCTTTTTGCCATCTCCACTCACCTTCAGAATACTCCTACTCTCATACCGACATCCTCTGCTGAGTAGCCGTCTGCGAGTTTGATGATCGCATGCTTTCCATCTTTCTGGATTCTTGTCCAGACCTTATCGACCTTGACCTCGAAACGCTCTTCGAAGACTGCTTTGATGATCGCTTTATCCGCATCCCTGTGGACGAGGAATTCAATCTTGTTTCCGTCTTTGAAGTTCTGAGTGGGTGTTCCGCCGATGGAGTTCATTGACTTCTCTGTCACGAATGGTCTGATAAGAACGTCATTCTGCTTCATTGTGTCCACTCTCCTATCTTGGCTATTGCCGATTTGGTGTAAACTGTAAGTCTTCCGGCGTCTCCTCCGGGTGCGAGTACCGCAGCGTTGATGCTGTTGACTGTCTCAACCTGCACTCCCGGCAGGTTGTCCGCTCCCTTGACGACCGCTGCATCTTTCTCAGTAATGACGAGGAGTACTGATACAGGCGTCCTGTACTTTCTGTTCCTCATCTTACCACGACCTGCACGGATCTTTGTTCCATTCTTTGCACGGTCGACATCGTACGCAATTCCGATCTTCTCGAAAAGTGCGTAGACTTCGGTTGTCGTTTTGATTTCCTGAACGGCATCATCAACGACAATCGGGAATGAAACATTGTCATCGAACTGGTGTCCGCGTGCTTTCACGCATGCTGCGCAACCGGTTGCTGCAAGTGCAGATTTGCGTGCAAGTACACGCTCTTTCTGGTTGACCTTAAGTGACCAGTCTTTCTCAGGTACCGGCGGGTGTGCCCTGCGTCCTGAGACGTTGTTCGGTGATTCTGTAGCTTTGCTACCGTCGTGAATACGCTGTACACGTGCTGTTCCGCGGCCTTTACCCCATGTGCTGACTGAGTGCCTCATTCCGGCAAGTTTGCTCGGACCGTACGGCTGCCTTCCGTTTGCTGCTGCGGCAAGGACTGCTTTCTTGATCAGGTCAGGCCTGTAAGGGGTCTCGAATGCTGCAGGGACATCGATCTTTCCAGCGACGTCGCCTTTGACTGAATAAACATTAGTCTGTGTCATCTAGCTCATGCCCCCTGTTTGGATGCAGTTGATATGTACGTGATGTCTGAAGCCTCAGTGTTCGCCTTCTTCGATACTCTTGTTGCATCTCTGAATCTGACGAGCCTCTTGGTCGGCCCAGGTACTGAGCCGTGGACAAGAACGTATGTGTTTACGACATCTCCGTAGTTGAGGAATCCGCCTTTCGGTGTGATTTCCGATCCTTCTGCTCCGATTTTCATTATCTTCTTGTTGAATTCAGTCCTCTGGTGGTAACCGATCTGTCCTGAACCGGGAACTGTGCTTCTCACATATCCTGGTCTCTTAGGACCGAGGTTTGCGATTCCACGGCGGTGTTTACTGTTCTTGTGTGACAGGAGCTTTACTCCCCATCTCTTGGTAACACCCTGGAATCCCTTTCCTTTGGTGATGGCTACAACATCCACGAGTGCACCCTCTGCTGCAAAGTCATTGATTGTGATGTCTTTGCCGAGAATGCCTTTTGCGAACTCTTTCCTCTCATCGACCGAACCACCGCCGACTCTGAGCTCCATTACATCAGGGACCTTCTTCGGAACTCCCTTGACCATCTTGGGCTGAGTGTAAACGATGACGCGGACATCATCAACGTCGACACCGTCGTATTTGGCGAACGATGCTGCGTCGTGAGCTTTCGGAACACTGAGGCGCTTTTCGAGCAATGGGTCGAGACCCTGTGCCCAAACTTCGCCTGCAGTCTTGAGTCCGTAAATCGTGTTCTCATAGAACCTAACTGCTGCTACCTTCATCGGCGGTACTTCGATGACCGTTACGGGCACCTGAAGTTCCATACCAGATGTGGTTGTGTTCGCACGCTTGTCGACTACGAAAGCGTGTGTCATACCGGCCTTGTAACCGGCAAATCCCTGGATTCTCGGTGAACCTGAAACCTCAGGCCATGAATCTAGGCGGGGTGTCTGCGACTGAGCTCTTTTTCTGGGCCCGTACGCGCGTGATCCCCTTTGTGGACGTCTCCTTTGTGGCATTTTTCACATCCCGCGAGAGTTTCTTCGCTAATCTCGCATGTTAGTCGATTTCAACGTCTCGATCCTGACCGTGACACCGCGTCCACATCTCGATAAGAATCGACATGAGACTGGATTTGGGTTGCTCACGCATTGCCCGATGTGTCTGGTCAAGTCTTTTGCGCATTAATCTATGGGGTGGTAGCCCCAATCTGTATATAAAGATTCCTCGCGAATATATAGTAAGGAAAGGGTTTGGACGGAAGACTCAGAGTTTGCCTTCTTTCGCTTTCTTCTGAGCTCTCTTCATACGGGCCTTTGCATCAAAGCCAGTAGCTTTGAATGTGAATTCGTTGAGCTTCTTTTTGCTGTCCAAGATCTCCTGATCGGACATCTCGCCCTTTTTGCTCTCGGTCAGAATCTCCATCTTGTCCTTGGAGATTACTTTGGCTTCGATACGTGACATAACTCCGTATGCTGACACATATACATCGCCCTCTTTTTTCACGTCACCGAAAACCTCTTTCATAAGGTTGGGCAGAGCATCGCCTTCAACGTTCTTTGACCATCCTCTCTTGATATCAAAATCCATCCCATCACTTCCTGATCATCAGATCGCTTCCGAAACCTCTTTCAAGGTCGGCTGCAGTACCCAGTATCTCTTCTGAGGACATATAGTTTTTCCATTTTTCAATGCACTCACAGCTAACTTCAAGATCCTTCAGGTCCTGTGAAAATGAAAATTTCTCCACAGCGGCAAGTGCCATCTCATCACATTTGCCACAGTTGTGCACGCCTCTCTGACTGCCTCCGCCCGATGGCGATGACATCAATCTGGAATTAACTGTGCCAGATAGTTGTTTAAATACCTCTATCAATGACCATATCCACGGTGGCCTGTAGTCCCCCTTCTTCCAGATACGCTCTACCACTGTTGCTTTCTGAACATTGACAGGATTTATGGATATCTCATCTGAGAACGGATCCGCAAACCTTGCAGATTCCACTGCACTGGCTATTGCAGCACGTTCTTGCAGATACAGTGGCTTCAGGAGAAGGTATGAACGTACCATCAAACCGTTATCTTTAACAAGTTCTCCGGCTCTTTTTGCATCATTCGGTGTAAAACCTTTCCTGATACTTTTCTCCATAATCACGGGATTATGACTTTCGAGGCCCAGTGCCAGCGTTACTGATTTGGGTAGTGTTGAAACAATATCTTCCGTAATAAATTCGGGGCGGCTCTCGAACAGAATGCGCTTACATCCAGAAAATTCTTGGAATATCCTGTCACGTACTTTCTCAGAGATCTCGTTTTCATCGAGGAAACTCCCGGAAGTGTAGATTTTAACGAATGGCTCATCCTTGTAACGTGACAATGCTTCATCAACCTGTTTCATCAGATCGTCTGATGTTACATTACTGAGTGAAGCTGCTCTGTATCCGCACATTGTACATCCGCCGCAGTTCTTCGCCCAAACACATCCGTTGGTGCGCATTATCATCACCATAACGTCGGAGACCTTACCGTCAATGACGTCCTTCTCTTTCCAAAGCGTCTCCAATTCGTACGGTTTTCTTTCTTTCATGTGATATTCCTGAGGTCCAGATATGCCGTGCAGTTATTATAATCCACGCCCGCACGCAACATATATAAAACACATTCAGTTCTCATTCATAAGGTATGCCAATGACAAAAAACATAATCGTAATTGGTTCCGGAGCAGCGGGAATGACTGCCGCATCCGCCGCAAGAAGACAGGATAAAACTGCGAACATCACTGTCTTCACAGAGGACGAACATATCTCTTATTCACCCTGTGTCATCCCCTGGGCAATCGAGGGAAGGACCACATGGGATGCGATCGTGATGCACGATCCCACATACTACGAGAAAGAGAGAAACATCAAGGTCTTCACAAAAACCTCAGTCACCGCAGTGGACGGTACAGAGAAAAAACTTACAGCAGGCGGAAAAGAATACAAATACGATTCATTGGTGATTGCCACCGGAGGGACCGTTTTCATACCTCCGATATCAGGAACAGATCTGAAAAACGTATTCGTCGTAAGGACAATCAACGACGGAAAGTCTATCCAAAATGCATTGAAAGATGTGAAAACCGTTGCAATCGGCGGTGCTGGTGTCATCGGATTGGAGATGGCCCTTGCTCTTAAGAATGCAGGAAAAGATGTTGTTGTCATCGAAATGATGGATCAGGTCATACCCCGTATCGCAGATAAAGACATGGCGGATCCCATGCAGAAATACCTTGAAAACCTGGGTGTCAAATTCGTAATGAAGGCACCGATACAATCTGTGAACGGAAAGGAAAAGGTGGAAAGTGTCACTGCAGCAGGAAATGAGTACAAATGCGAAATGGTCATCTTCGCAACAGGCGTGCGTGCGAATCTCACCATTCCCAAAATGCTCGAACTGGACATTGGACAGCTGGGTGCGGTGGCTGTATCTCCTACGATGCAGCCTTACAGAAGAGGAAGACTCGTTCCGGATGTTTATCTCGCAGGGGATGTCGTGCAATGTCAGTCTGCAGTCATCGCAGGACCTACGATGAGCCAACTCGGTTCATCAGCCGTAAGGGGCGGTCTTGTCGCAGGTGCCAACGCAGCAGGTGCCAACAGATCCTCCGGACCTGTGGCGAGTCCTTGGGTCAGTGTGATCGGTGAAAAACACATCGCAGGAACCGGCATGTCATTGGGATTGGCATCATGGTACGGTATCAAGACTGTTGAAGGAAAAGCAGAAGGCCTCACCCGTGCAAGATACTACCCCGGCGGAAAAGAACTCATAGTCAAAGTCATCGCTGATGCATGTACGCACAGAATAATAGGCGCTCAGATCATTGCAGGCGAAGATGCCACAGGGCGCATCAATTGGCTGACTTCTGCAATAATAGACGGCGTGACCGCAGAGGATTTCGCCGTACGTTCGGAGAACGCATACTGTCCTCCGACATCGATGGTCAGAGATGTTGTTCTCTCTGCAGTCGATGACCTGTGTGCAAAATTAGCAAAGAATTGATACAATGGAATATCAAGAATACAAAGAACTCTACAACAGACTGAACAATCCGAAAGATGTCAAGAAATTCATCGAGGACGGATATGATTTTCGTCTCATTGAAACCATTTACACTCAAAAAATGAGCCGCGACGTGAAAAAGAGATACTACGTCGTTAAGAGTCATTCGAAACAGCTCCTGAAACAGTGGAAACAGGGAACATCGATGCTGGAGTTGGCAGAGAAATGGAATTTCCCTCCGATACTCATGGCGATGATGATCTTCATCGAGGACGGCGCTTCAAAGAAGGAATTCTGGGAGTATATCGATGACCCTGACATTCTGACGGAAGAAGTTGCAGATGAGCTCAGAGAGGTCATCGAGAATGACATAATCTATTCACCTGCCGGAAATGAAAAGCAACGTGAAAGAGGCAAATGGGGAGAGGATCTTCTGCACCAGTGGCTTGACGGTCAGGGAATAACATACCGTGTGGAGGACGATCTGAAAGGCGTCTATGAGAAGACCCCCGATGCATTGCTAGACGAACCTATGCTGTATCGCGGCAACAAGATATATTGGGTTGAAAGCAAAGCATCATTCGGGGACAACACTGAATTCAAATTCAACTCGAAAAAACAGCTCATTCCGTATACGAAGATATTCGGGCCGGGTGTGGTGGTCTATTGGACAGGATGTCTTGATGACCTTGAATGTCCGGAGGATGTGTTCGTAAGAGACATTTCGATACTGGACGACCATTTGGATCCGATAACATACGAAGAATGAGAATGGTAGCCTCGTGCAGATTCGAACTGCAGTCCCCAGATCCAGAGTCTAGGATGATTGACCACTACACTACGAGGCTGTTGTTTCGGGCTATGTCTATCGTATTTTAAAAGTTTTGGTTGACATCCCTGCGTTCACACCATTCTTTCTTCGTGATACATGTGAAACGCATCTCCAGCTCACCGTATACTGAATCATTGATGATCCCATTACGCACATATCTGAAACCGCACTTCTCCTGTACACGCATCGATGCTCTGTTCGAATCCTTGCAAAGACACCAGATATTATTCAGTTCCAATTCTTCAAAACCGTATCTGAGTAGTGCATCGACTGCTTCCGGAATATAGCCGTTTCCGCGGTAATCCTTGCCTATCCAATATCCTATCTCCGCATCTCCGTCATCGAGTTTGAAATTCGCGTCCGGGTTCTGTTTTATACCGACTGCACCCGCTATCTTTCTCAAAGATCTCGGAACAATTGCGAATTCTCCGGGTGTTGAAAGAATATCCTCAATGATCTTTCTGCTGTATTCAACGGATGTGTGGACTCTCCATCCTGCATCAAATGCCAATTCCTCATCGGATGCCAATGAGAACAATCTCTCTGCGTCCACCGTCTCCCAGGGACGGAGTAGCAGCCTTTCTGTCACCAGATATTTTTCGGACATGTAAATGAAGGGGGATATGATCCCCCTTTAAAATTCAGTTAAGAGCTTTTTCGACATTCTTGAAAACATCTTCGATCGTACCATCATTACCTTTAATGGTGACGAGCTTTCCTTTCTTCTTGTAATAATCGATGAGCGGGAATGTATTCTTACGATATACCTCAAGTCTGTTCTTCACAGTCTTTTCAGTATCGTCATCCCTCTGGTAGAGCTTCTCTCCGCATTTGTCGCAGATTCCGTCGACCTTCGGAGGTTTGTTGGTCAGATGATATACCGCATTGCACTTGGGACAGGATCTTCTCTTTGTGAGTCTGTCGACAAGGACTTCGTCTTCTACATCGATGTCAATCACAAGATCGATGTCGACGATCTCTCCGAGAGCATCCGCCTGTTCGATGGTCCTCGGGAATCCATCGAGAAGGTATGCACCATCTATTGTTGCGATCTTCTCTTTCATCATTCCGATGATTACCTCATTCGGAACAAGAGCTCCCTTGTCCATGTATTCTTTGGCCTTCTTTCCGAGTTCCGTACCGTTCCTAACAGCCTCACGTAGCATGTCGCCGGTAGAGAGTCTCGTGAATCCCAGTTTCTCATCGAGAAGTTCTGCCTGGGTTCCCTTTCCGGCACCCGGCGGACCGAGTAAAATGATCTTGGATTTCATGCCGTGTGTATCGACAAAGAGGTTAATATAGACTTATATCAGAACAGTCTCATTGAAACCCTCCGATGAACCATCTATCCAATCTCAAACGGAATAGACAATCGATGTTGTAGGCCAGACATTTCAGCAATACCTTGATCTCCCTTGAGATGTCCTTTATCTCTGCGATACATGAACCGCACAG
>JAZRYJ010000075.1:0-23124 GCA_045600635.1 Candidatus Methanarcanum sp.
AAAGGAAGATGGGCGACACCGTGTACGGTAAATCGATGTCCAGGATGGCCGATGAGATAAAATGCATGTGCATAGCGCACAACATCAGGCAGATGATACGTTTCAATGTGGTGGTGATATGAGGGTTTCCTCAAAGCCGTCGGGAGAGTATATTTTTCATCGTAGAACTTAATCCACGGTCTTTCAAGTTCGTTTGCGCACATACTCTTCCTGACATCCACATATATCTGAACCGATATAAACTATAGTTAAGAGAATCAAAAGACTTCTGCCGATTTCCGTAAATATCGATTAAGTTTCAATTTTGGCTCTATGTATCAAAATCACAAAATGCGATGTACCAGTTTAGAAATGTTATATATAAGGAACATTATCGCACAATCATGGCAGATAAAGTTTGTTCATCATGTGGTGTCAGGCTTCAGGGTAAAGGGAACACCTTCTTCAAATGCCCCAATTGCGGTGCAGAAGAGATCGGAAGGTGCGCACAGTGCCGTGACCAGGGCGTAAAATACGAATGCAAGAAATGCGGATTTGTCGGACCGTGAAGGTGTTCAGATGGGACAGATCGCATCAACCTACGATCTCATGCCGGAGAGCACAGAAGTTGACCTTCAGGCAGTGATCAATGCAATTCCCGGAGTGCTTCCGGCAGGCGTTGAACTCAAAGAGACCTCGATTAAAGAAGTCGCATTCGGACTCAAGAAAGTAGTTGCTTTCATGGTCATCGATGATTCCGATGAAGAGATTGGTTCCAAACTTGAGAACGGACTCCGCTCAATCCCCGGGATCAGCGAAGTTGAGAACGTCGATTCAACAGTTCTCTGATATCATCAAACCTCGGTGTCCGTACGGACACCGCTTTTCAATCAACAATTAATGTGCCAGACACATTGTTTTTTTATCCCTCAATACATTGCAGTAATCAGGACAATACTAACGTCTCTACAGCACTCATAATTAATTCATTTAAACGAGTAATACAGCATCATTCCTTTTTGGAAAGATCCTTCCAGATTATGATCGCTCTCTGCAACGCAGTATAGTTGCCGGCAACAGCGAACCATATCAGAACGATGTCTAACCAACTCATATGGATCGTGATATTCGATATCGTGAACTCAATGAAGGAAAGATCCCCCGGTACGACCGACATTATGAATTGTAAGAGAACGAATATGAATATCAGGACCAATCTGTCAGCACGTCCGAGCAGCCCTCTGTAGAGACGGCCTGCACCGACAGCCTGAGCCTGCGTCCCCATGTATGACGTCAATAATACCCCGACCAATGCGAACACTCCGATGGTGAGATTGCACCATGCACTGAATGCAATACCCCCGATGATGAAAACATCAGCATATCTGTCAAGGACATGATCGAGATAGTCCCCTCTCAATGAGCATTTGTTGTATGTCTTGGCTATCTTTCCATCTAACGCATCGAAATATGATGAAATCATCACCAGAACCAATGCTATGATCAGGAAGTAGTTGTATTCCTCGTTGCTCAGTGCCAACATAATGCCTGCGGCAACTGCGAATACCAATCCCAGTAGGGATATCATGTTCGGATCGACATTAGAACAATGCTTAACAACGGGCATCAGGAATTTATCCAATGTGCTCCTCTGCGACTCCAGTACCATTATTCCCACCAGGTATCCTTGAGAACTACTCGCCATAAGAATGTACCAGATCGTTTATAATACTTAGTAGCTGACACTGTCTATTCTCTAATTTGCGGAACTAAGATTATGATTTGCGTCATATGAAATCGTTCTTCCTTTTTATTGCTAGATACAACCCCAACCCACACGAAATGAATGCCAAAACAATCACTATTGCCGTTGTGAATGAATATGTCAATATTTCGTCACCGCCGGCGATGTAACTGAAAAAGAGAACATTCAGAATCGACCCGAGACAGCGTCCAAGGTTCTCAACCAAAGATATGATTGTTCCGGCGGCGTTCCGTTGGTATGATTCTACACACGACATTATTATCGATTTGTTTTGTGGACGGAATATGGCTGTGGAGAAAGAGATGAATACATAGATGGACACAAGAATCAATGCCATCACTCCATAATCTGGCGTTGCGCTTTGGATGACATATAACACCGGAACGACCATCAACAAAGCGAATCCGACTATAGTCAGTCTCATCGGACTTTTTCCTCTGTTGAGTCTTGCAGCCAAAGGAGAGATGAAAAACTGTAAAGTGGGTTTGAGCCCACGAAGCAACGCAGCCAGAGCTGTCGACGTAATGACTATCGGCCCGATTATGATCTGAAGATCGTCACGGAATTTGTCCATAAACAGAACAATAGCGTCATCGATACAGTGCGCAGAGAATAAAAACAAAAGGCTCAGGATGATACTCATCCTGAAGAGATTGTTTTTGAAGATACTGAGATCGATGATATGTTTCTTCGTTTTACGTTGGACATAGATGAATACCAACAAAACAATCCATCCGCTGAGGTATACGTACCATTCTTCTTTCGGGAAAAAAACCGTATTGATGATCAAACCAATGGAAACGATGAAGAGAATGTGCAGAACATAGTTGATTTCCCTATTGGGATCAACAACCACATTATCGATTGTCCTGAATACGATAATGAGAGCTATGAACAGAATTGTCAATGGGAGAAATACGAATTGCCATCCAAACATATTCGAAAGATAAAGCCCCACGATAGGCGAGATCGCACTGCCGATGCAAGCCACTGAAAAACTTACCGCCATTGCTTCCGGCAGGTATTTTTTGTTGACATTATCGGTAATTATGGAAGTTGTACACATCAATGACATGCCCATACCGGTGATCATTCTGGAAAATACCAGTACGAAGATGTTTAATTCCGATGAAAAGAACGAAAGAATTGATCCGATGGCGATGATTACTAATCCAAGCATCGCACCGTTTCTTTTACCGTATTTGTCAACGATATCGATGGAAAGTGGTGAAAATATGACCAAGGAGACCGCTATACTGACAGATAACCAAAGTATGAGGGTGAAACTGCAATCAAAATAGTTTTCGATCATCGAATGGGATGATACAAGGACACTGAGATCGAATGAAATGAAAAATGACACCAGCAAGCAGATGATTACTGCTTTCAGTGATTTATCAGAAGTACCCCACAGAGTCACACCTTTACATAGTGAAATCAGTATTAAAATTACGATGACGTCTGAGTAAGATCGCTGCCCATCAAAACAGCATTTGAATAAAAATGGGGGTGACCCCCGTTGATGTTTATTCTTTATATTCTTTGATGAAACCGTCTTCCATCATCTTAGCAGTGAGTGATCTCGATCTCTTGATCATGAACTCTGCCTTGTCGTGAAGTTCCTGCCTGCTGAGTTTGAGTCTTGCGACACCCTGCTCGATAGCTTTGCTTCCGACGACAACTGCTTCGCTGATGAATGCGTTGGTCTCTGACATGGTCGGAACGATGTACTCATCTGATATTCCGCCCTCGTGCTCTTCCTCTGCATATCTTGCAAGTTCCCTTGCGGCTGCGATACACATCTCATCTGTGATCGTCTTTGCCCTCACATCGAGAACTCCACGGAAGATCGCAGGGAATCCCATCGAGTTGTTGACCTGGTTCGGGAAGTCTGAACGTCCTGTTGCGAACACTTTGCATCCGTGTGCCTTAGCCTCCCACGGCCATATCTCAGGAACAGGGTTGGCTGTTGCGAAGATGACCGGATCGTCCGCCATCAGATCGACATACTCCGGCGGGATTGTTCCCGGACCCGCTTTTGAAGCTGCTATGACGATATCTGCGCCTTTGATAGCCTCTTTCATTCCGCCTTTCTTTCCTGCTCCGTCAGTCTTCTGACAAATCGCCCACTTCTGTTTGAAGTTGGTCTCTGAAACATCAGTTCTCTCTGTGTTGAGGATTCCTTTTGAATCACATACGCACATATTCTTCGGTTTGAATCCGGTCGCAAGGAGAAGTCTTGAAATTGCAATTGATGCCGCACCTGCACCGATGACGGTGATCTGTGCCTCTTCCAATTTCTTTCCTACGATCTTCATCGCGTTTATCGCACCTGCGACCTCGACTGTCGCCGTACCCTGCTGGTCATCATGCCATACCGGGATCTTACAGTCTTTTCTTAATTCATCGAGGATGTCGAAACATTTCGGGTTCGATATATCCTCAAGGTTGATTCCTCCGAATGAAGGTGCGATGAGCCTGACGGTCTCGATGATCTTTTCCGGATCCTTTGTATCAAGACAGATCGGTACACAGTCCACACCGCCGAGATATTTGAAAAGCATGGATTTTCCTTCCATGACCGGCATTGCTGCCTCCGGTCCGATATCTCCGAGTCCGAGAACACGGGTTCCGTCCGATACGACGGCTACAGTGTTCCATTTCCATGTGTGCTCATAGACTTTATCGATGTTCTTTGCGATATCTTTACAGGGTTCTGCAACACCTGGTGAATACCAGACTGAGAAATCATCAAACGATCTGACACATGCTTTCGGTACGACCTCGACCTTACCGCCATAATACGGGTGCATCTTCATTGCATCTTTTCCGGGTTTCTTCGCCCTTTCAAGACGCTCTTCATCCGTCATGTCTTCATATCTAACCATTTTTTCACCTTTGAAGTCTCAATCAATTCCCATCGATTGACTTTTACTTATATTGATAGATAATAAAAGCGTATTTAAGACATTGTGATAAAAATTCGTATGTTCAAAAACTACCTGAACTTCTTTATTGCTGAAAATATGATACTCATATCGCTATATCATAAAACTCATACGTCTTTTATGTAAAATTTCATAAAACTCATATTAGATTTATGCATAAATATAAAAAATACATGAACATACATCATATCATGCCCTATGTACTCAGAAGAAAAATCGATGAAGAACTCGAAAAATGGGCGAACGGCCCTGCTGACAAATGTCTTCTGATTAAAGGTGCAAGACAAGTTGGTAAATCATTCTCCGTTGAAAAATTCCTCAGCAACCACTTCAACAATCATGTAACGATAAATTTTGATATCGAACCTTCTTTGAAAGAAATATTCAAAGGAAAAACAGATATAGACAGTATTTTAGACAAGATCAATATCCATTTCAAAACACACATCGGTTCTGACTCAGCAATATTCATAGATGAAATTCAATCGTGCCCGGAAGCACGCACACTCTTGAAGACATTCGCATTGGACGGCAGAGTACATGTGGTGGCGTCCGGTTCTTTACTCGGATTGACCTTCAGAAACTGCCCGTCATTTCCTGTTGGGTATGAACATGTTGTAGACATGAAATCATTGGACTTCGAAGAATTCCTATGGGCCAGAGGCATAAACGAGGAAACGATATCCTATATAAGAGAATGCATCCTCAGCAAAGAAAAGATTGATGAATTCATACTGAATTCCATTGAAGAAAACTTTCGTATATTCTGTGTCGTAGGCGGTATGCCCCGTGCTGTGGTCAGCTATCTTGAGACCAACAATATAGAAAAAGTACGTCAAGAACAGAATGACATAATGTCAGGATATCGCAATGATATCGGAAAATATTCTGAAATGAAAGATCGCGACAGAATATTCAACACACTTGACAGCATACCGATACAATTGAGCAGAAAGAAGAAAAAATTCATGTATTCTGCTATCCCGGATGTTTCCAACGCATCCAACAGAACATATGCTTATAGCATAGAATGGCTCATAAATTCAGGAATTGTCAGTCAGTGCAATAACATCAGCGAACCTAAACTTCCGATTGAAGAAAGAGTGATACCGAACAGTTTTAAGATATACATGAATGACACAGGATTGTTACTCTCAATGATGGATTACGATGTGTCACACGGCATACTGGTCAAGGACACGAGAGTGAACAAAGGCGGCATAACAGAGAATCTGACAGCTGAATGTCTCATCAAATCAGGAAAGAAGCTGAATTATTTCGAAAGGAACAATCTTGAATTAGATTTTATTCTTGTCATCAAAGGGATTGTCACAGCTGCTGAAGTGAAATCCGGTAATTCCAAACAAGCGAAATCACTGCGGTCAGCAAAAGAAAACTACAATGTGAAAAGAAGGATCAAATTTGAGAATACGAATATTTATGTGGATACGGAAGGTGTTGAACATTATCCGCTTTTCGTAAGTGCATTCTCGGATTCATTATCTGAAACACTTGATGCCATATTCATACCCCCAGATACCGATGAGATCAATGATAGGATGAAGGCGCTTAAAAAAACATAATGAGATTCTGGGCGAATAAAATAGTGGACTTGTTCCCGCAGATAGGAGAACAAGTCCGTTAATGCCTGATTCAATTCAGTCCATTTACAGAAACACCGAAACCGGGCTTCAGATAATCCAAAACCCATGTTGGATCTTCGGCAACTGCTACAATAGCACCCATCCAATCGTTCAACCAATTTACGTCAGTGCCGGTAATGCCATCGCCCGCAATTCCCAGTTTTTCGCCTCTGAACTGAGTATCCGCAGCGATCTCAATTTCAGGTCTGATTTTCTTATCTCTTTCGAATGTACCGCTAACAACATCCACACCATAGACATTGCCGATATCAAAAGATTCTACATCGGCAAGTCTGACACGTTGTCCGCCGCTACTTATGATCTTGACATCAGGTGTTGAAGTACGCATAGCTTCTGCTGCGGAAAGGTATGCGCCTCCGATTAACGCACCAATTCCGATTGCATCATTTACCATCGCTTTATGCCAGCGATCGAATACACAGGTTGTGACAATTCCGGGCAGATTTCCCATCTGGCGGTTTGCTGTCTCATATTCTGGATGAGAATTCCTTACAAGAATAGGATCTTCGGACCACGTTGGGACGGCTTCGCGCATCGATGTTCCGAATAGATGCGTACGGTCAACGAAGTTTGTTCTTGGAGACAGGGATGAATTAACTGCATCGGTCTTCCCATTCCAAACCGCTACAAAACCTGGTATAGCCAAACTGACTCTCCTTCCCTCCTGCCATTGGTCCTGCGAGACCTCTTGCGCTACAAAACCTGGTACAACCAAACTAGCTCTCTTGTCAAAATCACCGTCTGCATCAGACACACCCTTATCATATCCACAGGTTACAGGAATCCTTTCGATGAGGCCCACAAACGAGTTCAACAACACATCAGACCACGTTCTGACGGCTTCGCGCATCGATGTTCCCCGTGAAACAACATTACCATCGTTGATGTTTTCGGTCATAAGTATTATCGGAGCACCAAGTTCTCTCTGACCGTATATTGCGGTAGAAGATGCATCTTTGAGCACCTGCATATCTTGCAATACTATCTGACCGTCCGAGTATCCACTCGCAAACGGGACACCGCAGATAACCCACAGGGGCAAGGTGTTGCCATTAAACGACTGCGCCCCTCTTATCACCATAGTAGGTTCATCGGTGATTGGTCCCATTGCGCTGCCAGGAACACCAGATGCTAATGCATCATCCGCATATCCATATGTGCGTTCATCATCACTGGCTCCGTAAGAGCTGGTGCCTGAAATGAGAACAACAACTATCACGGCAGCGACAAGAACGACACCGGCAACAGATGCCCAAATCATTTTGTTTTTGTTCATATTACCACACGCTTCACTCCGGATGCATTTCTGACAATCCGGAAGTGTATATTTTCGTATCGCAGTACTGTGTATATAAGCACGCGCGTGCACGAGCATAGGAAGTTGTGCGATGCACTTTCCATTTCCTCAGGACTATCATACACTCTATCTACGATTCAGTATCGTACTAGCTCCGACACATCTGCCTGATCGTTTCTCCCAATAGTACATCTGGCACTGTCAGTATTGTAAAACAACAAAAGTATTGAAACAAACATTCTTCCACTCAAAACAACTATTCTCCATATCGATCGATATTAAAGAAAGTCGTAAGCACAAATCATATTCAAAAATAACAAAAACTCTGAGATTAAACTGAACGTTCAGATTATATCATATCTCATCATAACAAGAGATGATGGATGGTATCAAAGTCGTACTCATTGACGGATATATCGATGACCCCGCAGCATTAGGTGTCCCTCCATATATCTCACCGATCGCGAGAGCTGTGGCAGGTGCCGCCATGGATGCCGGTGGGGATGTTGAATACATCACAATCGATAAGATACGCAAGGGGTACAGGATACCTGAGGCAAAGGTATCCGTTCTCATATCCGGGAATACCGTCCCCGGAAAATACATCAGATCCATGCCGATGTCCTTGAAGGAGATAGAGAGAATCCTCCCATCATTGAAAGGATGGAAACTCATCGGCGGATCCGCAGCATCGTCTGAAATCGCAGATAAGTTCGATTTTGCAATAAAGAACGATCTGGCCGCATCACTTTATGACGGAATGTCAGGATTGGAAGTGAATGAAAGATACCGTACATTGGAAGAATGGAACAGATGGATGCTTCTCGGTGCCAAGATAGTTCAGCAGCACCAGGATTTCCCGCATCCTCTGATCGCTGAGATAGAGACATATCGCGGATGTCACAGATATGCATCCGGAGGATGTTCTTACTGCATAGAACCGCTGAAGGGAAGACCTCTCATGCGTTCGATCGATGATATACTGGCTGAAGCTAAAGAACTGAAGAACCTGGGTGTCAGGAACATAAGGGTCGGAGGACAGACCTGCATAATATCTTACGGCTCGGAAGATGATTCCGGTATACCCAGACCGAATCCCGATGCTGTCCGCAGATTGTTCAGTGGATTGAAAGAAACAGGATTCGACATAATACATGTGGACAATGCCAATCCCGCTGTCATATCCGAATACCCTGATGAATCCGAAGAAATACTGAGGACAATAACCGAATGCTGTACCGCAGGTAACGTATTGGCATTGGGAATGGAATCGGCAGACATCAATGTTATAAAATCCAACAATCTCAATTCCACACCCAAACAGGTGCTTGATGCCATCAGATTGATAAACAAGATAGGAAAGGAAAGAGGAGAGAACGGTATGCCCAAACTACTTCCGGGACTGAATCTGATCGCAGGCCTTGATGGGGAGACTGCTGAAACATACAACATGAACAAGGAATTCCTTCAAAAATTAGTGGATAAGGATCTTCTTGTCAGACGCATCAACATCAGACAGGTTCTGCCTGTGAGAAGGGAATTCAACACAAAAGTGAATCCCAATAACTTCAAAAGATACAAACAGGAGATCCGTGAGAACATAGACCACAAAATGCTGGAACGCATAGTTCCCAAAGGTACTGTTCTGAAGGATGTGTTCATGGAGATTAACGACGGCAATATAACATTCGGAAGACAGATCGGCTCATATCCGCTGTTGGTCGGTGTGCCGTATCATCTGGAATGCGGAAGATCATATGATGTGATCATAACAGACTGGGGATTCAGATCCATAACCGGGATTGAATATCCGTTCGACATCAATCATGAGACGATGAACGCTATATCTTCCCTTCCCGGGATCGGAAAGAAGAGGGGCGCCAATATCGTCAGATTCAGACCGTATTCGTCATATGATGATATGTCCAGGGCCATTGATGACCGCAATGTGATAGTCGGACTTCAGGGATTGCTGTCTTTCAAATAAATTATAAGAACGATAGACTGTGAGGATATCATGGACACCTTATTGGCAGCGAGATTCCCGTTCCTCGAAGATGCTTCGGCAATGGCTGAGGAGAACGGTGCGAATCTTGAGATGCTCATCACCTCAGATCTCTTCGAGGATGCCAGAAAAAGAGGCGTCGACAGATTGGAAAGCACCATACGGAATTCCGAGGTCAGATACGATTCCATCACATCTGGGTTCGAACAGTTGATGGAGGTCATGTCATATCCTTATGCGAGAATGATCGTATCCTGCATCAATGACCGTTTTCTGACGAAAAGATATGCTCTTTCAGAATCCGTCAGGATGAATAAGCTCCTTGGACAGGAACCCCAGGAAACAGTACTGAGGATAGCCAAGGCATTGAATGTGAAATCGACATTGGATGATGACAAACTGAAGATGCATTTCTCTGACTATCTGAAATTCTCCGCAAGGATCAAGAGTCCGGAATGGAAACTCGTTAATCAGGAGATGTACAGCGGATATGTGTTCCTTGAACACGAGAAATTCGACCGTGTTCTTCAGAATGCATTGCAGGATAAGATCGAGTCCGAACTTCCGCTTCCTGTTCCGGATGAATATGCTGGATTGATGAAAAGTGACATAGAATACATAACATGCATCCTGAATGAATCAAAGAGCAAATTCGAACCTAAATTCTCAGGAGAGCTTGTTGACGGAAATCTGCCTCCGTGCATCAGGACCCTGCTGTCCAACGCAACGCACGGTGTCAACCTGCCGCACAGCGGAAGATTCGCATTGGTGTCGTTCCTGCATGCGATAGGAATGGATTCCCAGCAGATACTGACATTGTTCTCCCAATCACCTGATTTCGATGAATCCAAATCCATCTATCAGATCAGACATATCACCGGCGAACTGAACGGAACAGAGGGATATACAGCACCTGAATGTCATTATATGAAATCCAACGGTCTGTGTTCAGAACCTGACAGATTATGCGACAATGAAAAGATGAACCACCCTCTCACTTATTACAGGATCAAAACAAGAGCACCGAAACAGGATGCGCCTCAGAACCAATGATCCATCCGATCGCTCCAATCCACTTTCCCGGGTTCATGGCTGTCATCCTTTCCTTCTATTATGCTTACTATCACTGTATACACATCTTCGACGGAAAATCCGGAACAGTCGATCTCATACGTTCTTGTCCCTGATTCTGCGGATTCTGAAAGGATTATGTCCAAAACCTCAGTCTGTACATTCTCAATGACCTTCTTCTCATCATATCCTCTCGACCTCAGTCTTTCACAAATGATATCCGGATCACATCTGAGGACTATGATAATGTCGCAATCCACAAAATGGGAGAGATGCCCGTCCATTATCGTGATGTCATTGAGTCTTTCATTGTGGATCGCGTCATTCAGCTTCTCCACATCCACGTTGTACGAACCGGCATCTGAATCAAAACTCTCGAACAACCCGTTCTTCTCACAGAAAGAATGGATGTCGATGACATCGTACCTCTCTCTGAGCAATGATGAAACCGTGCTCTTACCTACACCCGGAGTACCTGTCAAAGCTACCAGCATCATCACACCTTCAGCAATACCCTGTCGGCACGTTCCATGACCTGATCCCATGTCGGGATGTTCGTCAATGCACCGACCTTCTCAACAATGAAGGATGCCGTCGCCGCACCTGTGATTATGGATTCCTCGATCGAAAGGCCTCTGTACTGTCCGGCATAGAATCCGGCCCTGAATGAATCTCCTGCGCCTGTGGCATCGACCACTTTGTCAGCTTTGATTACCGGGATGTCGATCTTTCTTCCGTCCAGATACAGTTCGCTGCCGTCAGATCCTTTCGTACACAATACGAACGGGAAGTTCAATTCACTGAATGAATCCACATGCAGATACTTCAGCATGGATTCCGCTTCGAACCTGTTGCAGAACATCAGATCAGATCTTTCAAGTGCGATCTTCATCATCTCATCGTTCCACAGCCTGTGTATCTCCTGTGCAGGGTCGAATGCGATCAGATTGTCTCCGTTCCTCACTTTCTTCATCATATCCAGATGATACTTCGGATCCCCTGTGCAGAAATGAACGAATTTGGATTTCAAAGCATTCTCCGTCAATTCGATACCGAATTCGGATGCATGTCCCGGCGGACCTTGGTAGAACAGGACCTTCTGATCCAACTTGGAATCATTCACCACATATGCTGTTGATGACTGCTGACCTTTCAGTTCGATCAACTCGTCCAGAATCAGACCTTTTGATCCCATGAATTCGCGATACTCTTTCGGAAAATCATCACCGATGAATGTACATAAGGCTGTTGGAACACCCAATGCAGATGCTGTTACAGCGACATTCGCAGCCGTACCCCCGAGACTTTTCGATTTGGAAACGATATCTGCGGATGTATTCATCCTTGGAAAGTCTTCCAAGCTGATTATCCAATCTATGGTTATACTGCCGTACACCGAGAGGAACGGATTCATGTGCCTTCCTGCCATCCTGAGATGTATGATTTCTGCTCTTTAGAGAGTTTGTCTATCTTCACACCCATCGCATTCAATTTGTACTCTGCGATGATCGTATCCACATCAGAAGGAACATTGTAGACTTTATTCTCCATTCCCTTATGATTATTGACAAGATATTCCAATGACAATGCCTGGACTGAGAAACTCATATCCATTATCTCGGCCGGATGTCCTTGTCCTGCGGCAAGATTCATAAGCCGTCCTTCTGCAATCAGGAAGACTTTCTTGTCACCGAGATCGTATTCATCAACGAATTCCCTGACGTGTGTGACCTTCTTCGCCATTGAGGATAGATCCTTCTTATTCACTTCGTTATCGAAATGACCGACATTGCATAACATGCATCCGTTCTTCATCACTTTCAGGTGTTCTTTCGTTATGATGTCCTTGCATCCGGTCACTGACATGACTATATCTGAGACTTTCACGGCCTCCATCATAGGCATGACCTCGAAACCATCCATCTTAGCTTCGATCGCCCTTACCGGATCTACTTCAGTGATGATGACCGATGCCCCGAATCCTTTCGCTCTCATCGCGATACCTTTGCCGCACCATCCGTATCCGGCCACAGTGAGCCTCTTGCCTGATATCATCAGATTCGTGGCATTCATCCAGCCGTCGAAAGCTGACTGCCCTGTACCGTATCTGTTATCGAAAAGAAATTTCATTTTAGCATCGTTCACTGCCATCACAGGGAACTTCAGATCCCCGCTGTCAGAAAGCGATCTGAGGCGTATTATTCCCGTAGTCGTCTCCTCATTTGCACCTTTGATGTTCTTCAAAAGATCCTTCCTCTCGGAATGTACGATCGCTATGAGATCCGCACCGTCATCTATTATGAAATCAGGTCCGATATCGAGAACACTGTTCAGATGAGAATAGTATTCATCCTGTGTCTCTCCTTTTTTAGCGAACACTTCGAGACCGTACTTCTCTTTCAGTGCCAATGCTACAGAATCATCTGTCGATAGGGGATTGCAGCTTGCTAAACGTATCTTAGCACCTGCTTCCGCCAATGTTATCGCCAGAATTCCTGTTTTTGCTTCAACATGAAGCGCCATTGAGATTTTGTATCCCTTCAATGGTTTCTCTTTCCTGAAACGCTCCCTGATCTGTTGCAATACGGGCGTATTCATCTCGGCCCAATGCAGTCTCATTATTCCTTTTTGAAGTAATTCCTCATTCATAGTGATCACTGTGTCTCAAGATATTCCGATATTTCAGCCAGTACAGCCTTTCTGTTAACACTGCTGTCATACTCGGATATCAATCTGTCAATCTCTTTCTCATTTCCTCTCAATTCATCGATGAATCTGATTATATTCTCCAACGCACGTGTCAACTCATCTGATATAGGGACGGTGGCTGTCTTTGATGTCCTGGAGATCGGATTTATGTCTATTGAAATGACGATTTTTCCCATTTTGACAAGAGCTTCTGCCCTGTCGCCGTCCTCGATTGGAACGATGATAGCATCACAGTCGAACAATGTTTTT
This sequence comes from Candidatus Methanarcanum sp., assembly GCA_045600635.1. Lineage (GTDB taxonomy): Archaea > Thermoplasmatota > Thermoplasmata > Methanomassiliicoccales > Methanomethylophilaceae > Methanarcanum. The sequence continues at coordinate 13,688 of JAZRYJ010000075.1, forward strand.
GAACATAATGCACGGTCATGCTCCAGACCAGGTATCCTAGCATCCGGATCTCTTCCGAGGATGTTTTTTCCACCCTGGGATTCCATATATTCGATGATCATGCCCACTCTTTCCTCGGTCCTGTGGAAAAGATTGACCTCGATCGGTGCCGGGATCTTTTCAGCCAAAAGTATCAAATTTTTAGAATCCAACGCGGCCGCATTCCCATTGACGCATACAAGCGGTTTCTTCGCTTTCAGAAGATGTGCTGCTGCGGCTTTTTCAGCTTCAAGTGATGAAGGCAATGTTTTCTCGCCCATCAGATAATCAAAAGCTTCGCCTCTGCCATGAGAGATGAGGCCTGTCGGATTGACCAAACCCTTCGCTACCATCTCTACCAGATGATCCCTGACCATCAATGACTTATATCTAGGGTGATTTTTAGGTATGCTCACATCTACGATATGTATACAGCATTTTATATTGGTTATTCTAAAATATTGTCGGCAAACATATATGTATGACAATGTCATACTAAGACTATGGTATACTCTGTTAGATTTTCTAACGAAGAGCAATGTGCTATCGAACAATATTCAATGATTACGGGGAGATCTATTTCTGAAATAATCCGTTCAGCCGTGATGGAAAAGATCGAGGATGAGATGGATATAGAAATATGCAGAAAAGCTTTAGACGAATGCAAAAAGAATCCAAAAACATTAACGCATGAAGAAATGAAAAAGGAGCTGAATCTCCTTTGATGTATCGTGTGAGATATAATATTACAGCCCAAAAAGCTCTCAAAAAAATGGATAAACAATCTTCAACCGCCATTATTTCATGGATAGAAAAGAATCTAGAGTGTTGTGAAAATCCCAGAAGAATGGGTAAACCACTCCAGTGTGAGTACAGGGGTATATGGCGGTATCGTGTCGGTAAATTCAGATTATTCTGCATTATTGATGATGAAACTATCACAATCTTTTTGATAGATGTAAGAAAAAGAGACGAAGCATACAATCATTAAGTCTGATAAACAAATCGGGATTCCCCAATAGTTATATCCATGCCATACCATCGACACACGATGCCAGACATACGTGTGATTCTTGTAGCTCCGAAATTCGAGGGCAACATAGGTGCCATCGCCAGATCTATGGCCAATTTCGATGCCAAGGAACTGTATCTTGTACACCCGTGTGCCATAGGTGACGATGCATACAGAAGGGCAAAACACGGATCTGACATTTTGGATCACGCTGTGACCGTAGACTCCATAGCAGAAGCGGTCGAAGGATGCTTCCTGATAGTCGGTACGACAGGTATCGTCACCAACGGAGAAAGAAATCATGTCCGTGTGCCGATCTCTGTACGTCAGCTTGCCGAACGTGCCAAGAACTACACTGAGAAGATAGCAATACTGTTCGGAAGAGAAGACATCGGACTATTGCAGGATGAATTGACCAGATGCGATGTTTTGGTACATATTCCGTCAAGTGAGGAATACCCTGTGCTTAATATCTCACATGCTGCCACTATCGTCCTCTATGAATTATTCGGAACGGATATCGAAAGACCCGAACCGGCTGATGAGATAGAGAAGGAGAGGATCTTCAATTTCTTCGATGAATTATTGGACAACATTGAATATCCTGAACACAGAAGAGAATACACGTCTGTCATGTTCAAGAGGATGATCGGACGCTCAGTACCTTCGAAGACTGAATATTACACCATAATGGGTGTGATCGGCGATGCCAATAAATTACTGACAGAGAAACGTAAATTCCATCAGAAATGATTCAATTGATATGTGTTTTGACATAATCCTTTACAGCATCTTCTATTACCTTATCGAATGCCGGTGGTTCATCATCTTTCATCAGTAATTCCAATTCTATCTCATTGGATTTCATATCATCAACATCAACAGGATTCTTTTCGATATATTCATCCAGTGCCAATTTGACGATCTCAGAAATATTCTGATATCTGCCGGTCTTCATAAGTTGCTGAAGTTTTTCCATTGTTTCCAAAGGAATTCTGACGCTCAACCTTTCAACTTCAGACATTAAAATATAATCTCATATGTTGAATATAAACACAACTTCCTATCATGAAAAACAAATCAAATTAAGAAGTTTGATGTGGCGGTTGGACCACCATCATTTTACGTACTCTATAACCGATGTGAAAATACCTGCAAGTACAACAATTATACCGCTAGCCATCATGAACCATACTCCGATCTCTGCATAATCAAATGCTTTTATGCCAGAATATTCCCAAACTCCCCAGATTATGAAGAAGACAATTATTAGCACACCGAATACAGCCATCAGCATGCCTCCAATCTTCTGGAATGAAGGCTTGATTACACACATTATTGCAGCAATTACAGTAAGGATCGCAAATATCCATGCGATGAACGGCGCAAATCTTTGGAAGTCATTGACACCATCAAAATCACTGCTGAATGCAAAATCAAATCCGGTCCACTTAATTAGATCATAACCCAAGAACGAAACGTCAAACCAATTAAGGAATACAGCAACAATTCCTAATATCGCACCGACGATAGCAATAACTACGCCCGCATTGACGCCTTTAAAAGATAATGTATCTGTCATACTCATCCCTGAGAAATGAGCGATTTAACGGATATTTATTATTTTACTACAGCAACCGTCTGAATACATACGTTACGATGTACACTCATGAATGGAACATAAGTGTGAACAAAAATGATAAAGAGGGAAAATGTTTGTTAAATATATCATATCTTTCAACATTAATGAACTTCATAACAGCAATAATACCTAGTATAACACAACATATTGCAAAAATGACCGAAGTTGACATCTTTATAAAATATCCATACCGGCCATTAACAATACTTGTTGGTGTTTATTACTGAACATATTCAATTCATCACATAGTTCACTACTTTCGCTGAATAAGTAAAAGAAAGGCTCCTTTCGGAGCCGATAAATCGTTTAAGCTGTCTTCTTTCTGTAGATATAGTAGACTATCGCTGCGATAACAATTATCACAAGAATGATGATCAGAATTATCGCCCAGAGTGGGAATTCCCCGTCCGGCGATGATGAATGATCGTCATACACCACAGCATACTTCGAGAAATGTCCAGTGGAGAATTCGACAATACCTTCTGAATATGTGCAGTCGAATTTCTCTTCTGTGTCGGCGCACCATACCTCAAGATATTCCGCCTTCTGTCCGTCCTTCAGTTCATACGGCAATCTTACGACGACCCTCTCAGGATCGAACTTCATCTCCACTTTATCACCGTTGATCTCGATGTGTATCTCGAACACGGCGACGGACTTCTTGTACGTGTCATCTGTCTTCTCGCAAACGAGTTTGAACGTATCACCGTCTATGAGCTTCATCGCTCTGATCGCATCGGCATCCATTACGATGGATGATTTGTTGCTGAATCTGAAGTCGAATGTTGCTCCTATTCCAGGACCGTCCTTGGTGGTCTCAATCAACAGATGTGTTGTGCATTTTATTGATTCCATATCGCTGTTGATCCTGACCAATGGAAGAATATCGGGATAGTTCTCCCTGAAGTCCGCGACCCATGTTATGATGTCTGTTTCCTGTTCAGGGGTGAGCTCTCCGTCATCGGCATCCGCTTCGTAGACGTTGTTTACGACAGTGACGATACATTCATCAGTGAATCCCCTATCGACTGTCGTGACGGTTATGGCCGCTATACCTTCTGATAGACCTCTGACATTCCCTTTGGAATCAACAGATGCTACATTCGGATCACTTGAAGACCATGTCACGTCCTTTATCGTTGCATCCTCAGGGATTACCTTCGCATGTAGCGTGAACGTCTGTTCGATGCCTATGGTCTTCTCATGAATGTCTAATTCGACATCTTCCACAGGTATTCCCACTACAAGTCTTGCCGTTGCCGTGAACTTACCGTCGGTCGTTGTAGCGGTTATTGTCGCTTCTCCGAATTCCTTACCTGCGGTTATGTTCAAGATATTTCCGTTAGGAGATATCTTGGCGATATCATCGGATATGCTCCATGTGACATCAGAGTGCGCACCTTCGGGTTCGAATACCGCTTTCATAGTACCTGTAGACTCTGGCCTTATGACCAGAAGACCCGGCTCTATGTGCATTCCCGTAATGTCGCTCTTCTCGCAAGCGTACAATATCAACTGGTTGTATGCTGAGAACAGAGTCCTGCTGAGAGGAGCGGTGACCACTGCACCTGTACCGTCCGATTTCGTATTCCACGAATGCTCCGAAGGCAGCTGATAGTCAGGGAGGGAATCCTCTGATACGAAATCATTCCTTTTGGCAAAGGGTTCCGTACCGGGGAGGAGATCCACTTCGTAGACTTTGAACGATTTTATGTGTCCGTCCACATCCACTGTGTAACTACCTCTTCCCCAGTACTCGTACGTTGCGGCCGACTCATCGACTGTGAGGTAGAAATATCCGGTGTCTCCGGATCCTTCCGCCTTGATGTGCGCAGCCGTCCATATCTGGGCGCATTTGCTGTTGCTGACGAACGCGTCGCCGATCCAGCGCGATGTACCAGAAAGTCCGGACAGTTCCACTTTTATCTTATTGTTCTGAGTCGAATCGTATTTCACAGCCGTTACTTCTACAGAAGATGAATCTGCAACATCAGTTCCGCTGATGTCACATGCAGTGACCATCCCGCTCACTGCCGTGAGCAGGAATATCGCCGTTATCAGGATTGCCCCTATCATCTTTCTGCTGTACATCTATCACACCTTTGTTTTCAAGCTGCGATCGTGTCGCGGGCAATGATGCGCCCCATGAGTACATTATCGTCTGCAATCTGAGATGCGTCATGCACAGGGCCGAATACAAGTGAATTCACACCCAACAGCTGGATGAATGAATCACTGCTCTCTACACTTCCTGATGACTTGAATCTCTCACCATTATCTATTCCGTATAACACCGCTTTTACGGCTGTTGCTCCGGACGGTATCGGAGTAGAATGACCTACGATAAGTCTGTTCCCATCAGCTTTGACCTTCAAGTTATTGTACACCTGACCATCATCAACAGTATATGACAGCAATATGAAGAATGAACCAAAATCAGGAACATCCTCGTTGAGAAGGAGGTCGACATACAGACTGCCATCAAGATTGACGTCAAGATCGATGTAAATATTATAATCGGGAGTGTATCCGCCGAATCTTGGTTCTGCAGTCGCCACTTCATCATTAAAAGTAACGCACCAATTATCTACCTGTCTCAAACTATAGAGTCCGAGTTTATAGAGTGGTTCCTTTTCTATACTGCCTTCCCATTCTTCAGTCTGTTTACAGATAACATATTCCACATATAATTCGGGCATTCCGATGTATGCAGCAGTCTTCAGATGCACATTTCTTGCAATTGGTGTAAAATCATTACCTTTAGGAGTAGGAGGGGCTATAAGATCTCTCAGTTTCTGAGGAACTTCAACGTACTGCGATGCAACGTAGACATCCATGGTGCGATCCGTTGATATGTGGATATTGGCAATATTGGTTCCTCCGAACGGTTTGACACTGTCGAGATATACATATCCTGATAGACCTAATGAATCAGGAACAGCTGTGCCTTTTGTGACCACACATCCGTCCCCCAGGACTGCAATATTGTTTAGACTTCCAGATGCTTTCACTATGCCTGTAATTATCGTTGTACCTTTCTTTATACCGAAACTAGCGTCGAGATCATCAAGATAAAAGACAACATCATCACTGACAGTAGAATCGATTTCATTTGCTTTATCAAAACATATGTGCCATTCACCGATTCCGTAAAATTTGAGGTATGCATCACCATAGGCGGTGTATGCATCTATGCCGATACCGTCGCTGTCTTCGCAAATCGAATACACCATATCATATGAGCCATAGGCCATGACCCCGGAGAGCATCGGTGTTCCGTATACTCCGATATACTGTATTGTATTATGATGATTTACAGTAACACTTCCGTTGTCATGAAGAAGGAACTCATTATACTTACTGCCCAAAACTCTTGTTAGATCCATATATCCTATCTTCGCATCGCCTGTGATAACGAAAGCTAAATTCATATTATCGGCAGCAGTATCACTTGTGTTAATACTGCGGTCATCGGCTACAAGGAATACTTTACTCCTGTCATCGATATTGACAATAGCGTTCTTTGAGGCCATCACTGCTATTTTGTCTACAGCAGGGTATGCATCATCATTCTCATTATACTCGAATATGTTGGCATCTTTGCCGAATGATATGACGCCGTCACCTCTGAGATCGATGAAAGAATCTACAATGGTGCCCGTCAGATCATCTTGTGCATGGCAATACAGGGTCAAGGACTCGTTCACAAAGATCGCTCCCTCATTGACCACTTCGTAGTATTCTATAGAATATCCTGATTTAAATCCGACGACAAGTTCTTTCACTTTGATCACACCGTAGTTCTTGATTGTTTTTGCATCAAGATAGTCTGCAGTGAGAATAGCATCCTGAAGGACACATACATTCAAACGCACATATTCATCATCAGGTGTTGTTGAATATGTATCATTGTACGTGACGTCGGCCGCGATTGTTGCATCATAGACCCCATTATCTCCTGTCAATTCAAATTCGACATAACTGTCCTTACGGTCGTCGGTGATGGTGAAGAATGAATCTCTACTTCCCATGATATCGAATATTCCGTCTTGTCTTATGATCTTCATGACAGCATTCTTGTGTCCTATAACATCCAACTCATTTTGCCACGACATCCGATTGGCAAGATTCAATGTGAATGATCCATATACGTCTACATAGCCGCCATTACTGAACGTAGAGGATTTGGAACCGTCTCTTACAACGGTTGCACCGTTCTTGACGATCAAGCATCCTCCGTTAACATTGACAGTACCGAAAGTGCAGTTGCCGCTGAAGTTGACAGTTCCTGAGACATTAAGGCCCTCAGGGACGTCAGAGATGTTACTGTCAGTGATATTCAGAATCGCTCCCTCTCTGACATCAATCTTTTGCATCCTGGATTTTACCGTATCTGTCAGACCGGATATATCAATGACAGAACTATCATTCAATATGAGTCTTTGAAAAGTTGAGTTTTTGTTAATCACAATGTGTGTGTTCTCAAATGCCGTGACAGAAGATACGCTTGCACCGTTGGTGATGGTTAGTTGAACGATATCTTCGGTTCCGGTGTATTTCTCGATAACGAATGGATACGTTGCATTAATACCGCTGACAATGATCGATGCTCCGTCAGCAATGTGGATTGCACCGTCTCCAGATAGAATCGTTGAGCTTGGTGTACATCTCAGATCGAGACCGTTCTTGTTTTCAACGATTATGCTACCTTGTCCAAGTTGCAAATCACCTTTTAGTGTAAGCACTACATTGTTTTCGGAAATGTGAATGTTTTTTGGGTATTGGCCACCAAGGGATACATCGCCTTCAACGGCCATAGTGCTCATAACATAGATATCAACTGGTGCATTCAATGCAAGTGCAGAGCACAATCCGTCAATAGTATAAACTTCAAAGGTGCCGTTGGATACACTGATATTTCCTTCCGATATGATCTCTCCGTTTACAATCCTGAGAACTGCATCCCTGTAACCGGCTATATTGAGTTGTGCACCGAGACCGATGTGCAATCTACCTTTTGCATTGGTATCATTGGAACCTATCTGTGTCACTCCTCTTCCGAGTATCTCGGCATTAAATTTAGGTTCATCGCCAGTGCTCGTGAGTAACACATCTATAGCAATGAAAGTTCCATTCGACGTATCGATGGTAAATTTGCTATTATCCGATGAACTTCCGTTTGCACTCACATAAAGTTTCTCTGCCGTAAGCACGCTATTCTTTTCAAATTTGATGTTGACGCTTGTTGTACCTAATATTTCTGTGATCACACTTCCATCATTTAATATCGCTTTGCCCGATACAGTAAAGGACAGTTCATAACGATACTCCTTCCTTCCAATTTCCTTAGTACAGACCATTTTGACAGATTCGTCAATAACCTCGAATACACCTTTTACCAACCCATTCCCATCTTCTTTGACACCGATAATAAGATCATTACCGATGTATACTAAAGCACCTTTTTCTGCTTCAATGCTTGCTGTGAATTTCGATCTATCTTCAATGCTGACAATGGAACCATTCTTGGCAATGAAATTGCCACCCCCCATTTCACTTGTTTCAACTTGCAATGTCACACCGTTTGATACAATGATGTCTCCTGCACTATTGTTAAAAATGAATTCATATGGCACAGTCGATTCTTTAAATGTAAGTTCACGATTTGGTGCCATGCAGATTGTAGATCCTGTAGTATATGTATCAACGGGCCCGTTTACTGTGATGTTACAATCGATTCTGTAATCTACAACCCATCCTCCCTTGATACTCGTAACAACATAGTTGTCATCATCCCCTTTCATTTGAAGGAAAGCATTATTTCCATTTCCGATCATAACAGTCTCAGTTGCACCTATGCAGAGTTTAAATGTTGAACCATAATAAAAGAAAGCATAATCTGTAACAACGGATGAACCATCCTTTGCATCGAGTGAACTTTCTTTGTAGAAATTAATTGTACCTAACGTAGTACCAATTATATTGGATCCAGTTGCAACAATAACACTCCCATAAACGTTGACGGTAGAACGAATAGCAGGAGTGGGACTCGGTGTGGGTGTATCTCCATTATTGAATGTCGACCCAGTGTTCACGTTGAATTTGCCTTTAACATCAATAGTTCCGCCTTTGAAATGTACGGTTGCCGGTACAGGATCCTCATTCTCTGTGACCGCTTTTCCGACATTGATGATTCCTGTTGTTGTCGTTGCTATGTTACCCGACACTTCAACAGGCACCAATTCATTAGATGCATCTTTACTTATGAACAGAAGTGTGCCGCTGACATCAAGTGTTCCTGCCTTGTATCCGCTCGCAGATAGTGCGGATGTGTATGTTCCATCGATTGTAAGTGTCTTTTCGCTTGCTACAGTAAGCGTAGAACCGAGACTGATGTCAACATTAGTGATTGTCATATCACTTACGATAGAAAATGTGAAGATCTAGATATAAGACATCGTGACTGGATAAAAGACCATATATGTCAAAAGTTTGTTGATGAATACGATTCAGATCGTACAATAGGCTGTTCGCATGAAGTATTCCATTGATAGTCTCAGCAATAATTTTGGAATAGATATATCGGGGTTGTGAGTCTGTTCATTTTTATTATTTATAGATCGTATATTGTATGTTCAGTGTTAAAATCTGATATTTAAAGGGCGCTTATTGATGGCGCTGTTAGTTTTTATGGGGTAGTATAAAAGGACTTTCGGTCTTTATATCAAAGTGTTCGCTGCGCTCACACTTTGAAATCCTCGGCCG
>JAZRYJ010000076.1:0-10653 GCA_045600635.1 Candidatus Methanarcanum sp.
GTCGCACTCATCGCCTTCGTGTACGTCATCGTCACTCAGAGGAGGCAGTGAATCAAACAATGATCGGACGGATCACAAGGTCCGTCCGTATCTGCTGATTCCTCGAAAAGGAGGTGAAAACACGAAAGGAATAATGAGAACAGCGGCGGCGATAGCGATAGCCATGATGTTCCTGATACCGTCGGCCGTATGCTTCGCATCGGAAGGATCCGATACAGGCAGGAACAATGCCGTTGCGGATGCTGAGAGCAAAGGTCTCGATTGGGATTATGAGGATTATGAGCATGGCATACTCTACAAAATCAATGATGACAATGCAACTGTTACAGTTGTAGGGTGTATGCCGGTTTGTAAAGGAGACATCGCAATACCTGCCTGTGTGGAGATATCCAACGAGAAATATAAGGTGACATCAATCGGTCCTGAAGCATTCGTCGGCAATGATGAGATAACCAAAATCACGTTCGAAAAGGACAAGGATAAAAATGTTACGTACGTCACTGATATAGGCAAGGACGCATTCAGGAATTGCTCTCAGCTTAAAGAAGCAGAGATACCTGCATCCGTCACATCCATAGAAGGAAATCCGTTCTTCGGATGTACTCTTTCTGGATTTACTGTAGGTAATAATCCTGAAGAAACTTATTTTGCAGTCAGCCAAGATGGATCAATAACTTATAAGGGGGGGTTGTTGTGTACAGTGGACAAGAAAACAGAAAATCTGAGAATCTGTTCAAGTGCTGTTAAACTTAATCTTAGTGATATAGAGGGAATTGCAGCATATTGTGATACAAAAGGTGTCAAAATAATAGCTGGAGAAGGATCCTTAGATAATATTGATGATTCTTCAAGCGTCATATTTTCCATAAAACATCCGGAAACTGGCGTATATCTATTCTGGGAGAATCTGTGTACTATTGAGGAAAGAGCGTTCGCGTCATCACCTCTTAAAGAAATAGTATTGTCCAGTGATGTTGAACTCATCGGAAATCCGTTCTTCAATTGCGATTATTCATATTACAGTGAATCAGAAGAAATGCCTATAATAATCAAAGATGGATCGGAATATACCGTAAACAAAGATAAAATCTACAACCATTTGACCCTGTTGTTGGGTGATGAAATAATTCATGTTTCAAAACAAGGGGGTAATACACATCCTATGCTTTTGCGCGATTTATCTTTCCGTGATGGCGCATTTGCTGGCTGTGGTGGATTGAATTTATATTTAGAAAACTATAGCAATCCGATCATACCAGATTATTTTCTGAGTTATTGCGATCACACAACTATCGATCTTGGTAATTGGAGAGACATAGGAACCGGCATAGGTGCACATGCATTCGAAGGCAATTTTGAAAATATGGGAATGTTCCTGCGTGAATGTCGCAATGTAACTGAAATTGGGGACTATGCATTCTACGGATCTAAGGTAAATGATGTATATTCAGATAATGTTGTCAAAATAGGTGCACATGCATTTGAGAATTGTGTTGATTTGCAGGATATGAAACTGTTCCCAGGGACTTTGACAACGATCGGCAATTATGCGTTCAACGGAGATAACATAAAAGTATGTGATTTCACTGGATGTAGCAACCTTGTCAGTATCGGAGACTATGCATTCTGCAATAATGCCAAATTGAATACATTGACACTCCCTGCTGTCGATAAAGAGAAGAAGAAAGAGTTGAAACTCGATTACATCGGTGCATTCGCATTCTATGGAACAGCGTTAACCACGAGTTACGACAAGCCCATCATAATAGAATCTTCTAAAGAATTGACCATAGGAGGGTATGCATTCTGCAATATCAATGGGACATCTGCTTTGAAAGATCTTTACATAAACAGCCCGGTCAAATGTTCGCACAGTACGTTCTCGATCGCACATACTGACGATACCATTGTGTGTATCAATGACGGTGTGAGCATACCTGCTTCAGCGTTTGATATAGGATTTATCGGAGCTAACGGAAAAGAACTCAGTGTGCTGAAAGGTGATGAGTACTATTACAAACTCATCTCGGATACAGAGCCCCATGAAGACTGTATGGTCGTTCACAGACTCCTCACCATTGAAGCTGACAACGGCAGTCTTTCATGGGAGGATGCTGATGGCAGAATAGGTGCCGGAACGATAATCGAAGATCTTCCTTGTGACTCCATGATGAATTTGATAATCCGTGACAATCAGCTTCTGTTAGTAGATACATGTGCAGATGAGATAACAGGCGAAACTGTAACAGAGACGATATTGACCATCACGCCTGTCGCAGACAGCAGTGACGATCCGTTCAACAGCTGGTCCGTCTCCAACGGTGCAGCTGCAACATCGGATTCGACCGTAACAGCCGAATTCGGTGCGACGCCCACACCGGGACCGGAACCGACCCCGACGCCTGTTCCCGTACCGACACCTGTGACGCCTGAGAATATATTCAACAGCAACACGGGATTCGTCATCATAACGGTCGCAGCGGTAGCAGTCATACTGGCAGCAACACTGATCATCGCCAAACGCAAATAAACGTGTGAAGGATGACCGTCGGATAAACGGTCATCCGGATCCATCTTTTTTCTTTCTTTTATGGTCCTATGACGAATCGAGTAGAAACTGTGTGAGTGTAATTTGACGCCGCTCTGCGTGTCAAATTGCATGCAAAGAAAAGCGCTCACTGACGTTAGCTTATTTCCTCGACGGAACTGCGTTCCGTCTGCGGAAGAAGACAGCTTCCGCAGTCATTCAACACAGACTGGAACTTCTCAGACAGCACATAGAACGGAGATTCCTCTAATCCCTGTACTCTCTTGCTCTGTTCTTCACAGCCTGAATCACATTGTTTATCCCTTCCATGACACCGTTGGACATACCCGAATTGAACCAATTCAGTATCTCATTGAAGTGATTGTCCACAAGTTTGATGATGTCCCTGAAGGATCCCAATCCGGTATGTTCCGCAGCCACGAGCCATGTTACCAGATGGTTCGCTGCATCGTATTTCGATTCATAATCTTTCAGTGATTCCTTCAATGCATACACAGTGCCATGTCCTTATGGGTGTCCATTATCTCATTCACACGATCTTTCTGCCATTTGCTCAAATTATCATTATTCCTCAGCAGCAAAAATCTCTAATTCCTCAGATTGTTGCATCCTTCAGTCTTTTAGATTTTTTGTCATTGTTTTTCAGATCAAAGAAGCGTGAAACCGCACCCTTTCGACGCCCACGGAACATCCAGCATTTCGATCCTCCCGCATCTAGTGCATTTAATTCTCGGAACCTGACAATGGATGTGGCATTCCATATCGAACAGATCTGAATGCTGCCACTCCCTTTCCTTGCGGTCGTGGCATTTGCGGATGCATCCGCACATCATCTCAGGTGTGCCGTCATATACGACACGGATGTCCACGCGCGTCTGTTCTTCGTTCACGTTCACGGAAGTTACGCGCCAAGGTTCCTCAAGGTGCAGAAGTTTGGTGAAAAGTCCTCCTGCACGCTTGACATCGAAGGATAATCGCAGTTCAGAAATAACGATTTACCCTCTGATTACGCAGTTTCCACTCGATTCGTCGAAGAGGCTAAAAAGTTCCTTTCTGTCGGACATATACACAATGGTTCTGATGTGTTCAGCTTTGCAGCATCTTTGATTGATACAGTATATGATGAACGTGACATCGTGTCACCGATGGATGCGTTGATATTATCAACAGCTGTCTTTGATCCAGATTGTAATCGTTTTTTGACTACTGACAGTGCATTATTGTTGAACGGAAATGTTCATCGTTTGGCTGATGAAAAACGCAAAGGTCTTGGTTTATCTTTAATATCATTTGTAGATTCGTTGAAATGATTTCATTTTGATTTTTGTCTTCTTGTCAGCATGGCATTGCATTCAGATATTTACAACAGCATACTTTGTACTCCTTCCGCCGCCGATCTTTATTATCTTGCCCTGTTCCATGAGTGTCTTTATCTTGAAGTTGGCATCGCTCTTCGTCGTATTCAGAGATTTTTGCAATTCATCACGCGTGAATTCCGATCTATCGGAAATGAATTTCTCAAGATTGTCATTTTTTATGTCTGATGCAGGAAGAGAGATCATGAAGGAAGCAGCACCTGTTTCAATTTCCGGTTTGTTTTGCAGATTGCGATATGCTTCGCTGATGCGCGGCAACCCCGTGCCGTATGCTTCGATCAGTTTCAGTCTGTACAGGATATCAGCCAGGTTTCTGTTCCTCAATGACGATACTCCGCTGAACAGTTCCTTCACGGAATACGGTGTGTTCAACCCGCCAGGTGAGACGATCGTTATCCTGTCGGGATACACAGAAACCAATATTGTACTGTTTATACTGTAGTCCCTGTGCGCTATGGCATTTATCATGGCTTCCCTGAGTACTTCCGGATGAAATGCATAAGTGTCGATGCGTGTTTTTCCTGCGATCTTGGATGAAAGTTTGTTATACTTCATCATAAAATCCATTGCATCATCGAAGTGTTTGAGCACGGATCCTTCCGATATTGATCTGTCGAGAAATTCATTTTTGTATCTGTTTCTGAATGAGGCCATTTTAACAGGCTGATCGAATTGATCGGACAGCATAAAACCGAGATTGGTATATTTTCCGTTCTCAATGATATGCATAATCCTCATATGTTCTTCATCCAAAGGCAGATTTTTCTCTGAGAACATTTTTTTGAGATAGTTGAATGTAAGATCCTGTCTGAAGGACATCTGCGATTCATAAGATGCCGATCTTATGCTCTGTATCATTTTGTAGAATCCTTCATCGGTTACCGGCATCGACGAAGATCCGTTGCGAACATATACGCTTTCGGCACGGAGCCCTTTTTCTCTCAGATAATATGGTTTTTTGTCACCTTCATTGACAATTATTTCGATAATTTTGACATCATTGCCGACAATGTTAACACACGTAGTGGATGTGACATCGGGACGTATTTTGTCGGCGATGGAACTAACACATTTTCTGGCCGTCAGATCGATATTTTCAACACCGACGTAACTGCCGTCGTCATCGACACCGACCAGTATCCTGCCTCCGGCGGTATTGGAGAAAGCAATCACTGTTTTCAGTATGCTGTCCGCATATTCCTTTTTGTATTCGGTGTTGAGATCTTCCGTCATAATCGTGTATTATCTGAATAATATTTAATTGTTATTCGATTATAATCGATTATAATCGATTAACGATTAAAATCGAATACTTAATCCAGCATCAGTAATTTCAATCAGTCCTTCAAACATGCCAACGGGATTACATGTATCCCGTCCTCGCGTGTATATGCGTACTCCGCAGCAGTCACCACCGCAAGGAATGACGGGGGATCAGCTACCTTTTCTTTCAGTTTATTCAGATTTACGGCTGCCTCTTCCACCCATTTTTCACCTAATTTCACTTCCACGGCGCCCCATCTTCCGTCATGAAGATGTATCACAGCATCAGCTTCCAATCCGTTTTTGTCATGGTAATGGTACACTTCTCCGTCTAACGCATTAGCATATATGCGCAGATCCCTTACTGCCGTGGATTCGAACAGAAGACCGAACGTATTCGGATCTATCACCAGATCTTCCGGAGATGCTGACAGGAAGTATGCGGCGATCGCAGGATCGCAGAAATGTACAACATCGGTCGTGCGTATTGCGGTCTTCGAGCGCAGATTGGGATTCCAGGACGGCAGAACATCCAGGACATAGATGTTACTCAGTATAGACAGATACGAGTTCAGTGTGTTCACAGATACAGAAGAATCATTCTTCGAACTGATGTCCCCTATTATCGTTTTCTTGGACATAGGAGAGGATGTCAATCTCGACAGCGAACGCAGTATGTCCTTCATCATATTCGGATTGCTGATCTTCACACCTTCGAATGTGCTGACATCCGGATCTGTTATGCTTCTGCAATATCCTCTGATTATGGATCTGCATATGGATTTCGATCTGCCGATGGATTGTGGCCACCCTCCGCGTACGACAAGTTCCGCAGTATTATCTAATGTTGCGGAAGATGTGCCTTCTACATTGCCGACACCATCGAACAGTTCCTTCAACGACACTGAACCTGAAGAATCTCCCGATTCGAACAGACTCATTGTGTTCATTCTTACTTTGGAGATCCTCCCTGTGCCGGAATTCATGGGTCTTTCATTAATGGGTTTTCTGGAACCAGTGAGTATGTATTGGCCGGTGTCTCCTGTGATATCGACATCCGTCTTTACAGCATCCCACAGATTAGGTGCGATCTGCCATTCATCAATAAGACGGGGTTTTTCGCCTTTCAGGAGTTCGGAAGGTTTTAATTTCGACAGATTGAGCAAAGTCTCACGTTTATCGGGGTCCTGAAGTCTCAGAATGCTTTTGGATGCCATTGATGCTGATGTTGTTTTACCGCACCATTTCGGACCGACAATCCATATGGCTCCGAATGCCTCCAATTCTTCTGCAATAACACGGTCGATAATCCTCTGCCTGTATTCCATAATGTCAGTAACAATATGGCTCTATATTATATTGACGATTTTGGCTGTGTTTTATTGACGATTTTGGCTGCACATATTTTCATTCAATCCAACGTCTGTCGAATTCTGTTCACATGCGGATTATGTTCAGCATAATTAGATAATATTATATAGAAGTATAAACAATCCCATGGTTCAGTAAAGAGATGTAATATGTCCAAGAAGCAATTCAAGACGGAATCAAAGCGTATTTTGGACCTGATGGTCAATTCGATCTACACACACAAGGAGATCTTCCTCCGTGAGATAATCTCCAACGCATCCGATGCGATAGACAAGATGAATTACAAGTCTATGACTGACACATCCATCCCTCTGAAGAAGAAGGATTTCAGGATAGATGTGAAAATGAACAGGGATGACCGCACTATAACTGTCATCGACAACGGTATCGGGATGTCCAAGGAAGATATGGAGAAGAACCTCGGTGTCATAGCCCACAGCGGTTCTCTCGAATTCAAATCGGAGAACGGCGATCAGAAAGGTGCAGATTCGATCATAGGACAGTTCGGTGTCGGATTCTATTCGGCATTCATGGTGTCAGACAAAGTCACGGTAAGGTCCAGATCATACGATTCTGAAACAGCATATCAGTGGGAGAGTACCGGTGCGGACGGTTACACCATCGATGAGTGCGACAAGGATTCATTCGGGACCGAGATCATCATGCATCTGAAGGCCGATGCCGACGGAGAGGATTATTCACAGTATCTGTCGGATTACAGACTTCAGGATCTCATAACCACATACTCAGATTACATACACTGGCCGATCCACATGGAAGTGGAGAAAGGGGAATATGTTGAAACCGATGAGGTCGATGAGAACGGGAAGAAGAAATCCGAATATGTTACGAGGAAGGTCGACCAGGTAGTTAACAGCATGGTCCCGATCTGGCAGAAGTCCAAGAAACAGGCGACGGATGAGAAATGCAAAGAATTCTACAAAGCGAAATTCCACGACTACGAGGATCCCATCTCAGTGATACGTGTCAACGCCGAAGGTCTTGTGAGTTACAAGGCCATGCTCTTCATTCCGAAGAAGGCACCTTACGATTTCTATTCAAGGGATTTCGAACCCGGACTTCAGCTGTATTCGAACGGAGTGCTGATCATGGACAAATGCGCGGATCTTCTTCCGTTCTGCTTCCGTTTCGTAAGAGGTGTCGTCGATTCGCAGGACTTCTCATTGAACATCTCAAGAGAGGTATTGCAGCATGATACACAGCTCAAATCAATAGGTTCCAATCTGACCAAGAAGATCAAAGCTGAATTGGAGCGCATCCTGAAGGATGACAGAGGTACATACAACGAATTCTTCAGGAGTTTCGGTCGTCAGCTGAAATACGGTGTCGTGGAAGAATACGGTATGAACAAGGATCTTCTTCAGGATCTCCTTCTCTTCGATTCGGCAGAGAAGGATGAGAAAATAACATTGAATGAATACGTCTCATCAATGAATGAAGATCAGAAATCCATCTACTATGTGACAGGATCGACACTTGAGCAGGCCAAGGCGATGCCGCAGGTGGAACCGGTGCGTGACAAAGGATTCGATGTCCTGTGTCTCACAGAGGATGTGGACGAATTCGTGATGAGGACATTGCGCGAGTACAAGAAGAAACAATTCTGCAACGTTACATCCGATGATCTCGGTCTTGAATCCGATGAAGAGAAGAAGGAGACAGAGAAGAAAGCAGAGGAATCCAAAGAACTGCTGGATTTCGCTTCCGAAGTGCTCAAAGGAAAGGTGTCATCAGTCAAGATATCCCACAAGCTGAAGAACCATGCCGTTCTTCTTACGACAGAAGGCAACATCACACTTGAGATGGAGAAATACTTCAAGGACATGCCTGAGAATGAAAATGCTCCGAAAGCGACCCGTGTCCTGGAATTGAACGCATCGCATGATGCCTTCAAAGCGCTGGAGAAGACATTCAAGAAGGATAAGTCGAAAGCGGAGAAACTTGTCAACATCATGTACTCACAGGCACTGATGATGGCAGGGCTGCCTTTGGACGATCCTGTCGGATATTCCGAATCGGTTTTCGAATTATTCTGAATATTTTTTCTGAGGCCGTAAGGCCTCAGTTCAATTTGTATATTTTTTACATTACGATGTTAAAATTTTTTACATTACGATGTATAAAATTTACATACACTTATATATTAATCACCCATCTTGCATCTGATGACAGAAGTAATACGTACTGAATATCTTAAAAAGATGTCAGATTACTTTGACAGACCTGATCTCATAAAGATAATAACAGGCGTCAGAAGATCGGGCAAATCCACATTGATGAGACAGTTCGGGGACATATTGAAAGAGAAAGGCATAGGATTCTTACATCTGGACATGGAAAGTATGAGATATGACATCGTCTCGGAACGCGACATGTACGGATATCTGTCAGAGAGATCCGAGGAAGGGGGCTGCATACTTCTTGATGAGGTGCAGATCGTCAGCGGTTGGGAGAATGTCATCAACACATTGCGTGCTAACGGCCGCAACATATACGTCACCGGTTCCAATGCAAAAGTGCTGTCATCAGAATTCAGTACTATAATCGCCGGCAGATATGTGCAGATCCATGTGCTGCCATTCTCATTCAAGGAATTCATCGAAAGATATCCCGTGACCGGTACAGAGAGGACCGAATA
The DNA here is from genome assembly GCA_045600635.1 of Candidatus Methanarcanum sp. Lineage (GTDB taxonomy): Archaea > Thermoplasmatota > Thermoplasmata > Methanomassiliicoccales > Methanomethylophilaceae > Methanarcanum. The sequence continues at coordinate 9,218 of JAZRYJ010000076.1, forward strand.
CAGATTCCGTCAGTTCATGAACTGCGGAGGATTGCCGGTCATCGATCTCAATGATGATGTGGAAAAGAATCTCAGTATATCAGAAGGCGTTTATGATTCGATTGTCAACAGGGATATAATCGCAAGAACGGGGCTGAATCCCGGGGTGGTCAGAAGAATGACCGATTTCATGTATGCGAATACAGGCAACATCATAACATTGGATGCACTGAGAAAAGGATTGGGGATGCTGGACAGGAGAACGGTGGAGAGATATCTCGATGCGATAACAGATTCATTCGTATTCTACAAAGTGAAGACATATGATCTGATAGGAAAGAAGCTGATGAAAGTCAAAGCGAAGTATTATCCGTCAGACACTGGAATGAGGAACGTGTCAGTAGGGCATTCGGATGACAATATGCCAGGTATTCTGGAGAACGTTGTTTTCTTGGAATTGACACGCAGAGGATATGACGTTGTAATAGGCTGTTACCGCGATCGGGAGGTCGATTTTACTGTCAGAAAGAACGGTATCATCGAATTTTACCAGGTGTCACTTACATTGAAGGATAAAAGTACAATGGAGAGGGAGAGAAGAGTACTGGATAATCTTCCGGACGATGGAAAAAAGATCATACTTACATTGGACAGTGATCTTCCCGACAGCGATTCGGTGCAATATGTCAATGCGATAGATTGGCTGTTGGAATGACTCTTCATAAAAAGCTTAAACAAAGTTAACTTTTTCTTGCCATCTTTAAATATAAACACATTATAATCAAAACCTGTGTTGGAAAGAAAAGTAATGGCCGAGCTCATCAGATGGAAAGATTCCGAATTCAAAGAATGTCTGGTTCTCAAGGGTGCAAAACAGGTGGGTAAGACATACATCATAGATGAATTCACAAGATCGAATTATTAAAGCAGTCTGAAGATCGATTTCTCCATGCAGTCTGACATGTGCGATATATTCGAGAATGATCTGAAAGTGGACAGGATAATCGCCGATCTCATCAATACCAATCCGGCAATAACAACAAATCGAAATCTCTGAAGTCGATATCATCCAAATATGATATCGGAAGAAGAATGAAGTTCGAGATCGGGGACATATATGTTGATGAGAACGGCGTGGAACATTATCCGTTACTTGCATCATCATTTGTGGATTCGATGTTCAAATCATACGATGTAGATTTGACATTGCAATAGCTTCATCATGATCACTCGATCGTGTATTCTTAAGGTAGATAGTAACATCCGGCACATGATGTATGCTGCAATCTGGTTTTGATTGCGTTTAATAGTATACTAGTCTCATTGAAACCCTCGTGTAAACAATTTTCACTTTAGATCTGACGTACTCTGTTTTTACGTATTTTTCGAGTTTTTTTTTTCTCCTGCTCTTCCTATGTTTTTTCACTGTTTTTCTTATTTTCATTTTATTTATTTTT
>JAZRYJ010000077.1:0-20008 GCA_045600635.1 Candidatus Methanarcanum sp.
AAAAGGAAGATGGGCGACACCGTGTACGGTAAATCGATGTCCAGGATGGCCGATGAGATAAAATGCATGTGCATAGCGCACAACATCAGGCAGATGATACGTTTCAATGTGGTGGTGATATGAGGGTTTCCTCAAAGCCCGTTATCTTCATCATTAGGCCAGTGTATTTTATGGATATCGTTCAGAAAAAAATTGTTTGTCACAGTTACTAACGGTGTTAACTCATGATTAAAATACCTTACTCAATGAGTTTATTAGAGTGCTCGACATACTAGTTCATATGAAGTTCTCTTCAGACGCTTGGGACGGTTTTAAAGGCAGGACCTGGAAGGTCGAAATTAATGTAAGGGATTTTATCCAGAACAATTTCACATTGTACGATGGAGATGAATCATTCTTAGCTGGACCTACGGAAGCAACAGAGAAACTTTGGAAAAAACTTCAGAAACTTCAGAAAAAAGAGTACGATAAAGGTGGCGTTCTTGAGTGTGAGACCGAGATCGTCTCTAGCCTTACTTCATACGGACCGGGATACATCGATGAGAAATTGAAGGATCTTGAGCAGGTAGTCGGACTTCAGACAGATAAGCCGTTGAAGAGGGCATTCATGCCGTATGGCGGAATCAGAATGGCTGAAGAGGCTTGCAGAACATACGGATATGAGCCGAATCCTGAATTGAGTAAAATTTTTACAGAATATCACAGGACGCACAACCGGGCTGTCTTTGACGTATACACCCAAGAGATGAAAGATGCAAGACATTCCCACATCATCACCGGGCTTCCTGACACATACGGAAGAGGCAGGATAGTCGGAGATTACAGAAGAGTAGCATTGTACGGCGTGGATTACATAATCGAAGTGAAGAAACACGATTTCAAGAATTTCGGAAGAGGGCTGATGTCCGACGAGATGATTCGCATACGTGAGGAGATCGCATTGCAGATCGAGGCACTTGAAGGACTTAAAGAAATGGCCAAGATCTACGGATTCGATATTTCAAAACCTGCAAGAAATGCTAAAGAAGCAGTACAGTGGCTCTATTTCGGATATCTTTCCGCGATCAAAACGCAGAACGGGGCCGCGATGAGTGTCGGGAGAATATCCACATTCCTGGATATCTATATCCAAAGGGATCTTGACAGGGGAATCATCACAGAACAGCAGGCTCAGGAACTGATAGATCATTTTGTCATGAAACTGAGGATGGTTAAGTTCGCAAGGATCCCGGCTTATAACCAATTGTTCAGCGGAGATCCTGTATGGGCAACGTTGGAGGTCGGAGGTAATGATTACCACGGAAGATCGATGGTCACGAAGAATGACTACCGTTTCCTCCATACATTGGAGAATATGGGACCCGCACCTGAACCAAATCTCACTGTCTGTTATACCAAGAGGCTTCCGGATAATTTCAAGAAATATGTTGCGAAGATATCGATCAACACCTCATCGATACAGATGGAGAACGATGACGTCATCAAGAACGAATGGGGTGATGATTACTCCATCTGTTGCTGTGTGTCGGCCACAAGAACCGGAAAGGAGATCCAATTTTTCGGAGCCAGGGCGAATCTTGCCAAATGTCTTCTTTATGCCATAAACGGAGGAGTGGATGAGATGCTCCATACCCAAATAGGTCCGAAATTGGATCCTATAACAACAGAATATCTGGAGTATTATGAAGTGATGAGAAAGTTCAAGGCGATGCTGTCATGGCTTGCACAGCTGTACGTCAGTACATTGAATGTCATCCACTATATGCACGACAAATACTATTACGAAGCATCCGAAATGGCGCTTATCGATTCTGATTGTATGAGAACGTTCGCTACAGGAATTGCAGGATTCTCACATGTCGTTGACAGTCTCAGTGCAATAAAGTATGCTAAAGTGAAAGTGATCCGTGACGAGACAGGACTTGCAGTTGATTACGAGGTCGAAGGAGATTACCCGAGATACGGCAATGATGATGACAGAGCCGACGACATCGCGATCTGGCTGATGAGGATATTCTTCAATATGATCAGAGAGTGTAAAACATACAGGAACGCTGTTCCGACCATGTCGATACTTACAATCACATCCAATGTCGTATACGGAAAACACACCGGGAACCTTCCTGACGGCAGGAGATCCGGAGAGCCGTTATCGCCAGGTGCCAACCCGTCATACGGTGCGGAAAAGAGCGGATTGCTGGCATCATTGAATTCAGTTGCAAAACTGCCGTATCACTGGGCGAAGGACGGTATATCCAACACCCAGACCATAAACCCGGATGCGTTGGGACATAACGAAGAGGAGAGAATCAACAATCTTGTACAGGTCATGGACGGATACTTCGAACAGGGAGCCCATCATCTCAATGTGAATGTATTCGGTGTCGAGAAACTGATCGATGCCATGAATCATCCTGAGAAAGAGGAGTATGCGAACTTCACGATACGTGTGTCCGGATATGCTGTGAAATTCATCAGCCTCACGAAGGAACAGCAGCTGGATGTAATTGCGAGAACATGTCATGGCAAGCTGTAAAGGAAGGATAAATTCCTTCGAGACTTTCGGATCGGTCGACGGGCCGGGTGTAAGATTCGTTGTTTTCATGCAGGGCTGCAACATGCGTTGCAAATACTGTCACAATCCTGAAATGTGGTCGTATGAACCTGTTATCGAGATGACGGCAGACGAAGTGATTGAAAAAGCTCTCAGATACGCTTCATATTGGGGTAGGGAGATGAAGAACGGCGGAATAACCGTCAGCGGCGGAGAACCCATGCTGCAGATGGATTTCCTTATTGAATTGTTCGCTTCAGCCAAGAAGAATAGGATACATACGGTATTGGACACATCAGGTCAGCCGTTCGAGATGAACGATACTTATCTTAAAAAATTCAATGAATTGATGAAGAATACGGATCTTTTCATGATGGATATGAAAATGTACGATGATGTCGGACATAAAAATCTAACAGGTCATGGGAATCATAATATCAAATCCATGATGAGATATCTTTCAGATAACAAGAAGGAGATGTGGGTGAGGCACGTCCTTGTCCCGGAATTGACAGACGGTGAGAAGGATCTGAGAGATATTGCAGATTTCATCTCATCTCTGGATACAGTTTCAAAAGTGGAGATATTGCCGTATCATGCATTGGGTGTTCCTAAGTGGGACAAACTCGGCATAAAATATGAACTGAAGGATGCAAGAGCACCGTCTGAAGATGAGATTGAACGTGCTTCGAAACTGATAGGTACATTCTGATAACAGCATATCGAATGTAGGTCGTTCAATTTGCAATACATAAGGAATTTGGTATTCAATAATTCTTCGTGTCGATATACAAAATCACAAGTGAAATTCTTTTTATACACAACATATATCGCATTTTTATGACCGCTGACGGCAGATACGGAGAGTATGGTGGACAGTATATTCCTGAAACCCTTATGAATGCAGTCATTGAACTCCGTGAAGCATTTGAAAAGTACAAAAACGATCCAGAGTTTCTTCATGAGCTGAAGGAACTCAACCGCAGATATACTGGAAGGCCCTCAATGCTGTACTATGCATCTAGAATGACAGAGGACCTCGGTGGCGCCAAGATATATCTGAAGAGAGAGGATCTCAATCATACAGGTGCCCACAAGATCAACAATGTCATTGGGCAATGTCTTCTTGCCAAGAGGATGGGGAAGAAAAGAGTCATTGCGGAGACCGGTGCCGGTCAGCACGGAGTTGCAACTGCAACTTTGGCAGCTCTTCTCGACCTTGAATGTGAAGTGTTCATGGGTGCAGAGGATGTGAAAAGACAGGCATTGAATGTCTACAAGATGGAATTGTTGGGTGCGAAGGTACATCCTGTGACATCAGGAACAGCTGTGCTCAAGGATGCGGTCAATGAAACACTTAATGAATGGACCAATAGGATTGCAGATACGCACTATGTCATCGGCAGTGCAGTAGGTCCTGCACCGTTCCCTGAGATTGTGTGTTATTTTCAGAGTATCATAGGAAAAGAGATCAGAGAACAGATGATGGCGGAAGAAGGAAGACTTCCGGATTGTCTTGTTGCATGTGTAGGCGGAGGTTCTAATGCGATCGGAATGTTCTCAGAATTTGTTGATGAGAAGAACATAGAACTTGTAGGTTGCGAAGCTGCCGGAAAAGGAATTGATACTGAGAAACACGCAGCCACGATGGCAAGAGGATCGGAGGGAGTGTTTCACGGAATGAAATCATTATTTTGTCAGGACAAGTACGGACAGATCGCTCCGGTTTATTCAATATCAGCCGGACTCGATTATCCGGGGATAGGGCCGGAACATGCGTATCTCAGGGCAATCAACAGAGCGAAATATGTCCCGATAACCGATGACGAAGCTGTGAGCGCATTTGAATATCTTTCAAGAACTGAAGGTATAATTCCTGCCATAGAGAGTTCGCATGCGGTTGCTTATGCGATAAAGGCGGCACCGAAAATGCCGAAGGACAGCATCATGGTAGTGAATCTTTCCGGAAGAGGAGACAAGGATGTAGCAGCCATCGCACGTTACAGGGGGAAGGACATCCATGAGTGAACTGTTCCATAAGGGAAAGAAGATACTTATAGCATCCCTCACCGTCGGAGATCCGGATTGTAATTCAACAACGAAATTTGCATTGGCAATGGCTGAAGGAGGTGCGGACATGGTCGAATTATGCATCCCATTCTCCGATCCATCGGGTGCAGGTTCTGCAGTCGTAAAATCATACTGCAGAGCACTGGATAACAGGACAACAACAGATGATGTGTTCAATGTTGCAGAGAGGATACATTCGAGTTCCGATGTGAAGATATGCATCGTGTCATATCTGAACAGTATTTTCGTCTATGGGTACGACAGATTCATGAAAAAGTGCAAAGAATCCGGCATTTCGGCAGTGTTCGCGGCCGATCTTCCTTATGAAGAGAAGAATGAACTTTTGGTCTTTGCAAGGAAATACGATGTGAAGCTCATCTCGGCAGTGGCACCTTCCAAACCTGAGAGGATCGAGAAGATATCCAAGGAAGCAGAAGGATTCCTTTATTCTGTTGTAACATCCAGCGATGCCTTTGAAGGACTCGATCTCTGCATGGATCCGAAGGATATCTTCGACATAGTAAGAAAGAATACAGACGTACCATGCATCGCCGCAGGACTTGTTACGTCATATGATGTTTCGAAAGCGGATTATACTGACGGTGTCATATTGGATATCGAGAACGTATCCATTATTGAAAAACACGGAAAGAATTCCGCACCCTATATCAGAGAATATGTATCGGACATCAGAAAGGCACTTGACGGATAGAACATTGGAAATCTGTGCATCTGCAATACAGCAGCCATCTGGTTGTGAGCTATCATTCCATTGTTAGCGGCCAGGAACATTTCAAATTATGCGGAAGGCAAAGGATCATTTTGTTTTGATTTTATGAATTCTACGATCTTAGCGTAAATAAGTGCAGTGATCAGGCACAGGATGGTTGACGCTATTCCGACAAGGATGGCCTGTAATAGGTTATCGAACATTATCTGTGTGCCTGAAGACGGCAATGTAAGGAACGTAATGCAGATGATTTTTGCATAGAACATATGGAGCAATATCACTGCCAATGTATGCTTTCCGATGAATGTGAAAATCATCCCGAGCGGCTTGACTCTGGCTAAAAATGAAAAAATAACAACGGCTACATAACTGGATGCCAATGTGATTATCAGAAACGGAAATACCGACCAGCCGTCATAGAATCCGAATATCGTGTGTACGAATTTGGATCTTGTCGGGAACAGTAAAAGAACTCCCACACCTATTATCAGCATTACTGTGAATATTATCCAATATCTCTTAGTCCTGTACTGTGTATCTATGTATCCGATCAGATCATGTTTTCCGGCATACGCACCGATCACCATATATGCGGCTGAAACGAAGGAAAGCTGGATCGCCCACGGGAGTCTTATCGGGACGAACTGTCTGAGTGCAAAGGTTATTGCAGTCAGAATCAAAACGCATACCACTGTGCGTTTCCAATTCTGTGTAGCCCATTCGGCTATCGCATAGAATATCACGAATGCGAACAGCATCACAGTGAGGAAATAATATGGATGTGTTACTTCGTAAGGCGCTACAACAGGAATCATAGGATATTCAGAATAGCTGAGGAACGCACCGGTCCCCAAGAGCATGTTTCCGATGTCGTTCAATACATTTTCTAGTGAGAAATCGTATCCGCCCTGTATCCAAAGCAGTGCGGCCATTATCGAAGTCAGTACCACGGTGCACAGAACGAATGTCACACCGAGCTGTATGAAACGTTTGCAGAGGTTTTTCGTATAGCTTCTTTTCGGCCTGAAGTAATAACCGGAGATGATGAAAAACAACACAAGGCAGGAAAATGCGAAATCAATGGCAGGGTTGGCACCGTCTGCGGAATTGGTTCTATAGGCAATCATATGTGAAATCACAATGGCGAATATCACGACCCCCTTGGAGAAATCGATGGTTCTGTTTCTTTCATTCGTCGTATTGCCCATATTTTTTGATAATGTTAACCTACATTAATGAAATTTTGTGTTTGTTTTTTCGCATCATGTGAACGATGAGTGAATTGTGAAACACATCATGCAGTTAGAATAGCGCTGCAACGATACTTTGTAAATAGACATTGCAATTATCATACGATGTCTCTAAAGTGTTATATCGTCAACAGTGATGAGCTGAATGACCCCGTTCTGTTCAATGAGGTCATAGATACGATATCATTCGACAGAAGAACTAAGGCGTTATCTTATTGTTTTGAAAAGGACAGAAAACTTAGTGCTGTTGCAGGATTATTCTTCAGAACTGTCGAAGTGAAATATAATGTCAGAATAACAATCGATGAAGATGACAAACCTCAAACCAACAGATCAGATGTGAATTTCAACGTATCTCATTCGGGAAGTATGGTGGTATGTGCGGTATCAGATGTACCTGTGGGCATAGATGTGGAGGCCATCGGGAATAATTTGGACATCAGCAAGGATGTCATGATGAAAGAGGAATATGAGATTTTTATGAGCATGGATAACAGAGAGGAGGTGTTCTGCAGAATGTGGACGATCAAAGAGTCATACATGAAAGCATTAGGCAAGGGGTTGTCTATACCTCCCAATACATTTGACATCATAAAAGAAAATGGGTTGAGGCATGACGGATTCCCGAATGGATTAAAAGTCAGAGAATTAGAATCACCTGAGGGATATTGCGTATCAGTATGTTCATCCGATGTTGAGTGCGATGAGATGAAGGCGATCTCATGCAGACAGATGCTGGATCTCATACGTCTGTGAATCTGCAATCATTCATTAAACGTTCAAATGGATTTTTCTCGCAAACAGATTATAAATCGGTCTTACATTCAAGTGTCAATGGCAGCTATCAGGCTCGGTAAGAATCACCTTAGGTGGTGCGATGATTGCAACATTCCGGTATTGGAAGTGGATAAATGTCCGATATGCGGAAATACCACACATGAAGTAGAGATAACACCGCCAGGCGATGTGAGACCGGCTTTCGAACATGACATCAAATTGATCAGGAGCCTCGTTGACAGCCAATTCGGAGAAGGAACATCGCTGTCATTGATTCCTGAGGGACAGATCGTTCTTCTTAACAAAGCGCCTTCTTTGGACAGGATGGATGAGATAATCATCGATGGGAAGACCGTAGCAACCATGAGATATGATCTGGCAAAAGGATGGATTTTCCTTAACAGGATGCAGAGTGCAATGAGGATCGCCAGATCAATGACGAAAGGTTATGTTGTAATTGACCTTGCAGCGATAAAATTCGTGAAAGAATCCAAGAATCTCATGGCCCCGGGTGTCATAGGTGCATCCCCCGATGTTAAAGAAGGAGATGAAGTCGTCATTGTCACTGAGGACAGACAATGTATCGCAACAGGTACGGCCAGGATGTCTGCGGATGATATGATAAAATCGGATCATGGAATGGCTGTCAGGACCAAATGGTACAAGGATGAGCCTTTCGCGTTCAGTGAGAAGAAGCATACATGGGACGAGATCATAGATGCGAACAGAGACGTCATAACAAGAAGGGTCCTCGAAGCTACAGCATTCATAAAGAAGACGATCGAGGAGATCAAGAAACCTCCGATTGTGTCATTCTCAGGCGGAAAGGATTCATTGGCAACATTGTTACTGACAATGGATGCTGGTTATAAGCTGCCTGTTCTTTTCGTCAATACAGGATTGGAATTCAATGAGACTGTTGAACATGTAAGGTCCATATGCAAGAAGTACGGACTGCAATTGATAGAGGAATCCGCACCAACTGATGCATTCTTCGGGAATTTGGTGCAGTTCGGACCGCCTGCCAAGGATTTCAGGTGGTGCTGTAAGACCAATAAGCTCGGACCCACGGTCAAAGCGATAAACAGCAATTTCCCGAACGGCTGTCTGTCATTCATAGGACAAAGAAAATACGAGTCCGAATCCAGACATAACAAACCGAGGATCTGGGTGAATCCATGGACACCGGGTCAGACAGGTGCATCTCCGATCCAGAGTTGGAATTCTATTCATGTCTGGTTCTATCTTTTCTATAAGAAAGAGGATTTCAACATATGGTACACAAGGGGCCTGGATAGAATAGGATGTTTCCTCTGTCCGGCATCCGATCTCGCTGAATTCGAGATTGCGAAGAATGCTGACAGATATCCGCAGTGGGATGATTATCTCAATGAATACATGAACTCCAGGGGGTTGCCGGACGAATGGAAGAAATACGGCCTATGGAGATGGAAGAGGGCACCTCAATCTATCAAAGAAGAAGTACAGAGGGTTTCTGGCAAGGACGTGTCTGAATTGACCAAACAGACTAAACCTCCTGAGAAAGGTCCGCTCATGATCAAAGTTCAGGAAGGATATTCTCCATGCACTATAGGTTTCAGTATAGAAGCCGCATTATCCAGACCTGTTGACTTGGATAGATTGGCAGGATTCATGCAGATCTTGGGAAGAACTGTGGAGAAGGACCCGGACGGTCAATGGGTATCAGTGGATTACATCACGATCTACAGGGAAGGTGCGATAATATCGAAAGCTTCTGTAGAAGAGGATGCACGTAAGGCGATAGACAAATTATTCCAGTTGATCATCAGGTCGGAACAATGCGTCGGATGCGGATTATGTGTCGCAAGGTGCGGCCAGCATGCATTACGTATGGAGAACGGAAGGGTCGAGATAGATCCTAATGAATGCATAAGATGTCAGGACTGTTTCGGACCGTGTCCTGCCGTCAATTTCAGAAGTGTTGATGAAGAGGAGATGTGAGCATTTCGTCAACGATTACGATGGCGGCCATGGATTCCACAACAGGCACGATCCTGGGAACTATGCATGGGTCATGACGCCCTTCAATTCTGAGTTTTGAATCCTTTATTGTCACGATATCGACGGTGTTCTGTTCTTTCCCTATGGAAGGAGTCGGTTTGACTGCGATTCTGAATACAAGATCGGAACCGTTGCTCATTCCCCCAACTATGCCGCCCATGTGATTGCTGGAAGTCACTATGCTCCCGTTCTTCAATGCATATTGATCGTTGCTCTCAGAACCTTTCATATCAGTGATGGTGAAGCCATCGCCGAATTCTATCCCTTTCACACCGGGGATGGACATCATCGCCTGTGACAGAAGGACATCCAACGATTCGAACCATTCGCTTCCGAATCCGATGGGAAGTCCGGTGACGATGCATTCCACGATACCTCCGATACTATCATCATTATTTTTGGCATTCTCGATTGCTTTCTGCATCAATCTGTCAACATTAGCATCGGCAGCTCTTGTGATGTATTTTGAGGACGATTGTGCTTCTCTGAACGTACGGTTAGAATCTGAAATGTTGTAGATCTTTTTGGAATATGCAGCAACCTTGATCTTTTCTGATGAGATGATCTGTTCTGCAATGGCACCTGCAGCCACGATCGGAGCGGTCATTCTTCCTGAGAATTGACCTCCGCCTGATATATCGAAATCTTTGAATTTCATCAATGCAGGAAGATCGGCATGCCCGGGCCTGGGGGTTCTTTTGAATTGTTCATATGAAGAGCCGTCGAAATCCTCGTTCTTTATCGAGATCACAACTGTGCTGTCTGTCACAATACCATTCTTGACACCGTGTTCGAATACGACCTCATCTTTCTCTTTCCTGTCCGTACCGAGGTGCGACGGTCTTCTGAGCTCCATTTTCCTTCTGATGGAATCTATGTCGAGTTTCATTCTGACAGGGACATTCTCGATGATACACCCTACACAATCCGCATGACTTCTTCCGAAAAGCGATAGTCTGAATCTTCTTCCGAAACTGTACATCATCTCACCTTCATCCCTGCGGACATCATCAATTCAGGAAATCCCGGGAAGGATATATTCCAAATGTTATCATTGTCGAATATCACTGGTTCGTCCGATACTAATGATGCGACAGCGAAGGCCATCATAATCCTGTGATCGTCACGGTGGTTTATCTTAGCTCCGTGAAGTCTCGGAACTCCGTTTATTATGCATCCGTCATTTGTAGCTTCGATATTCGCACCCATCGAACGGAGATTCTCTACGACGTTGGAGATCCTGTCGCTCTCTTTGTATCTGAGATGCGGTGCACCGTACAGTTTGCTGGTGCCGTTGGCCGTTGAAAGAAGTACGGCAAGAATCGGGAACAGATCCGGGTTGTCGGAAAGGTCTATCTCGGCCGATTTCAGTCTTCCGGAATATGAACAGAATATCTCTTTCTTCGAGTTATCGACTATACATCCTATTAGTTTCATTATCAGTATTATCTTGCTGTCCGGTACAATGTTAAGGAAGTTGCCTTTGACAGTAATGTTCCCCGACATCGCACCTGCGGCCATGACTGTGGCTGCGGATGACATGTCCGTCGGTACTGTGTATTCGAAACCATCGTATCCTGTCGGTTCGACATGATATGAGTCATCATTCTTTGTGAGTGTGACACCGAACAGTTTCATCATCGATGTTGTAAGTGCCACATACGGTTCTGACACAGTGTTGCCGGCAATCTCGATGTCAACAGGTCTTCCGATCACAGGTGAGATGAGCAACAATGCTGAGAGGTATTGTGATGATTTTGAACAATCGATTCTGAATGATGTACTTTTCAAAGGACCTTTGATCCTTATCTCTTTTTCAAATGAACATTCTGCACCGCAGGATGACAATGATGCAAGAAGATCATCAATCGGCCTTTTCGTTATGCTCTTATCGCCTTTTATTACAATCTCATCGGACAGAAGTGCGGACATCGCAATTGCGAATCTTAATACTGTGCCAGAGTTACCAACATCAATGATTTTCGGAGCTGTAAGATGAGTGCAGCAGACAATGATCTTTTCCGCATCACAGGTCACAGTCGCACCGAATGCTTTCGCAGCATCGATCGCAGCATATGTATCATACGAATATAGCGGATTGTGAATGGTGCATTCTTTCCCCGAAAGTACAGCCATGAATATCGCACGGATGGTTGCGCTCTTGGACGACGGAAGTTCAACAGTGCCAGATATATTGCCTCCGCAGAATGATATCTCTTCCGAGTTCCTTGTGGTGGTTATCATCGTTCTGCAATTGAGGTGATCAGCGATCTCTTTTCCTTTCCCTTTTTCGGTCACGATTGCGATAGCAGGTCCGGTCCCGGAAATACCTGCAGCCAATGCACCTAATTCTTTGGCTTTTTCACAGATGGATATATCAGTGCCAGATACTTTGGAAATTATTCTGCTGTTCTCTTCCATTGTGTTCCAAGGACATTTGGAGGCATGCATGGAGAGTTCGAAGGATTTGTCTTTGAACGGAGCATATCTTTCGATTGAAATCTTGGATTTCCTCTTGTCACCGACAACCAATATCACGTCGTATTCTTCAATCGGTCTTTTGACCTGTATCTCATCATTATAGTTATCCGTCTGAATGAATCCTCCGAAGTGTGCTGCACATGCATCATCGAATGAGCCGGTGACAGTGACCTTTGATTCCCTGGAACTCTTTACACCGATCCTGATCGCATCAATAACATCCATCGGGAAATGATATTCATTCAATACAGCAAATACGACCGCATTGGCCACTGAACTCGAACTTTTAAGACCGATCGACGGCGGGATCTCTGATTTGATCCTTAGATTGTAATTCACATCATCGACACCTATCGCAGACAGTGTGTTCTTCACACATGTTCTGATCAACAGGGTGTCTTTTTCATCCGTTATGAGCTTTGTAGATTCAGTATCTTTTGTGAACCATGCTTCTGTCTTCAGATCAATCCCGATTGTGGCACCGATCCCGCAGGGTATCGCATTCAGAACGGATATCGCACCGTATGATACACCGTATCCGGTCATATGGCACCTCTCATGCTTTCGATATCAGGCTCTATTCCGAACCAATGTCTGAATGATTCCATTCCCTGCCCAATGAGTACATCGATACCGCTTGCAACACAGCAGCCGATACCTTTCGCTCTTTTCACAAGATCGGTCTCTTTATTGTAGACGAGATCGAGAACAGTCTGTTCCTTGCTGATACTGTTCAAATCGAACGGATATTCTGAATCAGATATCATGCCTATCGGTGTGCAGTTCACGATGAGATCGAATGAAGAAACATCTTTTCCGGAGAATATTTCAGTCTCCAGATCAGAATGTATCTGTTCTGCTTTCTTCATATTCCTTCCTAAAATGGATACATCGGATCCTCTGTCGATGAGTGAGTAGGCAGCGGCTCTGGCCGAACCCCCTGTCCCTACAATTAATGCATTTTTCACATCAACATCTTTCAATGCGGAAGCGATCCCTTTCCAATCAGTGTTATCACCGTATAGCTTGCCATTCTTGTTCGTAATTGTGTTGACAGCCCCGATTCTTTCAGCATCCGGAGAACAACGGTCAAGATGTTTCATTATATCCGTTTTGTATGGGATTGTAACATTCAATCCTGTGATGCTGTATTCTGTGATAACGTCCTTTATGCTGTTCAGAGAACGGACATCGAAAATAAGATAGCAACCGTTGATCCCGGCTTTTTTCATAGCTGCATTGTGTATTGCAGGAGACAAGGTATGATTGATCTCCGAACCGATGATGCCGGTTATTTTACAAACATCGCCGAGTTCGTTCAATTCATCATCCGACAGCTGACCCGATGCAGTTTGGTCACAAACGAATCCGTATGTGAATTCATTATTCAGCAACGAACTTCTGATCCTGGTTATTTTCCCAGTCTCGCCCATTCCTATCAGAACATGTTTCTTTTTGATGGATTGTGATGCCCTGTAGATGTTATGAAGATCATCGAATGAATGTACAGCGAATGCACCTTTCACGATCTCAGCATTATTTGACAACGATGATACTATGTCGTCATAAGACGGGGTTTTTTCAAAATCATGTATCGAAAATATGTTTTTGAAACCAGGAATAATCATTTCATCATTATCAACAAAACCGGTGAAACTTTTAGGAACAATCGACCCCGATCTTCCGCAGAGTTTGATGATCGTTCTTTCACAGACATCATCGGGGATCTCATCGAAAACATCCATGCGTATCTCTTCAAGATCATATCTCATCTGAAATCTCATCGGAGTCCCGTATGAAGAGCAGATCCTCATCTACTTCTCCTGTACGGTTTCATCGATCTTCATACCGAAATGTCTGCCGCCTGACGATATATGTGCCAGAATCGCATCTCCGACCTTCAGTTCCGTCACGGATGCGGATCCGGTTTTCTTCATTAGTCTTACTGTCTCTGCATTCTGCAGGATAACATTGTATTCTCTTCCGTCGAATAAGACGGAGACCATTATGAGCGGACGGGATTCGATCTTGCTTCTTCCGACGACGGATGTTCTTGTTCTGCCGTTCCTGTCACAAATCACAACTTCTGTTCCGGATGCGATCTCCGAGAGATATCTGGTGCCGTCAGGAACAAGGGTGTATCCATGTACAGCACCGGCATTGACTCTGAACGGTCTTGATGAGACATATTCGCTATCCTCACTTTCCGATTGGACAAGAAGAAGACAGTTGGAATGTGAACCGATCAGCATCCCCTCGTCAGATGTCATCATCGAACATGTATCGACGCATACCCTGTCACCCATTCCGACCGGTTTTACCGATCTTACAACGACTTCTGTCAATTCCGCTGTTCCTGCTGAAGATATGTTTCCGATTATCGAGATGTCATCTATCACTATGCCGTCAACACCAGTTTCCAGTGCATTCAGATACGTATTCGCCTGTTCTTCCGTTCTTGCGATGCAATATACATGTTTCTTTTCTGATGAACTTGCTATGATGTTCTCAAGCGGGATTATCTTCCAATCTCCGCATAATTCGATGAATACATCATTTTCAGAACCCATGGCTGTTTTTTCAGATGCTGCCGAATCTATCTTTATGAATTCAGGTTCGTAGAATACGTTCATGATTCCGAGTGATTCGAATTCTGAATCTGTTCTTCTGAGAATGAAATCTGTTATTCCAGATTCGAGTCCCTTCAGAACGATGTTCTTCCTCTCTTCCGATGATGACGGGACATCTGCTCTGAGGATGATCTTCTTCATTGAATCACCTGATGAACTTGTATGCTTCTTCGACTGAATAATTTTCAAGAACGATGCTGGATATCGCTTTTGTGATGGCTATGATGTTCTTGTTCTGGAAGATGTTCCGCCCTATTGAAACACCGTGTCCGCCGGCATCCATGGAATCACGGACCATATTCAGAATGTCCAGATCGGAATCCATCTTCGGACCTCCTGCAACGACGACAGGGGCCAATGCGGATCTGCACACCTGTTTGAATGAATCTATATCGCCGGTATAGGATACCTTTACAAGATCCGCACCGAGTTCTGCGGATGCTCTTGCGCAATGCGATATGGCTTCAGGGTCGAACTCATTCTTCACCTTCGGACCTCTGGCGTATCCCATGATCATCAGCGGTATTCCCCAATCGTTGCATTGACGTGAGATCTCTCCGACTGATGCCAGCATGTCAGGTTCTTCGGATGTTCCGAAGTTGATATGTATCGAAACGGCATCCGCACCGTTTTTTATCGCTTCCTCGACACTTGTCACCTGGACTTTAGAATTCTCATTGTTGCCTACATTCGTTGAAGCTGAGAGATGGATTATCAGCCCCAGATCCCTGCCGTATCCACGATATGAGTACGGAACGAGACCTTTATGCATGAGAACGGCGGTGGCACCGCCTTCTGCCACATGGTCTACAGTCTCCTTCGGATCCGTCAGACCTTTCAGCGGACCGACTGACATGCCGTGATCCATAGGGACGATAACAGCATTTCCCGTCCTTCTGTCGATGATCCTTTCGAGACGAATCTTCTTTCCGTACAACCGAACACCCTGTTTATCTTACGTTGGCACCGTCCATTATGTCCTTGTCCACAGTGGCAACACAACCTTTTCCGTCAGAAAGCGGGATGACCTTGCCGTCTGTATCGACCACAGCGACCAATCTTGACGGTGCATTCTCCGGCACTTCAATATCGACACCGCCGTCGATATTGAATTTGCCCGATGATACTGTGGCGACCTTGAATTTCACTTTCGCGAAGTCCTCGTATTCTATCTTAGCATCCCTGTTCTCGAGACCGGAATTGAATGCTGTTCCGTTCGGAAGGTCCGCTGAAGGTTTCAGAAGAAGAACTGTGGTCCCTCCGAGATCCTCGTCATCTGCTGCCAAAAGCATCCCTTCAGACATGATCCCTCTGAGCTTTCTCGGTTTGAGATTCTTGAGGCATAGGACTTTCCTGTTCAGCATCTCTTCTTTCTTGTAGAACGATTTCAATCCTGCAACGATGGATCTCGGTTCGTCCTCCCCGACATCAACTTTCATCTGATACAGTTTGTCCGCATCCGGATGATCATCGATCCATACGATCTGTCCTACATGTATGTCCAATTTTCTGAAATCTGCATAAGGTCCTGTGAGCGGTTCCATTTTCTTCTCCTCCTTGGGTTTCTTCTCTTCTGCTTCCGTTTTCCATTCTTTCGGTACCTCGATCTTCTTGAACACCGGGACAGGTTCTTCAAGTTCCTGTCCTTCTTTCAGCGGTTCTGCGATCGATTTCAATCCTGCATCTTTGATCGAACCTTTTATCCCGAGGAAAGACCAAATCGTTTCGGAAGCTTTCGGCATGAACGGCCAGGCGAGTATTGCCAACGCTTTTGTGAGAAGGAGCGCAGCATTCATTACGCCGCCGCAGGCATCCTTGTCAGTCTTGATGAGTGCCCACGGTGTCTTGTCAGCGAAGTACTTGTTGCCTTCACTGGACAGTTCCATGACAACCTTGATAGCCTTCTTGAAATCACATCCGTCGAGGCATTTCCTGTATTCTGCGGCATATCTGTTTATTAGATCGGTGATGAACTTCACTTCATCATCATTCTGTGCAGGTATTTTGTCAAAATTCTTCTTTGTGAAACTGAGACTTCTGTGCCAATAGTTCCCAAGGTTGGAAGCGAGTTCGTTGTTGACCTTTGTCTCGAATTCCTGCCATGTGAATTCAGAATCGTGAGTGTCAGGCATGACCGATGAGAGATAGTATCTTATGACATCCGCATCGAATTTCTCAAGAACCGACGGAATATCGATGGCTCCGCCTCTGCTCTTCGAGAGTTTCCCTCCTCTGAACATCAGGTACTCATTAGCAGGGATGTCATGCGGGAGATTCAATCCACCGTATCCCATGAGTATGGCGGGCCATATGATAGAGTGGAATGGGATGTTATCCTTTCCGAGGAAATAATAACCGAGCACATCCTTGTTCTCGAAGAATTCTTTCCAATAATCAGGTTTTCCGATGATCTTCGAGTATTCTTTAGAAGCGCTCAGGTATCCGATCACTGCATCGAACCAGACGTAGATCACTTTGCCGTCCCATCCTTCCACCGGGACGGGGACTCCCCATTCCATATCCCTGGTGATGGCACGGTCGAAAAGGCCGTCCTTCAACCAGTTGGCAGTGAATGATCTGACATTGGATCTCCAATTCTTTTTTGAATCGATGTATTCAAGCAATGGTTTCTCGAATGCGGACAATTTAAGGAAATAGTGTTCAGTAGGTTTCACTTCCGGTTCTGAACCGCAGTGGATGCAATGTGCCGATTTCAGTTCACCTGCCTCGAATGTCTTTCCGCATGAATCGCATTGGTCTCCGCGCACATTCTCAGCACCGCACACGGGGCAGATCCCCTCAACATATCTGTCAGGAAGGAATTTGTTGCATTTTGCACAGAAGTATTGATTCGATTCCTTTGTGTAGAGGTGCCCCTTTTCCAAAAGTCTGTTGAATACGTCCTTCACTGTCTCGAAGTGATTCTCAGTGTGTGTTTTGGTGAACAGAGAGAATTCGACTTCCATGTCCTCTATGGCCTTTTTGTTGATGGCATGATATCTGTCTGCGATGACCTCCGGTGTCACTTTCTCCTTTTCAGCGCTGACAGTAATCGGGGTTCCGTGCTGATCTGAACCCGAGACCATCATGACTTCGTTTCCGAGTAGTTTGTTGTATCTGCTGAATATATCTGGCGGCAGAATCGAACCTGCCATGTGACCCAGATGTATGGTGCCGTTAGCGTACGGCCATGCGACGCATATTAAGACCTTGGACATAGTCTGTGGATTGGGACACTCGTATATATCGTGTACGTGCGCGACTGATATATCGGAGTGATGTGATTCGTATGACATGCCACGTCAATATGACACATTTTACGCTGAGAACAGAACCGTTTGGAGGCAGTGGCTAAATGACAATTTTGAAAAAGAAAAGGAAATCTGGCTTATATTCCCTTTGAAAGAGTCGGGAGAAGTCTCAGTCTCATATAATGACGCTGTCGAGGAGGCACTATGTTTCGGATGGATCGACAGCACATACAGAAGTTTGGATGATATGCATGGAATACGTCGTTTCTCGGCCAGAAGAAAAGGCAGCAGTTATTCCAGGGCCAATATAGAAAGACTGATCTGGCTCTATGAACACGACATGATACATCCGACAGTTATTGGTGATGTGATCGACCTGATAAACGAACCGTATGTATTCCCCGATGACATTATTGAAGAATTGAGAAAAGATGAGATCGTTTGGAACAATTATTCCAGATTCTCCGATTCATACAAAAGGATCAGAATTGCGTATATCGATGCTGCGAGAAACCGTCCGTCGGAATTCAGAAAGCGTTTGGATAGTTTCATTTCAAAGACGAGAGAGAATAAGGTCATTACAGGCTACGGCGGTATCGAGAAGTATTACGGGTTGAACACTAAAGATAAAAATTGATTTGCGATATACGCAGATTAATGAACAGACGTTCGATATCCGGAATCGTATCGATGATCGCACCGATAGTGTTCGCTGTCATGTGGGCATTGTCAGCTTTTACAGACGGAAAATGGATATTGTTCTCTGATACGCTTTCTTACCTGGGCATTTCAGATAATGCGGTGAGTGCAGCATTGTTCAATTGGGGATGCATCATCATGGGAGCGTTGATGATAATCAGCAGCACACTCTTGATCAGAACGAAGGACGATCTGGATGATGTGTTTGCTGTCCTGATAATAGTCGCAGGTCTGTTCCTTGCAGGTGTAGGGGTGTTTGATCTGGATACAGGGTTCCCGCACAATTTCTCATCAGGAGTATTCGCGGTTGCTACATTCCTTGCGATGGTGATATTTATTTACAGGGATTGGAAGGAAACGAAAGTGTATGCATACATCACGATCTCGTTGATGCTGATATCCGGGATCGTATTGTTGATCTATCTGATATTCGACACTGTGCCGGGATTCTCACAGGCTGTTGTAATAATGTCAGCATTGGTATGGTCATTCGTCTGCGGAATCAAATCCTTTGTTAACAGCTGACATTTTCTGTCAAAGGTTTTTGTTTGGGTGTAATTTTTAGATATTGTACCATTCGACACTGTGTCAAAAAAACAGAAACTGTGGTTAGGATACGTCCCCGCATGTCGGACGGTACAGTCTGTGATTGATGTCAGCGATTGAAGACAACTTTGTATTTTTGATACTTGCTGTTCGGAGTATCAGGCAACGTCATTGCGATCATACCTTTTTCCAACGCAGGCCTGAGGTAGTTGTCTCTGAACGTTTTCTTATGAGAAAGTCCCATTCTTGACATTATTTCAGATGCCGACAGAACATCATCAGCCATTATCTGAATCAGTTGAGAAATTCTGATATTTACTGGGTCGGTTTGTGGGTCGGTCACAGTGACCAACAGAGTTTCTTTTATAAACAATCCCGCTGAAAACCCACAGCCTCGTGCTGTGGGATGAAAGCGGTCAAGGGGCCCCTTTCTTTTTCTGCATCTCTATGTATCTTTCTACAGTCTCTTGCGATATTTGACCGACAGAACCGTAATAACACCCTCTGGACCACAATCCGCACCCCCAGAACTTCTTCCCCTTCAGATCAGGGAATGTACAGAATGCTGCGATTGCAGATGTTGATTTCAAAGTCTTGACCACGTTAACAGGACTGTCAGCAGGATGGACTTGAATGAACATGTGAACATGATCAGGCATCACTTCGATCGAACGCAATGCCCATTCGTTGTCTGTACATGTCTGAGCGATCGTTTGTTTGACTATGACATCTACTCCGTCCTTCAATACAGGTTTACGATATTTAGTACATCACACTATATGGTATCCGATCATGCTCACACTGTGATTGTCGTGCCATTCTGCCAATTTGCTCAGAACATTAATGTGACATGAATGTTATATCTCCATTTCGATGAATAGTATTGAAAATCAAAGAACCATTAAAATTGAGATCACTCACTTGCTGAGCGACACTCAGAAGAACAGTATCTCCGATACTGTAAGGGACAGTTCCAA
>JAZRYJ010000078.1:0-14536 GCA_045600635.1 Candidatus Methanarcanum sp.
AATTAAAATGAAAAGTGGCTGACAGCGTTTCTGAATTCCCGTACACTTGCGCAATACAGTACAAACAGAGACGCAGGCGGGCTTTACTGCCGGGTTCGGAATGGGACCGGGTGTTACACCGCCGCTATGGCCGTCATACCAAATCTCGTGATGATCATTCCGTATAAATACCTTATTGAATGACGCTACGTTGTTCAATTCATTCGGAACACACAGCATTGAATGAATCGCACATTTTAAAATACAGATATTCGTCCTCTGTTGCAATGACAGATACCAGGAACAAGACCATCGATTCATTCAAAGGTGTTGCGATAATATCTGTTGTAATAGCACATGCGATAGGATGTGCGGCAACATCTTCCACAGCTACATCGGCCATGAACTTCGGATCGATGATCAGGGAATACTTCTATTCCGGACTTTTATTGTTCTTCATCATATCCGGTTATTACACCAAACTGGATGATGCTGTCAAAAACAACCTGTTGAAAAGATTCGGTCAAATCGTCATCCCGATGATAATCGCATCAATAGCATTGCCGGCCGCGATATATGGGATGATGCTGTTGCAAGGAAGTGCGGGTTCATTCCAAACATTCTGTGATTATATTGTGAGCACTTTGATCGGTAGCAGTTTTTATGATTTCATCGTACCTTCGCATGAACCGTTCTCAATATACTATTATTCAGTCTGCGGGACGTTCTTCTTCCTTCAGATGTTCGTCCTTTCACTGGCACTATTCTTTGCAATAGGAAAACGTGTCACTGAAAGTATCAAAACAGCAATATTTACGATAATCATCCTTCTGACGATCTCTGGTATCCTGTTCCAATTCAATATCAAATTACCGTGGTTCATCGAATCGGTGCCTTTGGTGTGTTCATTCATGATATTCGGGGCTATGCTGAAGAAGATCGATTTCTTCGACCTTATGAACAGCAGATATGCATTCTCCAAAAAGAGCCTTGTGACTTTCATCATACTGACGGCTGTTGGAATGACGCTCACATTCTTCTTCCCGACCACATGTTGCCTGTATTTGTCCGTGTACGGGGAATATGGATTCGTCTCAGCATTCATCTTCTTCTTTGAGATGTGCTGCTGTGCCATAGCACTACTCACGATAGCCTATGTGTCCATTCAGATTCCTGTGGTCAGGGATATATCGACATTCATTGGAAAACATACCTTGTTCATCTTCATCCTGCATATGTTCTTCTTGAAACTTCTTGCAGTGCTGTTCATAGATCATTCAATCAATCCGACTGTTGAGATTCCGTTCGAAAATACATTCATTGCAATAATCTACGGCGTTGCAGCAATCATTCTGAGTTTGATCGTATCTGTTGTGATTAACAGATTGTGTATGAAGAAAAACGCAAACATACAACAGTCATAAACTCCTGGGTTATGCTTTGTTCAAATTTATTGATAATTATATTGATTTTAATTGATACAATCTATCATATTTATTGATACATTTATACGTCATTCTGGAAATATATTTATTATACGGCGCCATTACAATTGGCATGGGAAGAACGAAGAAGAATCTAGACAGTTTCGAAGTCTATTCCACAATAAACAGTGGAAAACCAAAACTTGTACAGGTTTCAGATCCACTTCACATGAAGATTCTGAATGAATTGGCGAAGAGACCTATGTCCACGACTGAGATCTCAGATATGACGAAAAAAGCCCAGTCTACATTATCGATACATCTGGATCAGATGACGGTACAGAATCTGATCTCCGCCGAATATGATAAGAATGACAGCAGAAGAAAGATCTTTACATTATCAGGCAAAAAGATCGCATTCACTAAAGATGCTGTTCCCAATTGTCAGGTAGCTGTTGATAAGAATATCGATTTGGCCTTAACGGGGAAAGATAAACTCTACAAATATCTCGCTGACAGTATGCAAGTGACACTGGAATGCAGCGGCTTGGATATCTCTCCGTTGATGGAGACCTTCGGAAGTTATGTGGGCAACAGACTGTCCAATGTCATCAAGGCCACTAGAGTCGAAGATGCAATAAAAGAACTTCAAGAGTTCTATGAAAGGAACGACATAGGTGCTGTCAGTATCTACACATTCCTTCCTCTTACGATAATAATCAAAACGGAAGAAGAATTTCCAATCAAGATGGATTCGTTCAACAGTTTCAATCAGGGTGTCTTCAAAACGATACTCAGTAGTATCGTCGGAAAGAAGTATGTTGTGACGAAATCAGAGATATTCGGTACAGGGAACAATTACTTCAAATTCATCATCGAACCTGCTTCAAGTCACTGATATTTGACCTCGTCATGATCGAGGACGTCATTCCAGAGTTTGATCGTTTCCTGAGCGTCATCTTCATCCATGACCTCTATCGCAAAACCTGCATGGATTACTACCCAATCACCTACTTTCGCTTCGACCATAGAAAGATTGGTCTGTTTCGTGACGCCTCCGAAATCAATGTCTCCGATGTCCCCGTTGATAGCTACAACTTTCCCGGGTATTGCTAAACACATAGATCTCACTCCGTCATGATCTTCAGTATTGCTTCAGCAGGCTGTCCGTCACATGCTTCCAATGCTTCAATGGCTTTGTCACGGTCGCATTTGGTCTGTTCCATGACCAATTGTATGTCCTCTTCAGGTACCGATGGACCTTCCTCAGAAACTTCTCCTGGTGCTCTTTCACTGACGTCGCCCGTGATCTGATATGTCGTCATCCCCTGCATCTTCATGGCATTGACATCCGGATTCGAGATCACGATATCCTTGTCAGGACATCTGATGATGACTTCGATCGCGTCTATGGAATCATTCGTGATTCCCATCTTTTTCATTGCCTGTTTCATTTGACGGGGGTTGATACCTCTCATTCCGGACATGATGCGACCTATAATGTACGCACGATAAAAGCATTTGTCTTGGTAATAAGTCAGAGCGCTCTGATCTTGGACAGTACGGATTCGATTATCCTGTCCGCGGATGACAGATCCTGTACTCCTCCCTGCGAGAAGTCTGGCTTGCCTCCGCCACGCCCTCCGAATTCTGCAAGGACTTTAGATAATATGGCCTTGCAATCGATGTCCTGTTTACCGGAAGCCATCATCACCGTCAGATTCGATCCGACCCCTATGAGAACTGCTACTCCTCCTTTGGATTTTATATCCTCTGCGGCATCCGTCAGTATTTTACGGTCGGATGTGGGGAATGTGCCACAGTAAACATCAACCCCGTTGATCGATTCCGGTCTGATAGCCTTCAGTAATGAAGAGACAGATGATTTCAGCTGTACCTTGGTAAGCTCCAATTCGTCTTTCATGTTGGACACAGCTTTCTCGACATCTGCAGGTTTTGTACCCAGGATGTTCACTACGGACATGCATGAACCTGCCAGTTTCATCGCATGCTGTATCGCAGACTCCCCAATCTCAAAATGTATCTCGAATGTGCCCTTTCCTGCAGATACCTTCCTGTCAACGAATATAGCGCCCAATTCTGATGTCTCCATGACATGGACTCCGCAGCATGCTGCGATATCCACATCCCCTATCTCAATAACGGTTATCTCATTATCGTCGATATGATCCAACTTTACTCTTACCTTGTCGATATCTGGGTCATCTCTACTCATCATCGTTCTTGAAACAGGAAGGTTATCGTCGATCGCCTTGTTGGCGAAACATACCGCCTCAGTGATCTTATCCCATGAGATGTCCTTGTTCACAACACAATATTTCGCTTCAGGTGAGATGAATATCTTGATTATCTCCAACTCAGGGTCCTGACGTTGGAGAGAACCGAATAGAAGATGTTCTGCAGTATGTCCTTTCATCAGATCATAGCGTCTGTCCCAGTCTACACTGCACCAGATCTTGTCACCGACATTAAATTTATGTCCTGGCACTTTGTGAAAGATCTCGTCCTTCTCCTCCTTGACCTCGGTGACCCTGACCCCTCCAATCATGCCTGTGTCACAGACCTGTCCTCCTCCTCCCGGGAAGAAGGCTGTACCTCCCAGCGCAACATAATCGCCGTTCACCGCTGTGATCTCGGCCTCGAATTCTGAAAGGTATCCGTCACTGTAGAACAATTCATCGGTCATTGGTTCCTGCATTGCATTCATCATATTTTATTACAAGTCCGAGCACTCAAATAGATGAATGTCCATAATTAACGTGAAACGGTGTACAAATGACCGAGAATAATGAATTCGATGAAATGGACAGACGCATCATCAAACTTCTGTGTGAATCGAGTGAAGGATCATACAGGCATATTGCAAAGGAACTCGGCATACATCCCACGACCTTGATCCAGAGGATCAAAACCTTGGAATCCAAAGGCATTCTCAAAGGATACCGTGCGAAGATCGATTACATGAGATTGGGATTCGATTTCATGGGCATCATCCAGATCTATGTGGACAAGAACATCATCGGCGTCCAGGAAAAAGTCAGATCCATACCGCAGGTCCTGGCAATATTCGATGTTACAGGTGAATGCGATTCCATAGCCTGGATAGCGTGCAGAGACAGAGAGGAATTCTCAAAGATCGTTAAATCCATTCTCATGATAGATGGCGTGAAAAAAACTAATACGTCGGTCGTCCTGAATATGATGAAGGATCCGATGGATTACATCCCCAAATTCACAGATTAAGCGCACGTGCGCGCAAGATTATTTAATATACCCCCGATTACTGATGGTCAATGAACCTCATCAGAGGGGTAAGATTATGAGAAGAACACACACCTGTGGAGATCTCAGATCCTCGGATCTGGGAAAAGAAGTCTGTTTGCAGGGCTGGGTAAGATTCTCCAGAGATCACGGAGGGGTCGCATTTATCGATCTCGCTGACAGATACGGAATCACCCAGGTCGTATTCGACCCGGAGGATCTTCCTGCCGGTGCCGACGCAAAAGAACTTGAGGAGACGATTAAGACATTCACCCGTGAATCATCGGTCTGTATCAACGGTATCGTAAGAAAGAGGATCGAAGGAACGGAGGATGCTCGTAATAGCACAGGTGAAGTGGAAGTTCTCATAACATCAGCGGAATTGCTGAATAAATCCAACATTCCTCCGTTCGAGATCGGAGATCAGAAAGAAGGTGTTCTTCCAGGTGAGGACACCCGTCTTCAATACAGATATCTCGATCTCAGAAGA
The DNA here is from genome assembly GCA_045600635.1 of Candidatus Methanarcanum sp. Classification (GTDB taxonomy): domain Archaea; phylum Thermoplasmatota; class Thermoplasmata; order Methanomassiliicoccales; family Methanomethylophilaceae; genus Methanarcanum. Next base: position 5,176 of record JAZRYJ010000078.1, read on the forward strand.
ACGGAGATGATCAAGGCTATAGAATTCAGAAGCAAATTCATACATCTCGCGAGAGAATATTTGGATTCACAAAATTTCCTTGAGATAGAGACCCCTATGCTCGCAAAATCCACACCGGAAGGAGCAAGGGATTACGTCGTTCCGTCAAGAGTTCATCCGGGAACATTCTATGCACTTCCGCAGTCACCGCAACTCTACAAACAGATGCTGATGGTCGGCGGAATGGATCGTTATTACCAGGTCGCAAGATGCTTCCGTGATGAGGATTCAAGAAAGGACAGGCAGCCTGAGTTCACACAACTCGATATGGAGATGTCCTTTGTTGAAGAAAAAGATATCCAGGATAACATCGAGCATATGCTCGCACACATCTGGAAGGGATTGTACGGCAAAGAACTGCAGATCCCGTTCCCCAGGATCTCATACATGGAGGCCATGGAGAGATATGGTTCCGATAAACCTGATCTGAGGTACGATCTTCCGCTTGAAAAACTTACAGAAGTGTTCAGAGAGACGAACTACGGGATCCTGAAAAAGATCGTTGCAGAGGGCGGGATCGTAGTAGGTATGAACCTCAAAAAAGCGATCGCCGGAGAAAAGATCGGAAGGAATGATGTCGACAGATACATCAATCTCGCTAAGAAGTTCGGTCTGGGCGGACTCACATGGATGAGGGTCGTCAACGGAGAGGTCGACAGTAACATCGTAAAATACTTCACAGAAGAGAACAAAGCCGGTATCAAGAAGACAATGAATGCCGAAGAAGGAGATCTTATCTTCATCATGGCCGGTCCGTGGAAGAGAACACTCGAAGGCGCAGGATTCATGAGAAGACAGCTCGCTGAGGATCTCGGCCTTGTTCCCGAAAATGAATTCCAATTCCATTGGCTCGTAGACTGTCCGATGTTCGAAGTGGATCCTGTATCTGGGAAGAAAGATGCATTCCACCACCCGTTCGTACTTCCTTACGACAATTACAAGAAAGGAGCATGTTTCGACATCCTTCTCAACGGATACGAACTCGGTTCGGGTTCATTAAGGATCAACAAGCCGGAAGTTCAGATTGAAGTCCTTCACCAATTGGGAATGGATGATGAGAGAATCAAGAACAACTTCGGTTGGTTCATCGAGGCATTGGGATACGGTGCACCGCCGCACGGCGGTATCGCGATCGGTGTCGACAGGATAATCGCCATCCTTCTCAACAAGGAGACGATTCGTGAGACGATCGCATTCCCGAAGAACAAGAAAGCAGAATCACTGATCGACGGTTCACCCAGCAAGATCGATGACGAGAAACTCGAAGAGCTTCAGATCATGTCACTTGCAATGGATGATGTGGATTTCGATTCCATCGAAGAAGACAAAGAATGAATGGATCTCCATTCATCCTTCTTCAAACCCTTTTATAATATATCACTGCGATTCACCCAGCAGTGATCTTATATGTTCTATAATGACAGATCGGATTTCGGAGCGATTGTCGCAGGCATGTTCTACGTCATATTCGTCGCCCTTCTGTACGGCATCATGCAGATCGTCAAAGGGTTCGACATGAATGTCGATCAGGCGATATACAGTGATGTAGGCATTCAATTAACATTGACAGTGATCGGCCTGATTATCGCGGGTTTCACGATATACAAAGGATATCTTCCTGAAGGAATCACATTCGGCCTCGTCGCTGCATCGATACCTTTGCAGACTGATATGGTCGGCGGATTGATAGCTCTAATATTGTTCATCTTCGTTGCTGTGATGTGTTACCTCAGCGGACAGCTGGACACTATGGCTCTTAACATACTCTTCGGAATAGGTATGTTCCTTACCAAAAGCCAGCAGGATCAGAATACATGGGTTGCTGTCGCAGGTATTCTAATGGTTCTTGCAGCATGTGTCGCATTGTACATCTGCTTCATGGAATGGAAGAACGCACAGGATTGCATGGATGAGATTGATTCGGCTATGCTCGATGAGTGCGAATGCGACTGTGAAGAATGCAATTGCGAAGACAAAAAAGAATGAAAGTGGGGGATGTCCCTCACTATTTTTTACAATCTTTTCTCGATCAATCTTTTCGTAGCAGAAACGATTTCCGATGATGAGAATTTACCGCCTGTGCGTTTCATCACAACACCGATGATCCTGTTGGCAGCTTTCTCATTCTTCTTATAATCCTCAAGGACTTCCGGATTCTCATCGATCGCTTTATCGACCTCGGCATCCAGATCCGCAGACCCTGCTACAATCTCTTCCGCATCGACACCTGTTATCAATGCTTTGATCTTGATGATGCATTCAGTATCCGTGATCTTCTTAACATGGAAATCTTTGATGATTGCGATCAATTCCGATCTCTTCGCATCAACATCAGGTTCTAAAATCTTCCAACCTGCCGAAATGGGACCTGTTATCATCGTCAGCGCAGTTCCCTTGTCGGTCTCTTTTGCGATCTCTTCGAAGAGTTCCGCAAGTTTGGTTGAAGTGTTGACTATCTGCTTCGCGGATTTCTCATCCAATCCGTATTGTTTCTGGAATCTGTCTATCATCAATAGCGGAGATTCCTTCAGTCTGATGCTTTCGGCCATCTTCGCTATGTTGTAGATTCCCAGGTCAGGTTCTCCGATGTAACCGTAATCGGCCTCATACTCCTTCTTTCTGGCACCGGTAGTGACCTTCCTTTCCTCATCGAAATGTCTGGTCTCACGTTCGATCTTGCCTCCGGCCTTGAGTATCTTCATCTGTCTGACCGCTTCGAACTTGAGACATGCTTCCACATTCTTCAGACCGGTCACGTTCTTTACCTCACATCTCTCCTTTCCAACAGATATGTTGCAGTCACAGCGAACGCTGCGTTCGCCGTCATCCTCCAGGTCGATGGTGTGCCTTATCTCCGTGAGCAACGCTGACAGGAATTCTCTGGCCTCGGAGGGCGATGAGATATCGGGTTCAGTGACTATCTCCACGAGCGGTATCCCGCTCCTGTTGTAATCAACCAATGAGGAACCGTCCCCGATCCTCTTGGTCTTTCCGGGATCCTCTTCCAAATGGACACGCGTTATCCTGATGATCTTCTGACCCAGATGGAATGCCCCGCTCAATCCTATGGGCATATCGTATTGCGTAGTCTGGAAGTGTTTGCACAGATCCGGATAGAAATATGTCTTCCTTGAGAACCATGTAGTCTCGGGTATGGAACATCCCAATTTCTTTGCGATGGTCAACCCCAGGATCATCGCCTGTCTGTTCAGTGACGGTTTGGAACCCGGAAGTCCAAGACACGTTGGACATACATGTGTGTTAGGCTGTTCGGCCCCTGTCGTGGGACAGGAACAGAACATCTTAGATTTGGTAGGCAGCTGAACATGGATCTCCAATCCTATCTTCATGCTTTCACCTCCGCATGTTTGACCTCGAATGCTGAATCCCATCTTTCTGCCATATCTATAAGGATGTCCTCATTCCAATGATCCGATGTGAACAGCAATCCCACAGGCATTCCCTCTGAATATCCGCAGGGTGCCGTCATATGCGGCATCCCGGTTATGTTCGGCGGGACTGTGAGGAAATCTGCTTTGTAAGATTCCAATGCGCTCATCTTCGCGATGTCATCGAATCTCGGTGAGATGAACGGCATCGTCGGTGTAACGATCGCATCGAACCTTTCGAACTGCTTCTTGTAATCTGCAATTATTGCACCTCTGACCTGAAGTGCTTTGTTGTAATATCTGTCAGCATAACCGACCATTCTGGTGAATGTTCCGAGAAGTATCCTTCTCTTCGCCTCATCACCGAAATACTGCGAACGGAATGAAGTGAAATAATCATCGAATTTCAACGTCAGATCCCCTTCCTGCTGTCCATATCTCATACCGCAGAATCTGGCCAGATTTGTTGATGCTTCCGATGTTGCTATGACGTAATATGCCGGGATCGAATACTTCAGAGTGGGCATGCTCACATATTCCACATCGATGCCCATTCCTTTCAGCGACTCCAATGATTTGCTGAAGGATTCCATCACTCCTTTGCTGATACCGTCACCTTCTACGGCTTCCTTCGGGACGGCAATTGATTTCATCCTCTTCACGCCTAACTTCAATTCAGGCTGTGTCGTGGACGTAGGATCGTGAGGATCCTTTCCCGCTATGATCGGCAGATATTTTCTCAGATCTGAAGCTTTGAATGACAGAAGTCCGACCTTATCCAGCGAGTTGCTGTAATCTATCAGACCGTATCTTGATACACGTCCGTATGACGGCGATAATCCGTATACGCCGCAGAATGATGCGGGGCACACGATGGAACCTCCGGTGGATGTTCCCAATGAAACATGATCCTCCAGTACCGCAGCTGCACATGCAGGTCCTCCCGATGAACCGCCGCATGATCTGTTCAGATCGAATGGGTTCTTCGGTATCCCGAATGCTGAATTCGTCGAGAATGTTCCGAAACCGAATTCATCGAGATTACATTTGCCTGCCAGGAATCCGCCGGCCTCTCTCATCTTCTTTATGGCAGTGGCATCGAACGGCGGATGATATCCTTTCAGGATCTTCGATCCTGCCGTCGTTTCAAAATCCTTTGAGGTCAGATTGTCCTTTGCAGAGAATATGAATTTCGCATCTGCATCCTTCACATCGGTGAAAGATGTGAACATCTCATATCTGTCGTTGATGGATCTGTAATCAGGTATCTTCATGCCAGCTTCGGCCCCCTGATGTATCCGTCATAGGTCTTCATGTCCTTGGTGCATTCTTCTGCAGATATCTCCATCTCAGGAACATCGTCTCTTAACGCATCAGCTATCTCCACCGGATTGAAACCTTTATTCTCAATACCCGGTGCTTCGTCGAGCAATTCGAAATATTCGAGGATCTCTGCAAGGTCCACGTTGTATTTGTCCAACTCTTCCTCTGTAAGATCGAGATGAGCGATGTGCGCTACTCTTTCAACGATTTCTCTGTCCATGAAGATCGGAAGAACATCAGTCATCAATGTTATAAGTTTATCACGGAAAGTTGCTGAATATATTAAGAAAAACGGCAGAAAACAGGTTAATGCTTAAAAACAAGGATTGTGCTATGACACGTGATATAATGGCAGATGATCTCGAAAAGAAACTGGCCGCAGGAATGAAAGCGATGGATGAAGGAGACTTCAAAAAAGCTTATTCAAGCTTCAAGAAGCTCTGTGACGAGAACCAGAACAGTGCAGAATGCTGGTATTACAAAGCGGAATGTGGAAGCATGGCGTCAGGTATGTTCGGGGCCAAGGTCAAGGACGAAGAGATCATGGAAGCTTACAACAAGGCCATCGAACTCGATCCGCAGTGTGAATATTACGAATCATACGGGCTGTTCTGCATCTCTGTAAATAAGTATGATGAAGCTGAGAAAGCATTCTGTGAGGCCGCAGAAGCTGATGAATCAAGAGCTGCCAGTCTTTATTCGGAATTCGCTGTTGAATACTTCAACAACGTCATGGCATCATACGGTGAGATCATGGAGGATCCGAAAGCAAGGGCGCCGTATGCGAAGAAGGCATTGGAATACATGCTCAAAGCTCTCGAGATTGAACCAGCTGAAGCTAAATCACTTCTTTAAAAATTCTTAAGGGATCCTTCCTGTCATTGGGAAGGGTTCCTCAATTCATACATTGTTGCTGTCCTTTCGGCGAATGCGTTATGTTTGTGGATGGATTCTTCAGATTCGCTTCTGACAGTGACATCGACATCATCCGGAAGTTCAGTATATTTCTCAAGGATCTTGTCCAATACCCCTCTCACCATATCCTCAACGAATTTCGGATTTCTGTGGGCATTGATCACGACAGCTGCCTCATCATCCCTCTTGAGGACCTCGAATGTCGGTGACGAGAATGAATCATTCACGATGTCGATGATGTCATCGGCCTCTACACAGCATTCATTGTCCATGGATATCATCACTGTGCAGACGTTCCTTTGATTGTGAGTTATCACAGGCCATTCATTTGAACATCCGAGTGCTTCTGCGACATTCTCCTGCGCACACGGACAGGCCGTCATTCCGATCGCCTGAACACCCAAGGTCTTTCTGATCCTTCCGTCACGTTCGCATGTGGCCAATCCGAACAGTTTGTAGACTTCAGTCGTGGCCTTTCCGTGAGGTGTGACATTATCCTTGAAGTATTCCGCTTCGATGCTTACATTGGTCACAGATGCATATTCGTGCTTCTTAAGAAGCAATTTTCCGATTCTGACAGCAAGATCCTCTATGCCTGTCGACGGAGATTCGATCGAGGATTCCACTGTCTCCCTTATGACCTCCAGATTCCTGGACATATGCGAACCTTTCTGATCTGACGGCAGATCCACAAAAACATCAATCTTACAGACCAACGGAATCTCACTTCTGGTGTTATTCCTTTCAATGCGTATGATTTTCCTGACCCCGGTAACGCCTACTCTGGTCAGTTTGAATGATGTGTCGCCCTTGCGGTTCTGGACATCGCATCTTGGCATCATGATTCTTCATATACGCCCTGTATTTAAAGTACCCATTTATCAACCAAAATTTTAGTAGATACTGCGACAGTGTTAATATCTGTCATTGCAATCTACACGTATGTTCTGTGGAGTGGATGAAGCTGGCAGAGGTCCTGTTATGGGGCCGTTAGTGGTCGGATGTGTATACACAGAAGATGATTCCGCACTCATAGATATCGGAGTGAAGGACTCCAAGAAACTCTCTCCTGCTGTAAGAGAACGTATGTTCGACCAGATCATATCGTCGGTTCAGGATTATTCCATAATCATTCTGTCTGCAGATGACATCGATAAAAAAATGAAAATAATGTCATTGAATGATATAGAATTGGAGATGTTCGCAGAGGCTGTATCCAAGATTCCGACCGATACCGTATACGCGGATTGTCCTGATGTGAATGAATCCAGGTTCTCTGCGGAATTATCTTCGATGGTATCAGACCCTGAGATCATCGGGAAACATAAGGCTGATGACACATACCCTGTCGTATCCGCTGCCTCCATATTGGCGAAAGTGACACGCGATAGGATGATGAATGATATCTCAAAAGAATTCGGTATCAACATCGGAAGCGGATATCCGAGTGATGAGATCACGATGAATTTCATCAGAGAATGGATACAGAAGAATAAGAAGGCCCCGAAACATACCAGGACTTCATGGGAACCGGTAAAAAAACTACTTATGGTATCAAAGAATACACGCATTACTGATTGGTGAACATACGATGTCGATGCAACCGAAGATCCAGTTGATGATTGATAAATTCCACAGAAGAATGGCAAAGGATCCTGAAGCAAAAGCAAAAGTGGAACCTGTAACAAAAACTATCAACATCGATCTGGGTGAAGAGAAATACTCTCTGAAACTGGAACACGCTGAAATCATCGATTTCAAAGAAGGACTTCTTGATGAGGCAGACATCACCATCATAACAGAACCGGAATATCTCGATGCTCTTATCGAAGGTACGCTCAGACCGATGAGGGCATATGTCACTAAAAAGATCGTTGTCAAAGGCAAGATCGAGGACATACTTCATCTTAAATCATTATTCTGACATCTGGATAGTCAAAACTCCGTTTTCTCATATCATGGGGTTAGCACTAGCATAAGTTTTAATAGGACACTTATGTTAGGATGGAATATAGCGAGGTAGGGTAGCCAGGATATCCCGTCGGGCTCATAACCCGGAGATCGGTCGTTCAAATCGACTCCTCGCTACCATACTCATTCTATCTCTTTCTGTTTTCCAGTGACTATGTCGATGAACTCATCCGCGGATTCGTCCGGTCCTTTTGCAATGAGAACATCTCCGATCTCCATCCTTGTGTATTTATCAGGACCGTAGATGTATTGGTTGCCGCGTTTGATGACGATTATATACATTCCCAGGATCGTACCCAGTCTTGTATCGCCTATCATCTTGCCTGCAAGAACGGAATCCTCTGATATCGTAGCTTTTTCGATGGTGACCTCGGACTCCTGAATGCTCATCTGTATCACAGGATGGTTACCCAACCCTCTGAGAACTACATCTGCGATTGATGCTGCTGAATTCGCAATGTTCTCGGCCGCCATCTGCAGTCTCAGAATAACGGAGAATTTCGCTATCAGATCAGGATTCTCCTTTCCCAGATTGACGATCTTATCCTGAATCTGAGCACTGATTTCATCCATACTCGATTCCAAAGAGATCACTTCCTCAGCGATCTCCGTGTTATTGTACAATAAAGATGAATATGCAAGGTCCACCATCAGTTCGGATGTATCTTTGAGGTCGAGAAGCATTCTTTCAACTTCATTCATCATTCTTCTCATCCTCCTTTTCCGGGAACTCCCAAGGCTCGGCTCCTGATGCGAATTTCTGAAGGCGCTCGAAACCTCCGTCAGAACCGCGGACGATTATGTCATCGCCGGCACGTATCTTCGCATCTCCCTCGGGATCGTATGTCCATCCGTGACGGTTCTTCAATGCTATCACTCTGGTCCCCGTACTGGCTTCAACGGCTAATTCATCCAGTGTATGCCCTGCCATATCAGACTTGGGTGATATCTTGGTTATACGGAACTTCTCATCTGACTCATTGATTATATTGGCGATGAACGGTCTTTTCTCAGCCGGAAGATCCATCAGTTTGACTATGTCCTCTGCAGATCTTGTGATCTTGTCGGCTGCAGAAGCGATCTGCAATATTCCGGACAGCTGCTTGGCATCCTCTTTGGTCCTGGATGCCATCATGACTTTGACACGCATCGCATACTTGAGATCCTCCATCTCATCTGCGATCTCGCCCACTTTCTCTGCCATCTCCTTGCTGTTATACATCAGCGAGGCGTATGCCAGATCTACGACAACCTCTGATTTGTCCTTCATTTCAGTAAGTATCTCCTGAACGGACATGTCAATCTCGTCGAGATCAAGATATTCACCGGAGTTCTCACTCATTCGTGAAACCTCCTAAAAACAAACTCTGATGACTATTACTGCCGTCAGAATCATCATCGGAACCGGTAGACGAAGTGGTCTGCATTATAATCCAACACGGATTAATCCGTATCACTGTATTTAACCATTCACTGAACAGCAGTCCCATTGAAACCCTAATGTAAACAATTTTCAATTTAATCTCTCGGTTTTTCTTTGTTTTTTCGTATTTTTCAATGTTTTCTCTATATTTTTCTTATTTATTTTATTTATTTTTTTCGATAAACATATATATAAATTACAAAAAGAACATGCATAGCCAGACACTGAAAAAGTCAGAAAAATGGGAATACGCTTCCACATGAAATACAACCCTGTCGGAAGCGGCCACCCGGGAATAGTG
>JAZRYJ010000079.1:0-5487 GCA_045600635.1 Candidatus Methanarcanum sp.
TTCGAACGACATAAGTCGTTCGCAACATCATTTACACAGGATTCAGACGTTCAATCCAATAACAATATCATCAAAAAATCATATCCAGTCATCTTGTTCAGTGTAAAAGGTGTTAATTGTCATAACACTGAACGTACAATAATCAAAGTGATTGTAATATCCAATAATTTTAAATTACCATAACACCTCAAAACCTACAAATGACACCTGGATTAATGAATTTGAACAGCAAACTCATCAAAGATATTGGTGTTTTTATTACCAACAATGTAGACTATTTCGTTGAAGACAAGTCTTACCTTAAGTTATGTGCAGCAACAGATCGTATAAAGGAGATAATAGATGGTTTAAACAACAAAGAATTGCATATTAGGCCGCACGATTCTGCATTTGAGTTTTATGAATATTTGAGCCAATCGTTTGTATTGATTGATGCCATATCCATAATTGCTGAAACAATTACTACAGAAGAATGTGACTGCATATCGTTGTTGGAGAAGAAAACCTCTACAAAAATGATAACCGCAGATGATATAACTGGTAACGGCAACGATTACAAATTCTGCAAATACATCAGATCGTTATGTTCAGAACACCCTGTTAATACGAATCAACATAAGGACTATAGTGAAAAGGAAGAGTGGTGCCCGTTTGTATCATGGTCTGACAAAGAAAATGAAGTTATTGCAACTGTTTATAGTCTGGGCAATACTCGCATAATAAGACTATCCATAACGGAACTGTCACAATACATCAGTCATTATTACAATCAATTAGCTTGGATTATTCATTGTCTGGAGAAATATTTGGAAAGAAGAAAAACCTCTTTTAGAAAGAAAAAATTGAGAGATCCGGATCATTTTGATAATTACTTGAAATATCTGGCCTATCTTAAAAAACAAAATAGGCTGAGAATGGATTCAAATTCAGACTGTTTAAATTTAGCAGAGAGAATAATATCAACCGATGTTTCTACAGACAATAAGACCGTTTATGACCACTATGTCCAGTGTATAAAAAAAGCATTGACGTTTGAACATAACCGTATACAGTTAGCTACTACTGAAGAGTACAACTGTAGAGGGACAAAAGAAACGAATACAACCCTTCTAAATGAGATACTGTACCCTCCAATCATAGAATCCGATTGTAAAACAATTATGGATATTTGGGGTAAAATGGAAAAACTAATTCAAGATGAATCAGCGTACTATTCGTCCGATTCACCCTCTCAAGCAGAAATAAACAGCGCAAAATCATTTCAAAAGATAGAAGTTGACTTCCTGCGTAGAAAAGTAATGAACGAGTCAAACTACTTTTCTAGGTATGTAGAAATATCCGAAAGTACCTCGAATTCCGAATTGTATGTGCTAATACACATCGCGTTGTTTATGGAGGCAATGGAAAAAGAACCTGAAAAATACGAGGGGTTGAAATAATCACCAGTCATCTCTTTCTCTCTTTTTCATTTGGCGATGATATTCTTTGATTTCATCAGGATCTGTCACTTCAACATAACGGGGTTCAATATGTTCAGACACAGGTATGCTACCATAAAACTCACCTGTACCACCACTAATAGGTATGTCTGAATCCAATAGATCATCGATAATTAGATCCTCTCTAATAAGGTATAAGTGTCTTATTCCCTGCATATCATTTTCAAATGCAGTGAATTCAAGAATCTCTGGAAGCCTGTCAATAACAATCCCGGAGTTGAATAATTCATCTTTCTTTTCTTTTGAGCCCCAGTATAGAACAATTTTGTCTCCCTCAAAAGTCCCGACTCCAAAAGAAGCAATCTGATTCGGATGTAGAGAACCAATATGTATTGACACCATCCCCAATCTACACATGGACCTGATTGAGACTGTTAGGTTTTTTGTGGATGTACGACCACGATTTATCACCTTGAGTTTTAAAATACCACTCTTGTCGAGTGGAAGGCCGTCTTCGAGATCCACATTATTGATTCCAGTAATCACAAGTTTCATGTCGATACGTGGTTTATTCACATGTCTAACGTAAGAAGAAACTGCTGTACTAAAAATAGCACCGAATAACGCCGCTGCCACCATAGACAATAAGTCAATTTCTACCATAGCTGTCCTCTTGAGTGTATGTAGATAATTGTTATGTTTTAATTATCACCAAATTGTATGGCAATATGGCTTAAAGAATTGCATATACATTGCGATAATTTACTCTTCCGCCATTGAAAACTCGAAAACCTATCAAAATCTTACAGGTTAAGATATAGATATATGCGTACGCGAGGTGTGTTTTGGTGGTGGTTTTTTTTGTCTTAAAATTCAATTAAGATCAACCAATGGAACTTGATGAAAAGACGTTTTTTAACGTGTTAAAACACGATTAACTGTTCACCATTGTTTGAATTCTCTTAAAAATATTCCGGTATCTGTTTGAGTTATCAATTAAAGATGGCAGCCTTTCGTCTGGAATGTACCCCGATAGTTCTTCTGTAATGTCTTTTTCAAATGCCCTTATTTGCATTTCATCAAAGTTTTCTTCAATGAACCTAATGATTGAGTCATCTGTGGCAAATAAATGATTAAATTCCCTCTTTGCTACCATTGAATCTATAATACTGAGAAAAGCGAAGAATACTCTTGATCTGCGAGGATTATCATTAGTTTCGAAATTAGGTGCAGCCTCGCATAATTTGTCACCTGTTATTTTTTTGATGTTATCAAGACAATCTTGTGTCATGGGGAGTTCTCTGCCCCTGTTCGATTCGACGGACAAACCATGGAGGTAGACGTAATCCAATGCCAAAGCGTAGGCGTTGCCGTCTGGAAGATTATCCCTGAATATTCTTTCAATGTCCGATTCGGTCAGTTCTTTGAATAAATGATCAAGAAGTGTCTCTTTTGACGGAGATTGTAAAGAATTGTCTAACGAAAACCTCTCCGCAAGTTCTGGATCAATGAACTCTTCATCGAACAGTAGCGCTCTGACAAAGCATATTTTATCAAGATATTCGAATTCGTTGCATCTTTCTAGGATTTTTATTAGGAATGAATTATACCCGTTCAAGTTGGTTTTTATCTTCTCTGTAAGGATGTTACAGAATACCTCTATTCTATCGTCGCTTTCCAATATGTGGTCGATGACTTTATTACTGATAGCCATTGGCGAAACTTTGAGTGAAAAATACACATCGCATATCTGATAAGAGCGAATCTGGTATTTCCTTAGCTCCTCCATGTCAGGTCTGATAAATGATTTAAAAAGATGCGGGTATAGGAATTCGACTGCCTTATCAGATCCATTCTTCATAATCGGTTTATCAATTACAGAATCAAGGGGCGAACTGAATCCCTGGGTTCCTTCTTCTTTGAAAAATGATTTTCCTCTGTTGCACAGTAATAAACGTTTTTCGTATATCCATTCATACAACGCTGGATCTTTCATCTCTATGAATGTAAGTACCAGTAAATCTTCAGGCGAGACATCTCTATAACACAACTGAATTTTAATCCCAAACTTATTCATCAATATGTACAAGTCCCTCATTGTCGAAATCTGAATAGACTTACAAGCGATTATGGTGTATTCATTTGGTTCAAATCCATACTCCTTTATGGATGCGATGAACCTGTTGTAAAGCATTTCTTGGAGAATTAAGCTATCAATTTCTGGTAGACGTACCGGTACCTGAACGAATTTCTCTAAGTAATCATGTCCAAGTTTTTTATCAATCATGTTTGAAAGAATGTGTTCATCGTAAGCCAAAATATAGATGACGTTTTGGAAATTAGCGGTAACACGAATCAATTTGAGAATTTGGATGGCTTCCTCCGTATCTAGCCTATCAATATCATCGATAATTATGATAAGTTTGATTTTTGCTTCAAATAGAATTTTGGATATTTTATTTTTGACGGTTTCAATTGGTTCGGACTCAGCAGGATTGGTAATTGCTATAGCTAGAGATTCAAGATTGTCTATGATGCCCTGTATGTCGGGTATTTCCTTTGCTGCACTATCGATTACTTTTGCTGAATGGTTGAGAATCTTCCATTTGTTTTTCTTGTAAGTGCCAACTAATTTTGAATGGTCTCTGTGTATATCTCTTAGATTTGCAATCAAAACATCAAAAAAGATTCTAGAAATGCCCTTTGCATCAGTAGAATAGTCAATTGGATTGAATCTAATGAAGAATATCATTTTGTGAGGTTCAAGATCACCGAGCCTTTCTTCTATTAGATTAATGACAGATGATTTTCCACTCCCCCATTTTCCGATGATACCTATAGTACAACTATCATTGATGGAGTCATGTACAATCAGGTCAGAAATATGATTGACAAGATCCTCGCGGTCCAACAAATCTTCTTCAGATTTTCGTATCGGATTGCCACGGAGTAATTTGTTGCTTGTCATTTCGATAATTGATAGTGTATGTCAGAGATAAATGCGTTGATGTGATGAAAAAGATTATCTGCCTTGTAAAAGGGGGCTGTGCCCTTATGTATTTTTAACCCGCTTATACCGATCCACATTGGTTTCTGATTTGTTGACGGCCCAGGGCAGTCCAAACTCTTCCGCTTTCCTCCTGGGGGTGGTGACAGGGATTCCGAATGCTCTCGAGATCGACTCGTCGGTCAGCCCCATCGACTTGATCCTCGAAGCTGCAGCAAGAAATGTTTCTTCGAATCCCTTGGACCCCTCTTCCCCGGTCTCCTTCATGTCACGGTAGAAGTTCCTGATGGCGTCGACCATCTCGAAGCTGGAGACGTTTCCGGTTGCGGAGATGAAGGCCTTGAAATCGAATCCGTCGCCGACGGAGAACTCCGCCGAGGCCTTGTGATCGTAACAGAATTCCCCTTCCTTCAGTTTCTCCGGCGGCGTCGTCCACGACAGTTTGGGGATGATGGTGGCCTCGGCACGTTCCAGGGCACTGTATTTCATGAAGATGATGTCGCGTGTGTCGATGTTCAGATTGTGTTCTCTAATGATCTTTCTTGCGAAATCCTCATGTCTGTCCCACAGCACGCTGACGTTTCCCGGGTTATCAGGATCGTCGATGAAGTTCCTGAACGCGGGCCCCATGTTCTTGGTGACAGGTGATAAGAGCCAGACTGCTATGTTGAACTTTCTGATGATGCCCATAAAGGTCTTCATGGATGTCACTGTAGGCGTACCATTGTGCTCACCGAGAAGGAAGTTCTGAGCTTCGTCGAGGATCAGGAGAAGGTTCTCGTTCTTCTCCAGGACATCGGCGGCAATCGGGAAGAGCTCCTTCAGGGAAACGATGTGATGAACGCCTGCGGGATAGTCTGTTACGAACCTGTTCCGATACCTGAACCTGAACATGAAGAGAAGAACAATCAGAATATCATGTTCATCGCAGGAACGATTGCTGTGGTGTTAGCATTGTTCGCTCTTGCATTCGTGATTGTAAGGTCCAGAAAATAAACTGATTTCAAAGGGGACACCGATCCCCTTTCTTTTGATTCATCA
>JAZRYJ010000080.1:0-1915 GCA_045600635.1 Candidatus Methanarcanum sp.
TACTTGGAAAAAACGAGCGGTATTCCGATATGTTTTTGCATTTTGTTTATAGCTTACGCTAAAGGATCTCCCGCTTCCGGCCCACCGGACATGATGAGCGAACACAATTTACTTCAGACGGTCCCTGCGGCCGTAATATGACTTTTCGAGCTTGGTCCTCGGTCGACTCCGTAATTTTCAAAGGCGGTCATAGCCGCAAAAAAAGACGACGGCAGAATACCTCGGACCTTGCACCTCATATCGGCACCGGAAGTCGGTACAAAGGCCTGAACGCGGTTCAGGCTGCGATCCTGAAGTCCCTGCCGGACTTCAGCACCGCATATATGACCGACAGCATCTTCCTAGATGCCGTTATGAGAGCCTTCTTCGTACCCATCTCGTCGCGCTTCCTTTTGTAGTACTGGGTCAGCGAGGAGTTGCAGTTCCTCACGTGTGATTCCGTCACGCGTTCCATTATCATACGCATCATCCTGTCTCCGTTCTTGGTCATGCGGCCATGATGCTCCTTCCCTCCGGAATTCCTTACTCTAGGTACCATGCCGAAATATGCACAGAGCTTCTCCGCATCAGCGAATCTGTTCACGTCCACGATCATGGACATTATCTGCACGGCGGTCTGTCTTCCAATTCCCGGGATACCGCATAACAGTTCTACTTCCCTCGAACCCGGGAGCCTGGATTCCACATCCTCCTTGATCAGATCCCTCTCATTGAACAGTTCAATCAGGCAATCCATACGTCTCATCAGTGTCCTGTCCTCCGGATATGTCGATTTGACGAATTGTCTGGCCTTCTCGGTCTGAAAGTTGTCAAATTTCTCGGGAAGATATTCGCAGTTCCTGGACATATGGGATTTGATACGCCTGGTCTCGTCCCCTATCTTCTTGGAGATCTCTTCTCTGTATCTGCAGATGTCCTTCAGTTCGCACTGTTCCCTGGTCGGCATATATGCCATCTGCAGATCTATATCACCCTTCTTCCACAGTCTGAGCATCTTAGCGATGGTCAGTGCATCCTTCCTGTCAGTCTTCTTGTCGGAATCGGTGATCATCTTCAGTGCTTTGGCATGAACCACGTGGACCTCTATCCCTCTGTCGGAGAAGAACCTGAACGGTGCATATGCATACGTTCCGGATTCCATCATAACGCAGAATCCTTCCTTATCTCCAAAATCCAAAAGCTCATCGAGAATCCAATTACCCGATTCTTTCAGGAAATCTTTCTCAAATTTCGGCTTGCCCGTGCTCGTGAGCACGCAAGCCGTGATATTATCCTTATGTACATCTAGTCCGATATATCTCATGCGGCATTCCTCCTTTGTTTCGCAATTCAAGAATGAATGTCCGCACACTTCTGTGTTTCCAGTCATCCCGAATCGGAATGCCGCTCGTTTTTTCTGCTGGTCATTTTCCAAGTAAAAAGGAAAGGAGGGCGGAGCCCTCTTGTTCAGTTCTTGAAACTGTGTATCGGCGCAGGGATCCTTCCGCCGCGGTCGACGAACTCGTCGCATGCGTAGGTGTTCACCGGCATAATCGGAGCGCTTCCGAGAAGCCCTCCGAACTCCGCATGGTCTCCGACGCCCTTTCCGATGACGGGGATGACCCTCACGGCGGTGGTCTTCTGGTTGATCATACCGATTGCCATCTCGTCCGCGATGATTCCCGCGATGGTCGATGCCTTTGTGTCTCCGGGGATCGCGATCATGTCCAGTCCGACGGAGCATACGCAGGTCATGGCCTCGAGCTTCTCGAGTGTCAGCGCACCCATTTCCGCCGCATCGGCCATGCTCTGGTCCTCGCTTACGGGGATGAACGCTCCGCTGAGTCCTCCGACATAGGATGATGCCATGATACCTCCTTTCTTGACCTGGTCGTTTAGAATGGCGAGGGCGGCGGTGGTCCCGGGTGCTCCGCAG
>JAZRYJ010000081.1:0-1503 GCA_045600635.1 Candidatus Methanarcanum sp.
AACGTATTCGTGACGCAGGGCGGATGTGTCCGGCTTTGGCAACGCGCGTCTATCCACCTTTCCGTTGACGTTCAGCGGAATCCTGTCCAATTGTATCACGAAGGACGGCACCATGTATTGGGGTTTCCTTTCGGAGACGAAGGATTGCACGGATTGTGCATCGATCTGCGAATCCGAAACTATGTAGGCGCAGAGCTCCTTCCCTCCGGATTCGTTGACGACGGCCTGAACGGTGACGTCCTTTATCCCGGAGATCCGCCTTATGCATGCTTCCACCTCGGTGAGTTCCACCCTGTTGCCGCGGATCTTCACCTGTCCGTCCCTTCTTCCTATGATCCCCAATGTTCCGTCGGGAAGGTATCTGAAGAAGTCTCCCGTGGCGTATATCCTCTCATAACCCTTCTCCTTGGAGAACGGATTGTCGAAGAATGCTTCCGCGTTCAATTCCGGACGGTTGAGATAACCGAGCGAGAGCTGATATCCTGAAAGATAAAGCTCTCCTATCGCACCGTACGGCACTCTGCGTCTTTCTTTGTCAAGGATGTAAGCTTTGATATTGTTCAGCAGATGTCCGACTGAGGATGGATGCGACCTTTCATTCACGTAAATTGCCGTGGATAAAGCAAGATTCTCCGACGGGCCGTATGATTCGCATGCACCAAGATGTTCGGGTGCTCTGAACTCTCCAAGTTTCTCTCCGCCGTATAACAGCAATCTTAATTCGGAAGGCATGTCCGCCGAGGCGAACATCTTTCCGAGCTGAGCAGTCATGTAGGTGTGTGTCGTATGTTTGGAGATAAAATGATCATTGATCAAACCTATATCATAACGCATATCCTCTGGTACAATGTCCATGGAGGCACCGCATACCAACATCGGATACAATGCCAAAGTATGCATGTCGAATGCTATACTGGTGTACAAAGAATATACATCATCTTCATTCATTTTTGTGAAATTAACATACCATTCTGACATGTTGAGCACGGCACGGTGTGTTATCACCGATCCCTTGGGCTGACCGGTGGTTCCGGAAGTGTATAGAATTACGGCGGGATCGTACGGCGATATCTTCACCGGGGGGAATGTCCCTTTGGTCTTATCCGATACTTTAACAACAGGGATTCTGAAAGACGCGGCACGTTCTTCCGTATCTTTCGTGACCAAGACACATTTGACGGAAGAATCGGAGAGCATGAATTGTATCCTTTCATCAGGATATGTGTCGTCAATGGGGACGTATGTCGCTCCTGCCTTCAGAACAGCTATCGCACATAGAAGATACCATTCGCTCCTCGGTACGAGTATCGCCACATTGTCGCCTTTGCCTATTCCCTTCTTCGACAGGGCAGATGCTATTCCGTCGGTAATGCGGTCGGAATCTTCGTAGGTATATGATCTGTCAAGATAAGTGACAAGAATGTTATTCGGGTGTTCCTCGACACTGTTGCGGAATGCTTCGATTATATCGTTGAATCTGAGCTTCTTCTCCGTGGCGTTGAT
>JAZRYJ010000082.1:0-13779 GCA_045600635.1 Candidatus Methanarcanum sp.
AAATTCATATAATCCATATAGGGATTATACAATATAAATATTTCGACAAACTTCGATTGATGACCAGATGGAAAAATTAAGATTTGTTAAAATGAATCGACAATGATCTTTAATCCCTAAATTGAGGATTCAAAGTTGAAACATAAAAATAATTCAAAATAACAGATAATGTAACGAAGAACATAATAATATCAATTATCATGATAAACAGACATGGAATACTGTTAACAGGAATCATATTGACATTTGTGTTGGAAAGATAAAGTTTAACACAACCCAACCATGGAAGTTCAATGCCAGCCACCGCTTTAATGTTATTTTTTTCGATTGGACCGATGGTATCTGCTATGCTGGTACTTTGATCAAAATATGTACTGGTACCACTGTAGTTGTTGTTGTCCCCATTTGTCAGATATCCGCTGTGAGGTTTAAGACTGTTAAGATTAATTGATGCTGATAGATGTCTCCATCCAAGACCATTGATTGTTAATGTGCCAGACATGGAATTATAATCGCCATTAGTAACATTCCACCGTTCTTTGGAGAAATTCTTCAATGAAGGAGCAGACCAAGTTCCATCATCATTGTGATCAAGCCATATGATGGCACGATGAATAACAGGATTTCTTCCATCATTTCTGTTGTAGATGATTACATCCCCGTAATCTCCGAATTTTTGATAACCATTCTGGGATCCTTCGACATATGTCGTTATTGAAGTTTTTGATGGATCTACCATAACAACCATATCACCAGTGTCAATGACACCCAATTGAGACATGTTTTCTGAATGCTGCATGCTTTTTGATTCCACGATAGTTAACGGAGAATTCATTCCTGAGTAAATGAACAACGCGCTGACAGCAGCGATAATGATTATTGCTGTTATACCAACAACTATCAGTACATCCCTCAGGTCTTTATTCATACAGATCCCTGTGTGTGTCGTATAAGTGTAAAGATATAATAACACAATTGTATATTTTTGATTATGAACAGACCGGATAATGACGAATACTTTATGGAAATGGCATTTTTAGTGTCAAAGAGATCAACCTGTGTCAGGAGACGTGTAGGTGCAGTCATAGTCCGTGATAAACATGTTATTTCAACAGGATACAATGGTTCTCCCAAAGGAACAAAACATTGTGAAGAACTCGGTTGTATAAGACAACAATTGAATGTACCATCTGGCACTAGACATGAATTATGCAGAGGCGTACATGCGGAACAGAATGCAATTGCACAGGCTGCATATTTCGGTGTAAGTGTCAAAGACAGTACGATATATACAACGACATATCCTTGTTCGATGTGTGCGAAGATTCTCATTAACGCAGGTGTCAAAGAAGTTGTGTACACAGAAGGTTACGTAGATGATCTTTCTAAGAAACTCTTTGATGAGACCAATATCAAAATACGGGAATATGTTCCGAAAGCCTGAATTTCTCCTTTTTATATTATAATAATAGGGTTTAAGTAATGACTTTGCTATACGTCAGGCATAGGGGTCGGGGAGTGTATATATGAGCCGAACTGACATACTAAAAGAAATAAAGGATGCAGAGGCCAAAGCTAAAGTCAAAGTCGAACAGGCTGAGACTGACAAGAAGACAGCGATAGCCGATGCACGCAGGGAATCCGTTAGGAAGATTCAGGAAGCGGATGTAAAATTCCGTGAGAATTATGATTCTTCCATAGCGGCGGAAATGGAGTCTCTCTCCAAGGAGCGTGACGCACTCATTTCTGAAGGAAAGAAAGAAGCAGACAAACTTGACGCAAATCTTGACGCCAAGTTAGAGAAAGTGAACGATTTTCTCAAGAAAGAATTTGTGAGGACCATCAATGCCACTTCCTGAGTCAATGAGTAGGGTTGTGATTGTGGGTACCAAATCCCATCTTGACGAAGCGATTGATACTTTGTACAATTTGGGAGCTGTCCACTTAATCGATCATACAGTTGACGCAGATGAAGGTTTTACAATCGGTGCACCTCGCCCGTATACAGGAAAAGCTTCCGAAAGGTTGCTGGCCCTGAAAGCGACTGAGAAGGATCTGGGAATCAGACCTAAAAAGGCCAAATTCGATCCTATCGCAGTAGAGGACATCGAGGCAAAGATATCATCGAACACTGTTGAAAGCGTCCATGCCGAAGTAATGAAGGCAGTGGATGAGAAAAGCAAGATCGACCAACAAATCACAGATATGGAAGCTCAAAGGGAGAACCTGGAGAAGCTTTCGAAACTTTCTATTGACATCGATCTTTATTCGGGTTACGAATCGTTGGAAGTGTTTGTTGGAACCGTTAAATCGGATCCGACAAAAGCACTTGAAGTTCTTGACAATATAGACTATGAAGTCTCATTTGAAAAGACCGGCGGTGTCGTGGCCGTATTCGCAAAGAAAGATGTGAAGGATGACGTCTCATCGGCGTTGTCCGAGTTCGGATATGCAGAGATTCCGGTACCTTCGGGAACTGGTTCTGCATCTGAAGCTCTCGAAGCTACTAATGCGCAGATCGCAGATCTCAACGCACAGTACGAGAAAGCAAAGGAGAAAATCAACGAACTTTCTGATAAATACAAATCATTCATTGTTGCGTCTGATGAACAGCTCTCACTTACAGTTGAGAAGGGAGAACTGCCACTCAGGATAGCGACAAGTGATTTCTCATTCGTAATCGACGGTTGGATCCCGACAGCACAGATCGATGAAGTTCAGAACGGAATTAAATCCGCAATGGGCGACAAGATCTATGTTGAAGTTCAGGAGACAAGAGGAAGGAAACTGGCTGATACAGAAGCTCAGGAACCGCGTTTCCAGACCACACCCACAAAGTGTAAGAACGGAAACCTCGGTAAGAAATTCGAGTATGCGATCTCATTGGTTTCAGTACCGAAATATCAGGAGATCGACCCAGCAACACTGGTATCAATCTTCTTCCCATTCTTCTTCGGATTCATGGTCGGAGATTTCGGATATGCGATTCCGTTCATCTGTTTGGGATTCTACGGAATGCGCTGTGCAAAGACTAAGGAATTCCAGTCTATCGGTACCGTACTCTTCTTCGGAGGAATATGGGCAGCGATTTTCGGATTCTTCTTCTTCGGTGAAATGTTTGGAATGCATTTCGTCGGCGCAGCTACGGACACGACGGTCACATGGGAGAGTCTTTTCAATATAACCCTTCCAGAGTGGTTCAAAGGATTATTGTTAGAAGTTGAAGGAGAATTTGGAGTAAGTAAACTTCACCAGGTTACGCTTTTACTTAAGTTGAGTGTATACATGGGTATTGTTCACCTGGGTATTGCCTATCTTGTCGGTTTCATCAATGCTTCAAGGCAGCATGGAATCAAAGAAGGATACTTGGAGAAAGGAGGATGGATCTTTTCATTCATCGGATTGATCATCTTCTGTTTCGGTCTCACCCAGTTCCTCTTTGCAAAAGTTCCTGACAGAGGAACGATAATGGACAACTTCACACCACACATCGGAATATTGTTGGCAATAGGTGCGGCAATATTGATAGTCGGTGTAATCTCGTGTTATCCGAAAGAAAAAGCACAGGCAATACTCGAATTACCGGGTATCGTCGGAAACATACTTTCATACACTCGTCTTGCCGCAATCGGAATGTCGAAAGCGGGAATGGCGTTAGCGTTCAACTACATTACCTTTATCATGTTGCCTAGTTACGGGCCTGGATCGATCGTAGGATCTGTTCTTGTCTTTGGAATAGGGCACCTTATGATATGGGTACTCGCCATCCTTTCAGCTGGTCTGCACGGATTAAGGTTGCAGTATGTTGAATCGATGAACAAATTCTTTACCGGAGGAGGAACACTGTTCTCACCACTGGGTATTAAGCGTAAGCACACAAAAGAAACAAAAATGGAGGCATAAAAATGGCAGTAGATTTAGGAATGGTTATGATCGGAGCAGGAATTGCAATCGGACTCACTGGACTTGGTGCAGGTCTCGCAGAGAGAGATGTCGGAGCAGCAGCAGTCGGTGCAATCACAGAGGATGTCAGTCTTTTCGGTAAGGCAATGGTTTTGATGGTTCTTCCGGAAACCATCGTCATCTTCGGTCTCGTCGTAGCAATTCTCGGAGTTTTCGTTCTCCCAGGTATGGCATAAACAAAATGACATGAGGCCTAATCATGGCATTAGACAGTGTGAAGACAGAAATCGACAAATCGGCCGCAGATGCGGTTGCTGCTATCAAAGCAGAGGCAAGTGCTGAGGTCGCAAAGATCCTGGCAGAAGCAGATAAGGAGATTGCTGTCAAGAAAGAAAAAGAGGACAAGAGGCTCGAAGAAGCAGTCGAGCGTCTCAGACGTCAGGAACTCTCAAGTGCAGAACTCGAGAGCAAAAAAGTCGTTCTGGCAAAGAAGAAGGAGATCCTCGAAAAAGCCTTTGCAAGTGCACTTGCATCACTTGAAGGTGCTTCAGACGCTGAAAAGCTGAAGCAATACAAAGAGATGATCGATGCTAACAAAGGCGTGATCAAGAACCCCAAGGTATATGTGCCAAAGGGATCGAAGATCAAAGCAGTGGATCTCGGTGTTTCTTCTGTTGAAGAGGATGGTATGATCACCGGCGGAATCATTCTTGAAAGCGAGGATGGAACAATCCAACTTGATCTGCAGTACAAGACACTCCTTCAGACGATCTGGGAACGTGAGATCAAGAGCCTGTCGGATATCCTCTTCGGGTGAAGGGCATGACGCTCATAGGTAAGAAAGGCAATTATGCGTACACGATCGCTCGTGTCAAAGCGAAGAAATCGCTGTTGATGAGCGATGATGCTTACCAGAAGATGATGTTGATGTCTCTTCCGGAGATCTCACGTTTCATAAGTGAGTCCGGATACTCGAAAGAGATTTCCGAGTTGACTGGCAAATTCTCCGGTGTCGATCTCATTGAGCATGCGACATACAAGAATATGGCCAGGATATTCAACGGAATATTGGAGTCAACAACAGGCGAGCTTCATGACATTCTTGCCGTAGATTTAGAAAGATGGGACATATGGAATTTGAAGATCATCCTACGCGGAAAGTCTTCGAATATCAATATGGACGGAATCAGAGAAGACCTTGTACCAGCAGGGTTGCTGAACAGCGATGATTTGGAAAAACTCATCGCAATCAACGCAGTAGAGGACATTCTTGCCGCATACGGAAAGAGGACCAACGTCGTCATTCCGCAGGAAGTAATCAACGATTACAGGCAGGTAGAGAATCTTCAACCTATCGAGGATTTCCTCGACAAGAACCACTATGAAAGACTTGTTGCGGTATTGGATCCGAAATCGAAACCGATGCGCTTGTATCAAGATTACATAAGGAGAGAGATTGATATAATCAATCTTGAAACAATCCTTAAGTTGAAACTCGAAGGCGTTTATGGTGAAGAAGTGATGAAATACTTCATCAACGGCGGAAAAGATATCGACAGAAAGTTAGCCACACAGATTGCAAATGCGAAAACAATCGCAGATGCTGAGGCGGATCTGGCAAAGATATCGTTCTATGAGAACATCAAAGATGCGATCAGACCGGATACGACAACTCTTAAGGAAATCGTCGGTGGCATGAGGAAATACAAGGTTGAATTGACAAAGACCTTCTCGCACTTGCACCCGCTGTCGATTATCCCGATCATCGACTACATGATCCACAAGGAGAATGAAGTCAACAGGATCAGGATCGTCGCCAGAGGAATAAACAGCGGTCTTGACAAAGAGACAATAAATGAATTGCTGGTGATCTGATGGAGATAGCAGTTATAGGAAGTGAGGAATTCGCCCTGGGCTTCAGGCTTGCAGGGCTCAGACACGTCTTCATTGCGACTCCTGAGAATTATCAGGAAGAAATTCAGAAGGCAATGGCAGATCCGGAAATCGGAATACTTGCTGTAGATGCAAAGGATCTCGAAAATCTTTCACCGCAGCTCAGAAAGTATGTTTCCGATTCTATCCAGCCTGTTGTAGTTACAGTAGGCGGAAGCAGTGTCGGAGATCTTCGTGAGAAGGTTAAGAGAGCAATTGGCGTTGATTTATACAAAGAGGATGAGTAAATGAGTAATGAAGGAAAGATTTACAGGGTCGCAGGACCCGTAGTTACCGCCACAGGTATCTCTCCGCGTATGTACGATGTCGTATTCGTGGGTAACGAGAAACTGATGGGCGAAGTCATCAAGATCGTTGGTGACTACTCTATCATCCAGGTTTATGAGGATACGTCCGGTGTGAAACCGGGAGAACCGGTTACAAACACTGGCCGTCCGCTTGTAGCAGAACTCGGTCCAGGACTTCTGCACTCCGTTTATGACGGAATTCAGAGGCCGTTGGCAGTTCTTCAGGAGAAAATGGGGGACTTCATTCTTCGTGGAGTCACCGCACCTGGATTGGACAGAGAGAAGAAATGGGAGTTCGTTCCGGTCGTAAAGAAAGGCGACAAGGTCGAACCAGGACAGATAATTGGAACCGTTATGGAAGGAACAATGGAACACAGGATCCTTTGTCCTGTCGATGTCGAAGGCAAAGTCGATGACATTAAGACAGGAAGCTTCACTGTGGAAGAGATAGTTGCAAAGATCGGTGGCAAAGATGTCATGATGATGCAGAAATGGCCTGTCCGTGTTCCGAGACCGGTCAAAGAGAAACATCAGCCAGGTGCACCATTGGTCACAGGTATGAGGGTTCTCGATACCATGTTCCCGCTCGCGAAAGGAGGAGCAGCCGCAATTCCTGGAGGATTCGGAACTGGAAAGACCGTTACACAGCAGCAGCTTGCAAAATGGTCTGATGCTGAGATAGTCGTTTATATCGGTTGCGGAGAACGTGGAAACGAGATGACCGAGGTTCTTACAGAATTCCCGGCATTGGAGGATCCGAAGACAGGTAACCCGTTGATGAACAGGACAATCCTGATTGCCAACACATCCAACATGCCTGTCGCAGCAAGAGAAGCTTCGGTTTACACCGGAATGACCATTGCTGAGTATTTCAGGGATATGGGATACAACGTCGCACTTATGGCAGACTCCACATCAAGGTGGGCAGAAGCTATGCGTGAGATCTCATCAAGGCTCGAAGAGATGCCTGGTGAGGAAGGATATCCTGCTTACCTCGCAGGTAGGCTTTCAGAGTTCTACGAGCGTGCATGTCTTGCGACATCACTATGCGGAAAAGATGGTTCGATCTCAGTTATCGGAGCCGTTTCACCGCCCGGTGGAGATATCTCAGAGCCTGTTTCACAGAATACACTCCGTATCGTCCGTGTCTTCTGGGCACTTGATACGAAACTAAGGGAGAGGAGACACTTCCCGACAATCAACTGGCTCACATCATACACACTGTATGATTCACAGCTTAAGGATTGGTATGTCAAGAATGTCAGCCCTGAATTCCCTGCACTCAAAGAGTGGGCAATGATGACACTCCAGAAAGAGTCAGAACTCCAAGAGATCGTCCAGCTCGTCGGTTCGGATGCACTTCCTGATGATCAGAAGATCACACTTGAGGTCTCAAAGATGATCCGTGAGATCTTCCTGCAGCAGAACGCATACGATCCTGTTGATACGTACTGCCCGATGCCGAGACAGTTCCAGATGCTGAAACTGATCAAGAAGTTCTCAGACCTTGCACAGAAGGCACTTATTGCAGGTGCGACAGTCGAAAAGATCGTCGGAATCCCAGCAAGGCAGAGATTTATCAGGTCCAAATATGAAGAGACCATCGATGATGAGCTTGTCGGAATCGACAAGGACTTCGATGAGCAGTTCAAACAGTTGGGGGCATAAATATGGCAGCTTCAAAAGAATACAAGACAATCTCGCAGATCGCAGGTCCTCTTGTCTTTGTAAAGAAGACAGAACCGATTGCATACGGTGAACTTGTCAGTGTCAAACTTTCAGATGGCTCAATGAAAAGAGGAGAGGTCCTTGATTCATCGGATGACATAGTGGTCGTTCAGATCTACGAGGGAACCAGCGGTATTGACAGAAACGCATCTGTTCGTTTCCTCGGTGAAACGATGAAGATGCCTGTTTCCAAGGATATGCTCGGAAGGATTCTCACAGGAGCCGGAGAACCACTCGACGGCGGACCGGCAATCACACCTGAGAAGAAACTCGATATCGTCGGTGCAGCTATCAACCCGTGGGCAAGAGACAGTCCGTCGGATTTCATCCAGACAGGTATCTCGACCATCGACTGTATGAACACATTGGTCAGAGGACAGA
Organism: Candidatus Methanarcanum sp.; assembly: GCA_045600635.1. Classification (GTDB taxonomy): domain Archaea; phylum Thermoplasmatota; class Thermoplasmata; order Methanomassiliicoccales; family Methanomethylophilaceae; genus Methanarcanum. Next base: position 8,253 of record JAZRYJ010000082.1, read on the forward strand.
AACTTCCTATCTTCTCAGGATCAGGATTGCCACACAATGATCTTGCACTTCAGATTGCAAGGCAGGCAAAGGTCAGAGGAGAGAACGAGGAGTTCGCTGTGGTGTTCATCGCTATGGGAATCACAAACGAAGAGAAGCAGACCTTCATGAAAGAGTTCGAAAGGACCGGAGCACTCAAGAACGCTGTGGTCTTCCTGAATCTTGCTGACGACCCAGCCGCAGAGCGTCTCATCACTCCGAGGCTCGGACTTACAACAGCAGAATACATGGCATTCGAGCTCGGTATGCAGGTTCTTGTCATCATGACAGATATCACCAACTACTGTGAAGCACTCCGTCAGATCGGTGCAGCTCGTGAAGAGGTGCCCGGAAGGCGTGGATATCCAGGTTACATGTACACCAACCTTGCGATGCTCTACGAGCGTGCAGGAAGGATCAAAGGAAAGAAGGGATCAGTAACACAGATTCCGATTCTCTCAATGCCTGGTGACGATATCACACATCCGATTCCAGATCTCTCAGGATATATCACAGAGGGACAGATCGTTATGTCGAGGGAGCTTCACCGTGCAGGTATCTACCCGCCAGTTAACGTTTCATCATCACTGTCAAGGTTGATGGGTGGAGGAACTGGAGAAGGTAAGACCCGTGAAGATCACAAGGGAGTCTCAGATCAGCTTTATGCAGCATATGCAGAGGGTAAGGATCTCCGTGGACTTGTTGCGATTGTCGGTGAGGAATCACTTTCAGAGAAAGACAGGAAACTCCTGCACTTCGCAGATCTCTTTGAGGACAAATTCGTCCGTCAGGGACACGACGAGGATCGTTCGATCGAGGATTCGCTTTCGATCGCATGGAACCTCATTGCAACACTTGATGACGACCAGATTACAAGGATTTCAAGGAAGTACATTGAGAAGTATCTCCCTAAGAGAGAGTGAGTTCGATGGTTTCACAGGATATCACCCCAACACGTTCAGTTCTCATTGAGCTGAAGAACAAGATCAAGACGACCAAGAACGGTTATAAGATCATGAAGATGAAGAGAGACGGTCTCATCATCGAGTTCTTCGACATCATGGAGAAGGCAAAAGCGATGCGTGGTTCAGTTTCATCTGATTATCAGACTGCAATGAACAAGATCGCAATTGCATCAGCCGTTGAAGGTGAGATCACGGTGAAGAGTGCGGCATACGCCCTTAAGACGGAACCCCACGTAAAAGTCGGAAGCAAGAGCATCATGGGAATGATGGTCCCTAAGGTGGAAGCAGAAGTGAAACATGCTGATTTCCAGACAAAGGGATACGGTGTCATATCAACATCAGCTTACATCGAAGAGGCATCAGTTGCATTCGAAAAGCTGTTGGACACCATCATCCGTGCTGCTGAGATTGAGACTACCATGAAGAAACTTCTCGATGAGATCGAAAAGACCAAGAGAAGAGTGAATGCGATGGAATTCAAAGTCATCCCCGGACTCGAGGAGTCTATGAAATTCGTTAAATTCCGTCTCGAAGAAATGGATAGGGAGAATACCAACCGTCTTAAATTCCTGAAAGGAAAGGGCGAGGCTGTAGAGGAATGAGATCTTTAGAGGACAAATATTTGGATATCAAGAACGACCCCAAGAAATTGGCCAGGGCGTTCAAGATAATCTGGATAGTCGCCTACTCTATGCTCATCCTCGGCTTCATCCTCATCGTCTGGGTGTTAATAGACCAAAGATTCAGTTAAACCCATTACGGCGGCTTCGGCCGCCGTTAATCTTGTTTTTAATAAAGATTTCAGTCCTTCATAAAGGACTTCATTGCGATCTCGCCCGTACCCAGATTGACAATGGGCATGATACCAGGGAACGGGTTGAAATTATGTTGTTTTTGATAATCAGTTTGATCCTGCCAAGTCGATGCATTGATCATCCTGATTCCCCTCCATTCTCTCATCCCGTAACCATGTACATGTCCTGAAACGAATATATCGGGAATGACATCTATTGCCATGTAATCCTTGGCTTCAGGTGCCAATGCCGTCTTCATACCGTATATCGGTGCGAGATGACGGGCCTCCATCATTTGCTGCATTATTTCTAACGGATCTTCATAATTCAATTGTTGAACCCCGGAAACCCAATCATCTATACTTCTTCCGTGATATGTCAACAGAGTTCTTCCTTCAATCTTAAGATACACAGGATTGCCGGTCATTATGATGTTGGAGTCGAATGTTTTTGTGAATACTTTGCTGAGAGCAGGTTGCGGTTCGGCAGGTCTGCACGCATCATGATTCCCTGGGTGTATCGCCATTTGAATATGGTCGGGGATGTCCTTTAGATATTCCGACAGGGCATGATACTGTTCGTAGATGTCCAGGATGTTCAGTTCCTCTTCCTGTCCTGGGAAGATTCCGATGCCATCCACAACATCCCCTGGGAATATTATGTAGTTTATCTGCAGTTCTTCACTTTTCTCTTTCAGATACTTGATCATCTTCTGCCAGGCTTTTTCAAGGAATGTGTAACTGCCTATGTGGACATCTGAAAGGAATGCTACTGTTGATTGTGAATCGGACGGAATCCATTTATGAGATTTGGGAACACTCGGTTTGAATATTTTTGATGGAATAAATAATCCCTTTTTGTTTGATTCCTTTGATCTGTTGAATTTACCCAGAAAACCAAGGACCATATCATTCGTGATGACCTCATTGAATAGTTCGTTGTCCTTGGTAATAAGCACGGAACAGAAGCTATCTTTATCAGCACCATCATCTTCGATTGTGAGTATTATGTGACCGTTCGGTGTGACCCTTCTTTCGTTTACAATTCCGACGATCTTTACATCTACATCATGTTTATTGTACGCATCTTTGATTAATCTGGAAGGACCGAAATCCGGTCTTCTTTCGATTATTCTTTTCAGAATGTGGAATCTGCTTTTGAAATATCTTTTGAAATCATTGATATTTCCGACACAAGTAGAATTTCCTGTTATGTCAGTACCTTCTAAGATCTTCATATTTAAATTTGCTTTATTATGAGGGACGATGGTTTTCGGAGATTCAGATATTTTCATATCTCCTTCTAGGAATTTGATAACATCTTCTTTAGTAACAAATATGGGGTTATTGGATAAAGATGATAGTACTGTGTTGGTGAAACCAATCGGATCCGAATTGGACATGATGATTTCTAATGCATCAGGTGAAAGAAACATGTTCTTTCTTGCTACTGCACTGAGTACTTCATCTTTTGACATGTATGCTACCTATAACGCTCATTGATTAATATTATTAATCTGTCTGGGTTGATACATAGTTACAGTATACTGAACAAATAATAGAAATTTTGACCAGCGAGGGGCATAAGCCCCCCAGCTGGGTCTGTTATACAGACTGCCGCTGTGCGGCTTGCAATAGAACAATGTTTCCACAATGTACCTGATAGGACCTTTAATCCTCTCCTGACTGCCTCCGTTCCGACCTTTGTCCATATGACTTCAACCGCTCCGGACACCTTCGTCTGCATCTTTGCATACGACCTTGCTTTTGAGCATTCACACACGACACTGTTTTCGACCTCGATCATCGCTCACACGAAGCCCGACTGTTCTCAACACTCCAACCATTACGTTGGAATCCGACACCTGATCATTCATTCTTTCCGTCTGTTCCCAACGATGGGGCTATCCCATCTGATTGACACACTCACACTGAGGCGGGCATGCCGAAGGGCAACTTGTGCAGGTGAGTTACTACCTGCCACTCAGACTTCCCTGCCGTTTCTGACATGGATTGTTCCCGTACACCTGGCACTGGACAGCTCACACTGTTCAATTTCCAACTATACGACCGGTCGTATTTCTACACCGGATGATCATTTCCAGCTACACGTTCATCTCCCAACCAGTTCTTTCTGGACGGAATACACATTTCTGTTCAATGCACGTACTTCCACTGTTACTCTCCTCTCACGGGGAAACCAACAATTTCTACACCTTGATTTTACAATCTCAGTGCGCTGTTGTAACACCGACTGAGCAGACCTCCCCTGTGGGCAATTCTGTTCAGGGCACGCTTCCTGTTCTGCAGCTCTCACTGCACTATCTACCACGTCCCCTTACGATTTTTACATCGTTCTTCGGCGTTTAGGCGTCATTGTACCGTCTGTACCTTCAGTTAAACCAATTTGCTTCCGTTCCCGAGTTCGGCTTTCACGTCCTTCGTTCCCTTATCTACCGAAGCATCACTACTCCGGCACTAGTGCTACTCACACTACCAACATACAGCTCTGTCATTACTGACGGGCACAAAGCAGCCGATCGACTCACATCTCTCTCTGCACTCAGGCCCTCTGTGACCTTTACGGTCCACAGTACAGCGCTCTCCCAACTGATTGGCATCTCTGCCGCTGGATCATTTCATATCCAATCTTGTAGTCTTTCCCCTACAATATCAAACTACCGACTTCTCTCACATCGTTCACACGAAGGATTGTACCTCGGCTGTTCTGGGTCTCACCCCAGGTTTAGGACTCCATAATTTGTACATCTCGTCATTGCTGGCGACAGGCATTTCTGCTGAATGTACAAACCCGCTTTCTCCCGTCTCACACTCACATGCGACACGTTTTCAACGGCCACGTCGACTTGACATCTTCCGTGTTCTGTTCCGCTACCGGCTGGCCCCGGCCCCCTCACGGGCACTCCGTGGTCCTGGCAGTTCCGACCTCCCTTTTCGGAGCATCGGTTCCCCCTTACAAAATTCGATCTGTATAGATACGCTGCTGAATCTTATAATGTGAAAGCTTTGTCCGGTATTGCATCGATGTACGGTAGAGGAAGCGGTGTAGAAACAAATGAAAAACTGATGTTTGAATATACGAAGAAGTCTGCGAAACTCGTGGGGAAGACCAAAACATCGTTGGGTGATTTGTATGCCGAAGGCAGATGTGTGGAAAAGGATCTCAAAAAAGCAGATATGTTGTACAGAATTGTAGCAGATTCCGGAGATGCGAATGCAATGTACAAATTCGCAATGCTCCATAAAGAAGGCGGTGAGTTGGAGAGGGACGACGCATTGTACAGAAAATATATCAGAATGGCTGCTAAAGCCGGCAACAAGGAAGCTAAAATCATAACGGCAAAATGGGATAAAAGGAATACATCCAGGAAGAAGAAAGAAACGGAAGAGAATCCCAAATCAAAAACTTGATTTGCTATAGTTTATGTGGAATCATCTGATTTCAGAAATTAAGTTTTAATTATCCATGTTTTTGTTTCAGTTGGATCATTAATTCTTTGATATCATCATAAGAAATTATACAGAAAAATGATTTTTTCAAAATTTCGATAACAACAACACATATTGTGAAATTTTCGAACTCATTATTTACTTTGAATCCTCAATTTAGGGATTAAAGATCATTGTCGATTCATTTTAACAAATCTTAATTTTTCCATCTGGTCATCAATCGAAGTTTGTCGAAATATTTATATTGTATAATCCCTATATGGATTATATGAATTTTACT
>JAZRYJ010000083.1:0-1356 GCA_045600635.1 Candidatus Methanarcanum sp.
GGTTTTTCCGGTTCAAATCGATTATATAGACAGATGTGAATATGTTCTTATGGATCCCGCAGTATTCAAGGCACTTTCCGACCCGAACAGGATGAAGATTTTCGAGATGTTATCTTCCCAGGAATTATGTGCCTGCAAGATCCTTGACGAGCTCCACATCACCCAGCCGACCCTTTCCCACCATATGTCCATCCTCACCAACAGCGGACTTGTGAAGTCAAGGAAGGAAGGCCAATGGATGCATTATTCGCTTAATACGGAACTTGTGGCTGAAATAAGGGATTTCTTCGATGTAATCGGTAGTTCCGGGATGATTGAAATACATTGATACATTGACATATATCTATATAGATATTCATCAATATGTACTCTGAGAGCCACTGCTAGATGTGGTCTCGGAAGTGAACAAATGGACTATTGGGGGTTTATCCAGAACCAGGTCATCGGCATGAAGTGGATCGATGATCTGGTCCATAGCGGCCTAGAAGGTATCGGGGTCGATACATCATCCGCACTCGGTGGCAGTTTCCAGTTCTTCATCTACGATACGGTGAAGATCCTGATTCTGCTCTGCACTCTGATTTTTGCAATATCATATATTCAGAGCTATTTCCCGCCCGAGCGTTCGAAGAAGATGCTCGGTTCCTTCAAGGGAATCAGGGGCAATGTCATCGGTGCCCTGCTCGGTACGGTCACACCGTTCTGCAGCTGTTCCTCGATTCCGATCTTCATCGGATTCAACCGTGCGGGCCTTCCGCTTGGGACGACATTCTCATTCCTGATCTCATCCCCGTTCGTAGACCTAGCCGCACTCATCCTTCTGATGAGCATCTTCGGACCGGGCATCGCCCTGACATATGTTGCCGTCGGTATCCTGCTTGCCGTAGTTGGCGGGGTGTTGATCGACCGGATGCATATGGAGGACCAGATCATGGATTATGCCAGACCGGCAGGATGTTCGTGCGGATGTTCCTGCAGCCAGTCTGCTGCGGAACCGGAGATGACCTCGGGGGATAGAGTACATTATTCTGTCGAACAGGTACAGGGCACCCTTTCCAAGGTCTGGAAGTACATTCTGATCGGTGTCTTGGTGGGTGCCCTCATCCATAACTGGATCCCACAGGAATGGATCGAGACGGTGCTCGGAGACGGAAATCCGTTCTCCGTCCTTATCGCGACCGTAATCGGCGCCCCCATTTACGCCGACATCTTCGGAACCATCCCCATTGCGGAGGCATTGTACGGCAAGGGTGTCGGGGCAGGCACGATCCTGGCATTCATGATGGGTGTCACCGCTACTTCGATCCCGTCGATGATGATGCTGAAGGGGGTCCTGAAGAGGAAGCTCTTCCTCAC
>JAZRYJ010000084.1:0-18942 GCA_045600635.1 Candidatus Methanarcanum sp.
AATCACGACATTCTCATGAATATTCTGAGAAGGGACATCAAGGATGAGACCTTGCTTGTCATCATCAAGAAGTATCTTAAGAGCGGAGTGATGGAGGACGGAGTCGTCCATCCTACGGAACAAGGTTCCCCGCAGGGCGGGAACCTGTCCCCGTTGCTTGCTAACATCTATCTCAACGAATTGGATAAAGTCCTCGAAGAAAGAGGGCACAGATTCGTAAGATATGCCGATGACATAATGATTTTGTGCAAATCGGAGAAGAGAGCAACGAGAACAATGGAAAGGACAAGAAGGTATCTCGAGGACACCCTCAAACTGAAGGTGAACGAGGAGAAATCACAAGTCGCAGAGATATACGGATTGAAATATCTCGGATTCACCGTATACAGGACTGAGAAGGATGGCAAGATAACCCACAAGATAGGGATACATCCGAAGTCGGTGGAGCGATTCAAGAATAAGATTCGCAACATCCTGAGAAAGAACAGTCCAATAACCGTTGAGGATTCGATGAGAACACTGACTCTGTCCTTCCGCGGTTGGATAAACTATTACGGACTTGCAGACTGCAAGTTCGCAGTGGACAGGATAGCCAAATGGTCGAGAAGGAAGACACGCGCGAAGATGCTGAAGCAATGGAAACGCACATACCGCCGTGCAGTGAATATAAAGAAACTGTACGGACGTGTATCAGTGGCAACTCCTGTTGAAATAGGTTCGATGTGGAATTCCATCAAGTATGACGGCATATGGGAGATGTCTACAAACCCAACTATTCAACGTGCTATCGGCAACAAATATCTGGAATCCATCGGTTTTCCCCAGATGATGAGGATGTACGAAGAAGCGCATTCAAGACTGCTGAACCGCCGTATACGAGGAGTACGTACGGTGGTGTGAGAGGACGGTAATCGGGTTAGCCCCGATTACCTCCTACTCGATCTTCTTTTGTTGTTATTGTTCATTGCAGGTGGATTGGCGGTAATGCCAGAACATCTTATTTGTTAACACAGTTGTCAGGAAATAAACCGCGTTAAAAAAAGGGACAATCACCTTTCATTAATCATTAAGAAAAGTGAACACGTCAAAGGAACAATTCCGATTTGGAGATCAGATCGGCGGGATTCTTTCCCAGAAGTCTCATGTTGTTCTTGTTCTTCGATTTATCTATATCAACGAATGCATCGGGAACGAATCCGTTTTCTCTGATAGTGGCGGATACGATCTCTCCGAGACGGAGATCCTTGTATTTTTTCCTGTCAAGGATAAGTATCTCAAGACCTACTTCTTCCATCATTTCATACAATTCATCGGAATATTCGAAATACATTGTGGCTCTCATCTCAGGATCATACTTCATAGCTGAAAGCAAGAGATATGAAGCATGCTCTGCAGAACCGTATTTCGCCTTGCCGTTCTTCCTGATGGAACCGTTGTGATATGTTATCCTATCATCGATCGCAGCGATGTCCTCGGGACCTGCTGGATTAGGAAGAGAGTATGCTATATTCATACCTGATTTTGGTATCAGATTGGACGGGAGCATCTCTATTATCTTGTCAGCTGCAGAATCAATCTCATCCAAGATACGGAATCTGATAGAATCGTCCTGCATCTTGACCATTGGATTGACGCATTTGTCACCTTTCCCGATAACATACATCGTTGCGATGGATTCTTGAATGAGATCTCTCGATCTCATGACAGCATTCACAATGTCGATGCCTTTGGCCAAATGTGCAGTTATGAAAGAGGATAATGCACATCCTCCACCGTGCCCTGCTCTTTCAAGACGTGGACGTTCAAGTCTTGTGAATTCCGATGAAAGATAAAGATAATCCACCACATTCTTTCCCGTCATATGGCCGCCTTTAAGAAGAACGGAAGATCCCTCTTTCCCTATCAATTCACAGGCCAATGTGGCATCATCCTCATTATTGATCCTCATATTGGCAAGGATCTCTGCTTCATGTTTATTCGGAGTTATCAATTCACACAATGGCATCAATTCTCTTTTGATAGCTTTCGCGAGGTCATCTTTCGCAAGTGAATCTCCAACACCAGCGACCATGACAGGATCTATAATCAGAGGCATCTCATGATCCTCAAGGATATCTGCTACAGTCTCCACGATCTCCGCATTGTAGAGCATTCCTGTTTTTATTGCCTTGATGTCAACATCCTTCAGAACAGCCTCTAATTGATCCTGTATCATGTCGACAGGCATAGGATAGATACGTTCGACAGCTGCGGTGTTCTGTGCTGTTACAGCAGTGATGACTGCACATGCATGTACGCCCAATGATCCCATCGCCTTGATATCGGCCTCAATGCCGGCACCGCCTATGGAATCTGAACCTGCTATCGTAAGAGCGCATCTCATGGCACTGACTATAAAAAATGGCTATATAAATGATAGCAAATTTTCAATGGTGAGGATATAAATAATTGCTGAACATAGGAGCGTGCGATGAAATCTTACAGCTATCATTTCAATTTCACAGGAAAAACTGATTACAAGGATCTCGCACCTGTATTTCCGGAGATTCTTCAGCTTATTATGAAAGAGAATGATCATTTCCAGAATGAGGAGGACGAAGAGAGCAGAGAGATGTTCATCGAACTCAATATGTCGGACATTATGTTGAACAGGAAGCCTGAAGGATATAACAGGAAAGGTAAGTACAGACTGATCTTTCCGATCGGTGTCAAAGGTTTCTACATCAGAACTACAATCGGTAAGCCGAATGAAATAAAACGTGTCGCCGAAGATATCTCTGACATCCTTTCTACGAGTAAAGTCAAGTTCAAACTCGAGAACGGAGAGGACGAGGTCGATTGAGCCTCATCTCTTCGTAATCTTATACGATGCTATCGCCAGCACTGTTATTCCTCCGAAAAGTACAATCCCGTCGATCATTGTGAAAGCGGATGAAAGTGTCGTTTTGGCGATTATTATCGACGACAATATGATCGATGCACCGAGGAATCCTGCGTTGGCGATCCATCCTTTTCTTCTTTCTATCCCGTTCACTGCTTCCACAAGCATATTCTTTTCTCTTTCATAGATGATTCCCAAATCCCTCACCCGATACGATGTTCGATTTGAGAGTATATAAACGGGAACAGGGGAGAGGTAAATCTGCCCTTTGATTGAAAATAGTGAAGCCAGATTATAGAACGATCATTCGGAAATCACCGAATGGATCATTCAGTGAGTTCCTTCCAACATTTGTCTATAAGTTCAGTCTCCTGTCTTGTGCGTTCCTCGGATTCCATGTGCTCCTGCATGAGAGCGGTGATCTGTTCGAATGTGGAACCGGAAGATGTTCCACCGAATGAATTGCGTCTTTCGACACAGTTCTTCACATCTATGAATTCATAGACATCCTTCTCTATGAGCGGTGAGAATTTTTTGAATTCTTCAAGTTTGAGGTCATCAAGATTCTTGTTCTTTTCGATGCAGTATCTCACAGCTGAACCGACGATACCGTGCGCTTCTCTGAACGGGACATTTTTGGTCACGAGATAATCGGCGAGATCTGTGGCGTTGATGAATCCGGAACTGACCTTCTCCAACATCACATCTTTCTTGACTTTCATCGTCAAGATTAGCTTGGACATCATATCAATGCATGCCTGCAGATTCTCCATTGCCATCATGACCGGTGCTTTATCCTCCTGGAGATCTCTGTTGTATGACAGCGGAAGGCCTTTTGTCATCATCAGCATCGTGACCAGAGAGCCGTTGATGCTTCCCGTCTTACCTCTTATCAATTCAGCGATATCGGGGTTCTTCTTCTGCGGCATGATTGATGAGCCTGTGGTGTATCTGTCATCCATCTCAATGAAACCGAATTCCTGGGATGACCAGAGTACCAATTCCTCGGCCATTGATGAAAGGTGTATCGATGTCAATGAGGCACAGAATGATGTCTCTGTGACGAAATCCCTGTCACTGACGCTGTCCATGGAGTTTAGGGTCGGACCCTTGAATCCCAGGAGCTCTGCTGTCATGTGTCTGTCGATTGGATATGTCGTGCCTGCGAGTGCCGCCGATCCCAACGGACAGTAGTTCATCCTGTCGTACGCATCGAAGAAGCGCGAGACGTCACGGAGGAATCTGAAAGCATGTGCTAGTATATGCTGTGCCAATGTCACAGGCTGAGCATGCTGCATGTGCGTGAATCCGGGAAGGATGGTGTCTTCATTCTCTTTAGCCACATTGCTCAACGTTTCGATCAATGTGTTGAGGCTGGATATCACATCCAGGATCGCATCTCTCATATACATTCTGAAATCAGTAGCGACCTGATCGTTCCTGCTTCTTGCTGTATGTAATTTCCCGCCTGCAGGGCCGATGAGATCGGTGAGCTGGAATTCGACGTTGGTATGGATGTCCTCCAATTTTTCATCGATCTCGAACTCACCGCTCTCCATCTTGGCAACTATGGTCTTCAATCCCTGAATGATCGTATCTGCATCCTTTGCAGGGATTATCTTGCATTTCTTGAGCATCTTGGCGTGTGCCAATGAGCCCATGACATCATAGAATGACAGCATCACATCTATGTTCAGTGATGAGGTGAATTCCAACGTGGAATCATCCATCGCTTCGTCGAATCTGCCTGACCACAGTGCCTGTTTTGCCATATCATCACTTCTTCTTGTGTGCTGTTGCGGAGGTCTTGTTCGGAAGTCCCCAGCAGTAGATGAATCCGAGAGCGGATTTGTGATCGAATTCATCACCTTTGGCGTATGTTGCAAGTCCCTCATCATACAATGAGTACTTCGATTTGCGGCCTACGACCATTGCGCTCCCTTTGTACAGCTTGACACGTACCTTTCCTGTGACGTATTCCTGTGTCTTCTCAATGAATTCCTGGAGAGATTCACGGAGGACACCGAACCAGAGTCCGTTGTAGATGAGTTCTGAATATCTCTGTTCCACACTGCTCTTGTATTCCAGAACATCTTTCTGGAGTGTGAGGAATTCCAATGCTTTGTGTGCTTTGAGGAGGACGACAGCAGCAGGGCATTCGTATGTCTCACGGCTCTTGATACCGACGAGACGGTCCTCTACATGATCAATACGGCCTACACCGTTCCTGCAGGCGATCCTGTGAAGGGATTCGATGAGTTTCACACCATCCATCCTATTGCCGTTGAGTGCAACAGGTACACCTTTCTCAAAGTCGATCTCAACATATTCCGGTTCATCGGGTGCATCGAGCGGATTTGTAGTCCATTCCCAGGCATCCTCCGGAGGTTCGGTCCATGCGTTTTCGAGGACACCGCATTCACAGCTTCTGCCCCAGAGGTTTTCATCAACCGAATATGGGTTCTCTTTCTTCACGATGATCTCGATTCCGTGCTCTTTGGCGTAATCGATCTCCTCTTCACGTGTCATGACCCATTCTCTCATCGGACCTATGATCTTGATCTTCGGATCAAGTGAAACGATACCGACATCGAAACGCACCTGGTCGTTACCTTTTGCTGTGCATCCGTGTGCGATGTATTTTGCGCCTTCCTTCTGTGCGATTTCCACAAGTTTCTTGACAATGAGCGGTCTGGCTGTTGCAGTGCTCAGCGGGTATGTACCCTGATACATCGCATTTCCTTTGAGTGTAGGCCAGATGTAATCTTTCACGAATTCCTTCTTGGCGTCGACGAACGTCGCTTTTATGGCACCGTTCCTCTTCGCACGAGCAACTATGTCATCGTAGCTGTGAGGTTGGCCGACATTGATCGCGACTGCGATTACATCGAGGTTGTACTTGTCCTGGAGCCATTCTATGGCTACAGAAGTGTCCAGACCTCCTGAATATGCAAGAACTACTTTGTCTCTCTTTGAGATGGTCTTCTTCGATTTGGAAACAGCTTTGGTCTTCGGGACCGCAGTGTTCTTTTTTGCTGTTTTAGCAACCATTTTATCACATCTTGTATCGTTGACATTCTTATAATAATGTCGTGTGCGCGTGCGTGCACTTGCGACGAAATGACGTCTGGATTACGGTGTCTGCAAACTATCTATTTGTCTGAAATAAAACAAATATATACGAATGTGTCAATCTTTGCTTCATGACCAAAAGTCTGACAAGAGAGAGTCTTGCAGAAAAGACAAGAGTTTACATCGATTCACACCCCAGTGTGAAGGATTGTGTTTCTAAGGGACTTATCAACTATTCCTCGTTGGCAAGGACGATAATGAAAGATATGAAACTGGATAATGAGGAAGCGGTCATGATCGCATGCAGGAGATATGCTGGAAAACTCAATGTGGCTTCAGATCATGAGATGGATATCCTCACCATCCTCAAAGACAGCCGTCTGGAGATGAGGACAAAGACATGCATCATCACTGCCAAGAATGATTGGTCAGTCCTTCATAAGATGGATAATCTTTTCAAGGATCTCTGGAACGATGATGCCATTATGCAGATCGTTCAATCCGCATCTGCTGTGACGATCATCGCGGATAAACTGTTGAGGGATCGTATCATCGATACTATAGGCAAGGTCAACATCATCAAGGTGAGGGAGAATCTTGTTGAGATCACAGTCAAGTCCCCTGAGAAGATCGTTGAGACCAGCGGTGTCATCGCATACCTCATCACCAATCTCTCAGATGCAGGTATCAACGTCGAAGAGACGGTCAGCTGCCATACGGATACTGTGTTCATCGTCAGTGAGATGGATATGATCAATGCATATTCAGCATTGACGAAATGCATCAAGAGTGCTGAAGAAACTGTCGACAGGTGAAACAATGCCATATGACGGAAGGATGAACATCGTAGAGATATCAGATGATGAGAAGACAGTCTATTTCGAAACATGGAAACCGAAGAAGATATCAGGAACGAAGATAGGCGGCATTCTCGGTTATTCCAAATTCGCTACGGAATTTAAGATCGCATGTGAGATTGCAGGGATATATCCTGGAGATAAACCGAACAAATACATTGATGCAGGTAATACACTGGAGCCTGTATTGAGGAATTATCTGGGTCAATCATGCACAAGGATGTTGGCAGGCCCGTTGGGATTGTCCCCGGGATCGAAAGCAGTTGTCGAACAGCCGATAGAGAAAGAGAAATGCCAGTATGATCATTTTCATGACAACAAACTGTTCGGAGGAATGGTGGATGGATACATCCAGGTGGATGGGAAAAGGGAAGCCATCCTTGAGATCAAGACGTCCCATGAGAAGGATAAATGGAAGGATGAGAACGGGAACATAACCGTCATTCCGATGACCTACATCCTTCAGGCATGTCTGTATGCCGAATTGGCCGATCTGAAGAAGGTCGTATTCCTGGTGGGTTTCCTTGAGGAATCGGAAGTAATAAGGCCGAATTCCTGGAAGCCGTCTGAAGATAACACCAGCATCATCGTGATCGACAAAATCGATATGAAACCGTACATGGACAAGGCGGAAGCATGGTACAAAGAGTACATTCTTAACGGATACACGCCTGAATGGACGGATGCTGACGCAGAGCTCCTGAAATATCTGAGAGCGAAGCCGAAGAACTGATCATTCTTCCAATCCTTTCAGGGGATATCCTTTCCATCTGATGATCATCCAGAAGATGAAGAAAACACTGCATGATATCAGCATGACTGTTGCGATACCTTCTATGAAGTTGGTGTTCGGGAATGATGATGCTATCAGCATTCCGAAGAATGCCAGGATGAACGTTGAGAAGTTCAGCAAGGCAGAAACAGCACCATTGTCACCTTCATGATTGTTCATCAATATTCCGAAGCCGTATGAACGCGTCGTCACCAGGATCGTCGTGTACGGGATCATTGCCAAAAGGAAGAAGTACCATCCGTCGCGGGACAATGTGAGCATCAGTACCAACCCCGTGACACCCAATATGAAGAGTACTGCAAGCATCCTCCTGTTCGTTATGGGTTTGATATTGCGTATCGCTAATGAGATAATCAATCCGACTATACTCAACACCGCCAATGAAACACTATATTCGATCTCATTGAAACCGTATCCGTTCACACCCAGCACATACGAGGAGACGGAAAGGAATGCCAGCATGGAACTGGTGAATATCGTCATCATTACACAGAACATCGTGAACGTCTTGTTCTTGGCGATGATGAAAACAGCTCTGACGGCATTCGAAACGCTGTTGCTGCGCACTTTTGGCAATTCAGGTGAAAGGAACAACCCCAATATCAGACAGATCGTAGCAATTATTCCCGGGATCCAGAATGTCGCACCCCAATTTATGGCGGTGATCATCAACGACCCCAATACCGGTGCGAGCATCGGACCAAGAATCCCGATTGTTGCCACTATGGTCAATGTTCTGCTGAGATCCTTTCCCTCGAAGCAGTCTTTGATCAATGCGAATGCAGTCGTCAATGCACCGCCGGCACCGATAGCCTGAACGATCCTCAATGCTACGAACACTTCCACGTTCGGAGAATAATAGCATGTGAGACAAGGTATGATGTACACGATCATTGAAATCGTCAATATCTTTCTTCTTCCGAATTTGTCACTTATAGGTCCCATCAGAAGGATGCTGAAAGCGAATGCCAGCATGAACATGTACAATGACATGTTCAGCATAGCTTCGGTCGTATTGAAGTCAAGGCACATCTGATTCAATGCGGGCAGATACATATCCGTTGAGATCGGACCGTATATGCTGAGGAGCACGATCAGGAAGATCAGCGGTCTCCGGCTGAGCATATCTCATCTCTTCTCAATCGGGATGTAGTCTCTCTCTTTTGAGATGCTGATATAGGCCGGACGGATGATCTTCCCTCCGTTGACTAGTTCCTCGATGCGGTGTGCACTCCATCCGACGATCCTTGCGATGGCAAAGATAGGTGTGAACAGTTCACTGGGAAGTCCAAGCATGCTGTAAACGAATCCGCTGTACAGATCCACATTGGCGCTGACACCTGTGAATGCGTTCTTCCTTTCCTTGATCAGTTCAGGGGAAACATCCTCGATTATCTGGTATAATTTCAGGTCATCATCCTTTCCTTTCTCTTTTGCCAGTTTCGCTGCGAATTCCTTCAGTATCTTGGCTCTCGGGTCCGATATCGAATAGATGGCATGGCCCATTCCGTAGATCAGTCCAGCTTTATCGAAGGTCTTTTTGTCGAGGATCTTTATAAGATAGTCTTTAACCTCATCTCTGTCAGTGTAATCTTTGACGTTATTCTTGATATCCTCGATCATCTTCACGACTTTGATGTTGGCACCGCCGTGTTTCGGGCCTTTCAGTGACGAAAGGGCGGCAGCTATGACAGCATATGTATCCGAACCTGCCGATGTGACGACACGGGTCGTGAATGAGGAGTTGTTGCCCCCTCCGTGCTCCATGTGGAGTACCAACGCGGTATCAAGGACTTTGGCTTCCAGTTCTGTGAACTTTCCGTCCGGTCTGAGCATCTGAAGGATGTTCTCTGCAACGGAGAGTTCTGGATCCGGCCTGCGTACGATGAGTGAGTCGTTGAGGTCATAATATGCGTATGCTTGGTATCCGTAGATCGCAAGCATAGGGAATACACTGATGAGCTTCACACATTGGTCGAGAATGTTGACAATCGATGTGTCTTCGATCTTCTCGTCATATGCACCCAATGAGAGGACACTCTTGGTTATCGAGTTCATTATATCCTGGCTGTGGGCTTTGAGAATGACTCCCCTGAGGAATGTTTTAGGGAGCTCCCTTTTTGCTGCAAGAACGTTGATAAAATCATCAAGATGTTTCTTGTCAGGCAGTTCTCCGAAAAGAAGTAGATATGCTGCTTCTTCGAATGCATATCTTTCTGCATTGTGTCCGTTGATGAGATCATAGATCGATATCCCGCGGTATGCAAGTTTTCCTTCAATCGGTTTCCTTACACCGTCAACGGTCTCAAAACCATCTACCCTTGAGATACGTGTGAGTCCTGTGACGACCCCTTTGCCGTCCTTGTCACGCAATCCTTTCTTCACATCGTATTTGGTGTAGAGTTCAGGTTCTGCAATATCATTTACACTGCAGAGTTTCGCCTGAAGCTGATAATAATGCTTCTCGTTCATTTTCATTCCTCAATGCATATGCGAGCGACTCTTCATCGTGTTCCTATTTAAAAGAATAACGCATGCACGAGCGGTTTATTCGAATCTGTTCTTCTCTATAATTCTGCGATAGGTCGTTTCAACGACCTGAGAGGGTGTGATGCCCTGCTGAAGCAGAATCTTCTCTGCTTTCTCTTTGACGATGGGATCTATGCGTGCATTGATAACTGCACCTCTTTTAAGAGGGATCTTTCCGTAAGTGACCTCATCACGTACGGAAGATATGAATTCGGCATACATCATGCTGTTCTCTTTCGCTATCCCGCGGATCAGGTCAGTTGTACCCGAACCGTATTGTGATGATTTCTTCGGTCTGGAAGCGATGAAATCATAACCCAGGTGTTCAGCTATTCTTCTTAATACTATCTTTCTTGAATCCATATCCTTAGGTTTCAGAAGCTGCGGATCGAGTTTTTCCACCTCATCGGTTACAGAAGGATCCATGTAAGGATAGATCAATTTCTTTTTGAAGTGTTCAGCGAGTTTCAGTTCGCATGGGATCGATACATCCCATAATCTTTCCACACTGGATGTCTTCAGAACTTCGTAATCATCATCTGAGGTATCAACGAATTTTGCACAGCCCATGAAGTATTCATCTGCTCCCTGGCCTGATAATACGATATCCTCCTCAGCTTCTCTGAGCACGCAGAGAAGAGGCATCTCGTATGATACTGTGAAAGGATCGGGATCTCCTGCGATCTCAATCATCTGTCTGACATTCGCACGCATTTCACCTTTGGTAAGTTTACAGTGTATGAAAGGAAGATTCAGTTTCCTGGAGAGATCTGCTGTCATGAATACATCATGTGCGTTCTTCGTACCCGTAACGTACAATGTAACGGAATCGGCGTATTTCTTGGCGATTGCTGATATCAGACCAGAATCCAATCCTCCGGAACACGCTACACCGACTTTTTTCCCTTTGACATTCTTTTCAATGAATGATATTAGATTTTCTTCGATGGAAGCGAATTCGAAATCCATGTTATCATCAGTATCCGAATTCTTTTATCGCTCTGCCCATATTGATGATATGATCGGCGATCCTCTCGGTATCGGATGTCAATGAAAGATATTCAGCCCCTACATCTAGGTTACATATCCCTGAGTTCAGTCTTTCGATGTGGTTGTCTGCCATCTTATCGGTGAGATCATCTATCTTCTCTTCGATCGAGAACGCCTCTTCGAATTTATTCAGATCGACATTGATGTACGCATCCACGATCTTGTCATACAATTCCAGAACGTGCTTTTCGAGTGTCTTTATCTCTTCAATGGCGATGCCCGAGAACTTATCATCCAGTTTGTTAAGTTTCTGTGCATATTCGACGATATTCTCAGAATAGTCGCCGACGCGTTCCAAGTCAGTGATGGTGTGATACACGGAGGACACATAGAAACGATCCCTTCTTGTCAACGGAAGTTTGGAGAATCTCACAAGATAGTCGGCAATCTCCTTGTTCAGGTAATCGAGTTCAACCTCGTTCTTTTTGAATTCATCAAGTTGTGAGAAATTCATGTTCTTTATCATATTATATGCGAATTTGAAATTGGTCATTGCGATGGATGACATGTTCACAACCTCACTCTTCAGCTGTTGTACGGCCACAGGCGGGTTCCTGAGCATGTATTTGTTCATATAGAAGAGATGCGGACCATCTTCCGAATGTGCATTCTCCGGAATGACCTTATCTACGAACTTGAGCAATAACGGCGTCAATGGCAGCATCAGTGCCGTTGTGACAGCATTGAAAGTTGTATGGAATATTGCCAGGTTCAGACCCTCATATCCGACGAATATGTGTCCGAAAAGGTCAGCCATCGAAGTACCGAATGCATTGAAGACGAAGTCCGCAATAATGAAAATTGCGACACCGAATATATTGAAGAACAGATGTATCAGTGATGCTTTCTTGGTTATAGCAGTGCTTGTGAAAGCCGATATTATGACGATTATGCAGGATCCGATGTTCGCACCCAATGTGACATATATCGCCTGCTGAAGATCGATGAGCCCGGTCGCAGCTCCTGCAATCGGGAGCATGGATATCAATATGGCAGTCGTGACCG
This sequence comes from Candidatus Methanarcanum sp., assembly GCA_045600635.1. GTDB lineage: Archaea > Thermoplasmatota > Thermoplasmata > Methanomassiliicoccales > Methanomethylophilaceae > Methanarcanum. The sequence continues at coordinate 12,188 of JAZRYJ010000084.1, forward strand.
AAGAACTCTGAGTGATACCAGTGATCAGGAATCCGATCAGGATCAACAGGAATATGTTATCAATGCCGGCAATGAAGTCACGGATCTCCGGTGCTTCCGCCAAAGAACCCATGGCCACACTCATCACAAACAGTGCCACAAAGATCAGACCGAAACTCGTGACCAATCCTGCTTTGGCTTTTGTGGAGTCCTTCTTGGCGAATAAAGTCCACAAAGCTCCGATACCGGTGAATGCAGCCAATATCGCTGTTACAGAGATTGTGCCTGCTCCGAGAGTTGATAGAGATGCGATCCAAACTGTGATTGTGGTACCGATGTTGGCACCGTAGATTATGGATGCTGCAAGACCGAGGGTCATCATGCCTGCATTAAGGAAACCGAAAACAAGAACGATGGTAGCAGCGGAACTCTGAATGACAGCAGTTGTGGCGGTACCGATCCCTATGCCGGCAAGCTTCCTTTTTGAAGCTTTGGCAAACATCTTTTTCATCTGTTTGCTGCTGATGTATTCGATGTTGGTGCTCAGCATCTTGCATGCGATGATGAATATTCCGATACCTGCGATGAGCAACAGAACTGATTCGAATAATACAGAAGCGTCCATCGTACCTGTTATAGAATCATCTAATCCTAATTAAAGCATTCTTCATCATTCGTAATAAAAGGGAAAAAGAAAATGGTTTATGAGTAGGTTTCTCAGAATGTTCAGATTCCGAGAGCTTTCTTTGTGCTGTCAGAGAACAGGAACACCAAGACGAACAAGGCTTCGAGCAGACCGAAGATCGATGCAACGAGTGCCAATATTCCAGATGCTCCTTCTGAAAGGATTCCGATTGAACCGACAACTGCAAGTATGGTGCCAATCAGTGCGAGGATGAACAATACTGCCAGGAGGATGAATATCAATTTGTCAGCAAATGTCTTCTTTCCGTCCGTCATAACAGCGACAATTATCAGGAAGAGGATGCTGACGATGATACCGAGGATACCGTCTCCGCTGGCAATACCTGCACCTGAAATTATGCCGCCCACAATCAACGTGACACCGGTAATGATTCCAGCGATACCGCCGATCGCAAGATATCCGCAAAGGACACCGAATGGTGTCTTAGCATCATCCACAAATCTGCCGAACTTCATTGCGTATTCTCCCTTCAAAACTCCTATTGCGAAGACAAGAGTGATGAGGCTGGCAATGATTGTTCCTACTTCAACAACGATCATCCCAATAACTTCATTATTGAAATCTTTCGTGTCTATAAGTCCTGTGACAATCGCAACTATCGCACAAACGAACGCGACAAGCTCCGCTATCGTGAAGACTATACCGAAATTTTTAGTCTCTCCGAAGAATGACATGATTGAGAGATTACAGTTGGAGTATTTAAATATGTTTTATATCTGAAGCAGTTGAAATCCCATATTGCAGACGTTTAATGAAAAGAAGGAAAAGGTTTATTCGCTGAAAGCGACCCAAAGAGGATAGTTTTCAGCGAATTGTACATCATTGATTCCATACTACGTTTCCGTCAACTAAGACTTTGATGTGTTGATTACAGGTGGTCCCCCAGTGATCGTAATGAAGGCTTTCCATCGGTGTGAAGGTTCTGTTCGTCATGACATCTTTGCATGATCTTCCTAAGACGCTCATGGTAAAGGTTGGCAGATGATTCTCAGGGAATGTGGTGCTGGAACGGTTACCTGCCCAAATCAGACCGCTTTCATATGTCTTAGTTTTCAAACCAACATATATAGGTACTCCAGTTTCGGTGAATTCCATCTTTTCGAATGTTTGATATGTGATTTTACACCTGGAGTTGAAAGCACCTGTGAAGTGATAGCTGAATGTGATAGGTTTCGTTTCGATGACTTTCTTCTCATAGTACTCAGTACTGTTCTTGCATAACGCGGTCTTATTGTTGTGATCGATGAAAGCAGTCTTGTAGCTTATCGGTTTTGCGTATTCGATCTCCTTTCCGGTAACGATACAGTCTTTCAATTGTTTCTTGACTTCGAATATGTCATTCGGTAAGGTGAGATTTCCTCCGTAGACGAACACTTTTGTTTCACAGTTGTTTATTATATCCTTGTATTTTGCGTTCAGACTCTCTTTCGATCCCTTAATCGCAGCACTAATGGCAGCATCTATTGTCTTGCTGGACTCATTACTCTTTATCGCTACAAGGACTGTCCTTCCGTAGACGACATCAGTCACTGCAACAGCCTGATTGCCTTGATGTATCTTGTTCTGGACGTCTTTGAGGGTGACTGAACTGTCGAAAAGCATACTGGGTGACATCGGCAAGGTCGCACTTACGTTGTAATATACCTGTGTGAATTTTACGACATAAACTGTCTCTGTGTCTTTTGATACCCAGTTGAAACCAATGTTCAGCCCTTGCAGTTGTTTTGCACTCACTCCAAGCTTGACTTCGAGCTGTCTCTCGCTCTCAGCTTTCGTAAATGTATAGGTGTATGATGATGGACGTTTGTTTCCTGTCTCTGCCCATTCTGCACATTTTTTGGATATGGCATCATATACATTCGCATAATCAGTGGGATCCACAACCATCTTTCCACCACTCTTCAGACCGTTAAGATCGATATTCAGAGTGATTGGGGCTCTCTTCAAATAGATAGCATTCGGCCTGTTACCTGCGAGATCATGGTCACCAGTAAGAAGACTTCCAGGATATGTGACGGTTGAAATTTCTTCGGAGTTTGTCAATATGCCTGTTGGATCGTTGCTCGCATTCTTTTTTGTGTAATACACCGTGACCGTTTTTCCCTCAGGGTGACTGTATGACGACGAAGGCACTTGTGTCGGTGTTGTCTTAAGTGCTATGCTGGCGTCAGGGTCGTATTTCAGACCGTTGATGTAGTCATCGATGCCTTTGTCATCGCCACTGCTGCTGTCGTTGATTCCTGATGCCACGAATAATGTCGAAGGTAAGAGGAACATCACCAGGACAGTAGCGATCAGTAAAAATTTCATTTTTGTTTTCATTTTATCACCTAATTATGCTGTTAGTTCCAGCATACAGAACTTTCCATCCATTGTATTCAATTGGATCATGTGTGTTCCGTTCTTGGTCAATATCTCATTGCAACTGCTAGAAGACGAATCACAAATCTTTGTTCCATCTTCCGTGAAAAATTCATACGCATCATCATGACCATAGCAGTAGTATGACTCACCGCAATCAAATGCGGCCTTCTTTCCGCTGAAAATCGAGGTCATTTTTCCGTCCCTAAATGCGTAAAGCGATTCTGGATCATCTTTGAAGAAGAGGACGTTGTTGGTACTGTCAATAAATATTTTGCCCTCAAAGTTTCCTACTACTTCCCCATTTGCATCATAGATGTTGAAATCTTTTCTTGATGATTCGGACTCATCGGTGATGAAGTACCTGATACATGTCGTTTCCTTTACATCATCAAGTATGATTTTGAACTCTTTACCTGAACCGTCCGCGATGCACTGAATTGATTTGGGCTCTTCAGTCTCTTCACCGATAACTACGAGGTTGAGATACTTACCTCTCTCCAAAAGAGGGTATGTTACTGAGAACTGATAATGCTCTTCAGATACGGAGAACGTTTTATAGACACTGCCGTCTGGATTTATGGCCCAGAGTAACTTCCCGTTTCTGTCAAGGACTTTATTCTCGTCGACTTTGTAGAAACTTATGATATTTTTGATGTCAGGTGCCAATGTGGCAGCGAAACCATCATCAACGAGAAGATCTGCCGATATGAAAGCAGGGTTATCGTAACTGACACCTTTCATTTCGCGGGTCTCAGTATTCAGTACGAACGTTTCTAATTCATAATAAACTCCGTTGTCGCTGTATGTGTAGTAATCGGGTCCTGCTAACAACGAATATTGCAAGAAATAACACCCTTCGCCGATATAGAAACAAACCGCATCGACTGCAGATTCAGGAATCGGGAAAGACTCTACGATATTGAATTTGTCATCAAGGAGATTGTATGCCTTGTAGGTGGGCAGCCCCTCATTTATATCGGAATCTATTTCTACGTATGTTGTTCCGTCACCTGCGTCAGGAACATGATAGCTTGTAATATCGAATTGTAATTTGAAACTCCCATCATTATTGAAAGTAAAGCATTTGTCATCGAATATTATTTTGTCGTGGAGAAGGACGGACGGATACAATTCTGAAGGGCCGATCGCATTTCCTTTGAGGTCATAGATCCAATATTGGTCATCATAATCGACGACGACAATGAACTCGGTATTACACGTTAAAAGATCGACTGACATTATGCCAGCAATGTCCAAATACGGTAAGGTGAACAATGTTTTCTTTTCATTAAAATCCACGATGATGTAATATGCTTCATCTATCGGTTTTGTTAAATCACATAGAATGAAATGTTCAAATCCGCAAGAAATCAATGGAAGTTCTACATTTTTTCCGTCAACAATTATCTCTTTGTAACCACTGGTCATCTGATATGATTTGGCCACATTTTTTCCGTATTCATTGTCAATGAAGAAATTTTCATTGAAATATTTTGCCGCGATACCTGAAGTCCATTTAGCGTAGAATGTAACATCGCTGTTCACTTTGTACGGGAACGAAATCTTATTTGTACATTCCATGTCTGAATACCAACCGGCAAAAGTGTGATCTACCCTATGATCGGGATACAGAGGTTCCGTTATTTCAGAACCGGATTTGTATGAAACAGATTCGCCGGCAGGTGCTCCTTCGTAATTTAATTCGTATGTTACCTTGCTACCGCCCCCATTGTTATTGAGTGCGATAACACATCCTGAAATCGCCGCAATTACGACGACTATGGCAACAACGATTGCTATAGTTCTGCCGTTGTTAGACATGATGCAATATGTCGATGTACAATATAAAATTTCTTCAATTAAAAAGTAGCCTTCAACACCCTATTTTCAAGAAAATTGATAAAACTATCGCACTTTAACCGTTTCGAAACGCGATTTGCGTATACCATTGTGCCGAAACGTTCATTCCGATCCGCGAGACGCCATCATTTTCTTAACGCACTCTCCGGTGCTACGCGACTTTCGGTGTAGACTGGGGAAAAACTGCATCTGTTTGAAAGCGCACTCTATGTGCAAATTTTTGTCGGTGTCCGATTTCCTTCGTCCCGTCTCTGCGGATCCATTCCCGTTTCGGCGTAATCGTCAGCGTTCAGGGGCCGCCCTGAACGGTTCGTTGTGCGTGAGCATCGACCAGATTATGCATGCTAGCTTCCTCCCGGCTGCGACCGTCCCCACTCTGAATCCGTGCTCCTTCACCATTCTCTTTCTGTATTTCGAAAGTTCCGAATCTTTGCAGAATTTTCCGTGCACAAGGACGATGCGGTAGAGGATCTTTCTCATCCTCGCATCTCCCTCGCGGGAGATGGATTTCTTCCTGTCTTTTCCGGCCGATTCGCTGGTTATCGGGTTTATCCCGATGTATTTTACAAAGGCATCTGCACTGGGAAATCTGGTTATGTCGACCACGGACGAACATATGTACGCCGCGGAAGCGAATCCGATGCCTTTGACTGTCATAAGCAGTTTCACGTCCTTCCGGTCTCCCATGACGGATTCGATTTCCATCTCCAGTTCTTCCTCTTCTCCCATGATGTCCAAAAGTTTGGATGCGTACGACATAAGGACCGGCTCATCCGATTTGAGTAGCTTGGACAGAATCCTTTTTCCTTTCACCGATCTGTCGAAATCTATCTGGAAATAGTTCTGCATCGACATGTATTCCTTCAGTTTCTTCTGGATTGCCGCTCTTTCTTCGGAAAGGTCGAATTTCATCCTGCACAATGTTTTGATCCTCAGTTCCTCCTCGGAAAAACTGTTGCAAATTCTGAACGGCGGCTTCTCGAAAAAGTCATCGGACAGTGAATTCCTTTCTTCCCAGATGCGGTATTCTCTCGCATATTCGGCAAGTTTCCTGGCATCGATCCTGTCTGTCTTTGCATCTGATTTCGTTATCCTGACGAGGTCTTTGGCCTGGGCGCTGAAAACCGAATATCCCGATTTTCTGAAAAACCGCACCACGTAGTGCGTGCGGGTGGAGTTTTCCATCAGAATGAAACAATCCTCCGGTCTTGCCATTTCGGCGATTTTGGAAAGTCCCTCATCCGTCGTTTCCACGTTCAAAAGCTCTTTTTCCGTTTTGTAATGCTCGTCCATAAGACATGCCGAGCATATGCGTTTATGTACATCGATTCCTATGTATTTCATGGTCTTTCGCCTCTGGTTTTTGTGTCTAAACCTAAATAGCGAAAGGCTACTTTTTAATTCGGTCGTTTGTATTCTGCGCAATCTTTGCGTTGGCAATGGTCGCAGCCTTCCTTGCAATCATATTTGTAGGGGGGGGGGCGAACGATGCTGATGTAACATCTTCGCATGAAGTAGATGGCAATGGTAATTCATACGATGTGAGCAACGGAGTACTCACAATAAGCAAAGGGACAGATGGTTCAGGCATATTGGGACCTTTTTCTAAAGTAAAATCTGTAAAAAATATGGAGCTTGACAATTTCACTTCTGTCGAATTTGGATCTGACATTACAGAAATAGGCGATTTTACATTTTATGGTTGCAAGGCTTTGAGGAAACCCTCATTTTGAATTTTTGAGATTTTTCTTTCATTTCTCACGTTTCGGATCCTGTCGTTCTTTTGTTTTTAATAATTAATACTTAATTATAATTGGATAGCAAAGCTATCCAATATATATTAAGT
>JAZRYJ010000085.1:0-3164 GCA_045600635.1 Candidatus Methanarcanum sp.
TTTTGTAATGCTCGTCCATAAGACATGCCGAGCATATGCGTTTATGTACATCGATTCCTATGTATTTCATGGTCTTTCGCCTCTGGTTTTTGTGTCTAAACCTAAATAGCGAAAGGCTACTTTTTAATTCGGTCGTTTGAAAAATACGAAAAAACAAAGAAAAACCGAGAGATTAAATTGAAAATTGTTTACATTAGGGTTTCAATGGGACTCAGCCGGGAAAATACCTTATTTCCGTATCTTTCGATACCGGTGAGAAAGTAGAGGCTATGACACTCATTGTAGATGGAACCGGAGAACATTTCGAATGTGTGCTGTCGTTAATCCAGCCTACAGAATGTGACAAATACTTCACATTGATTCCCGAACTTGGGGACTTCAGCATTTACAATGCTGAAGGCAAGGTCATAGGCAACTTCGAAGGAAGAACGTTGATCGGCAGCACCAACAACCTGTTGTTCTTCGAAGATATGAACGGTGATTTGTCCGTATTCCGTGACGGAAAAATGGAATCGGTTCCCGATTACAAAGGCGAACTGATCTGCATGGAATCATTCTACGGATACAGCACAGGAAACGTGTACAAATTCTTCACGGAAAGTGGCGAATATATTTGCGACAACCAGACAGGAGAATGTAAAGAAATGACAACAAAAGCCGGAACACATATTGCGGAATTCTATGTCGGCAACGGTAATTTCAGCATAGTCGAACTGACTGCCGGCACAAGGTGATAACATGGATGGAATAAGAAAGATGGTGTGCCTCGCTCTGGTAGCGGTCATGGTCATACCTGTCATACTCATACCGGCCGGAGTGATGGTTGAGACCTCCGGTGATAACAATGGCCTCAACTCTTACCTGAAGAACATAAATTACGACCCGGATAAAGACATCGTTATGCACAGCGGATGCACACAACTTCCCTACACATACAACGGCGATGATACACAGACTGTAACAGTCAAATACGTATTGCAGACTGCAAAGACGGACGGATTCGGAACATTGGCTAACTCCTCCCGTATCTCTTCAATAGCATACCCCGGTGCAATCCTTGAAGGAAACAGCGATCTTGCAGATAACAACCCTACAAGAGTACTGTCGCCTGACAGAAGTAACGTCACATTGAACATAGATCTCCCGGGACTCTCGAGTAATGTGTTCGATGTCAATCCTACCAACTACGGAGATGTGAAAAACGCCATCGACTCCAAATGCAAAGAATGGTCACAGAGCGGTTCGACAAAAGAAGTCAACATGACATACACATACACAAAAGCTGAAAGCGAGAAACAGCTTGAGGTCGAACTGAATGTTACAGCTGAGAAATTGGCCAATCTTAACATATCCTCAGATTATGTTTCCAAAGGCACAGAAACGAAATACGTTGTAAAATACTCGTGTATCTACTACGGGGTATCTGTCAGCCTGAAAAACCAACCCGGCGATTATTTCGGCCCTCAGACTACAGTCAAAGACATCAACACCTTCATAAAAGATCACCAGCAGGGTGTCATCGTCAGCTATGTAGCATATGGGTGCGAAGTACTGATGTCAGTAACATCAAATGAATCGAGCGATGATGTCAATTCTGCGATCTCAGCAGCGATCTGCGGAACAACAGAAAGTCTCTCCAACGAATACAAAGAGATCGTGAACAACTGTAAGATCGATGTCTGGGTTAACGGCGGACCGAGCGGCGTACCTGTTCCGAAAAACAGCATCAATGAAGTGAAAAAATACGTCAACAATTGCATACCTACTCCTGAGAGCATAACCAACAGTGTCCCGCTCCAGTATGTGACTTCGTTCATAGACACCGGAGCCACTGCACACTGCCAGAGCACGGCTGAATACAACGAGAAGATCGTTACCATAACACAGGAGATTGAATTCAGTTATGATTTCAGCGGTGCATTCGCATCCCATAACAAATTGGTGTACTACACATTCGACAAAATCGATGAGAACGGAAATTACGTCAATGAGCGTCAGGTCGAATTGAAATCAGGTACGATCTATGCCGGTAATTCCAGTGTCCAGACGATCACCGCAAAGCATGAACCGAGATTCACGCTCTACGTCACAGGTGATGGTTGCGATGATATCATCGGTAACGGAGTATCTCTCTATCCGTTGGAAAGCATATATTACGACCACGGCGGAACAACGTGTGATCAGAGCATCACAGTGAAAGTCGATGGCGTGACGGTATACGATATCTGATGATCATAAAGACTGCAGATGCAAAAATCTGCAGTCCCAAACATTTTACTTTTTTTCCTTCCTTTGAAAAAACAACGATACTTAATTACGGCAATGACATTCGGTATGATCATGGATCGCATCCCTTTCGCAGAAGACGGATTCGAATTGATCAGAGTGTATGACAAAGAGTTCATTCTGGATTGCATCAAGGAAACGATACTGCTGTCAGTGGATGCGAAAGAAAAAGAACTGTCCGATCTCTGGATCGATAACATACTTATGATTGTTTCAAAGAATCTTGATGATGCAGAGAACGAAGCGTTCGCATTGATGTATAATAACAGCAAAGCAGGATTGCTGTGGCTGGGCAGATCCAATGACCAGTTCACATGCGAAGATACAGGATATGTTCTGGGGATCTATGTCGCACCGGAATTCAGAAGAAAGGGTTTGGGAAGGAAAATGTTAGAATCCGCAGAACTCTGGTGCAAGGAGAAAGGATACCTGTATCTTACATTGAATGTCGGCAATGAGAATGATGTTGCGAAGAGATTCTACGAATCATGCGGATACGGTGTACGGTCAACAGTGATGAGGAAATTGGTATGAAAAATAAGGAAGGTGATGCCTCCTTCTTTAATGAAATTGCTTACGACATAAAGTGAAAAGTTGAAAAGTAATGCTTGAAATCACTGCAAAGTTATACTTGAAAATACCGTAAAATTTTACTTGAAATTACCGTAAAATTTTACTTGAAAATTCAGTAAAATTATACTTGAAATTGCCGTAAGATATTTAAATATTTAAATAATAAGGCGCTGTTAGTTTTTATGGGGTAGTATAAAAGGACTTTCGGTCTTTATATCAAAGTGTTCGCTGCGCTCACACTTTGAAATCCTCGGCCGACTGCGTCGGCCTGCGGGAGAAGATAGGCTCTGCCATCGCTCTTTTTA
>JAZRYJ010000086.1:0-30393 GCA_045600635.1 Candidatus Methanarcanum sp.
CCGATCCGGAAAGGTCGTGTCGAAGCCGACGAAAACGGCACAAATCAATGCGATTTCAATACTATTTTGAGCGATAGCTATGTAAATACAGACGATATTAGGCAATTATTTGGGCTGTAAGCTCCCATTTTAATGTAATAATTTTCATAAAAATGCCTGCATCAACTGCGGAATGATTACGGCCACTATAATAGGTCCCATCAATAATACCTCCTAGGTTATCGATTTGTTTCTAAGTATATAAAACACCACTCTAAATGGAACAGAACTCTCATTATAATGCAACGGTATGGTGGGCCCAGCCGGATTTGAACCGGCGACCTCCACAATGTCAATGTGACGTCATAACCCCTAGACCATGGGCCCAATGATGCCAATGATACAATCATTGTTAATATAGATTATTGTCACACAATGGTGGATGAAACATCATCTGGCTGTTACTGTTTCTTCTTTCTCAGAGTGAGTCTTCCTTCATAATTGGCATTCATCTCGTTGAGCATCTGCCAATCGGAACGGCACATATATGCTTCCAGAATCGCGTTGATAATCGCAACAATTCCGCATATGATAAAGATGAATGATGCGTTATCGGTTATGATCGGAAGTGAAAGGATCATTATCACCGCCCAAAGAACATTCGCGATCGCCAGATGATCCTCATTCGACATATATGCCAGATAGGCTACAAGGATGAATGCTACTGCCATGACTATCTGTACGATGCCGCCGAGGATCTTCACGGGATCAGTCCTCATGTTCTCTATGGCGATACAGATCGCAACTATCGCAGTAAGGATGAATGACATTCCGTCCAGGAGATATGAGTTCTTAAGGCACAGATATCCTGTTATCAGCAGTAATATTCCGACAAGTGCGATGATATATGCGGCTCCGTTTGTAAAAATATCAGAGATGTCTATATCATTGCCGATGTAGAAGAATCCCAGAAGCAACAGGAAGATGACCGATAACAAGTAGCCTGTCATCGGAATGCCGATTTCGTATCCTTCTTTGTCGAACATATTCTCCTCTTTGCATCGTATGTCGAGATAGGATATTAATCTATTAACTGATTGAGTGCCTGAAATGATAACAATCGGCATTGAAGGGACCGCACACACGCTGGGCGTGGGGATAGTTGACAGTGACAGGAAGGTCATCGCCAATGTTCTCGACATGTACAGGCCTCCGGAGGGAGGATTGCATCCGAGAGAGGCAGCGAATCATCATGCTGATGTGGTCACACCTTTGATAGTAAAAGCAGTGGAAGAAGCAGGAATAACATTGAAGGATATCGATGTTGTCGCATTCTCAAAAGGCCCTGGATTGGGACCTTGTCTGAGAGTTGCTGCGACAGTTGCAAGATCATTATCGCTTGTTCTCGATAAGCCGATAATCGGAGTGAATCACTGTGTCGCACATGTGGAGATCGGAAGAGCCACTACAGGATGCACCGATCCTGCGTTACTGTATGCATCAGGAGGCAATACTCAGATCATAGCTTTCGCTAATGGCAAATATCGTATTTTCGGAGAGACACTGGATGTCGGCGTAGGAAATATGTTCGACAAATTAGGCAGAGAGCTCGGATTGGGATATTATGCAGGCCCGATGATCGAAAAATTGGCCAAAGAAGGAAAGAAGCTGTTGGAACTTCCGTATTCAGTAAAAGGGATGGACATCTCATTCTCCGGGATAATGACCGCAGCCGTTAATCTTCAGAAGAAAGGTCATCGTTTGGAGGATATCGCTTTTTCAGTTCAGGAAACATGTTTCGGAATGCTCACTGAAGTTACCGAAAGAGCAATGGCACATATAGGGAAGGATGAGGTCCTGCTCGGAGGAGGAGTATCTCAGAACAGCCGTCTCAGAGAAATGGTGAAGGAGATGGCTGAGGAACGCGGAGCTGAGATGTTCGTACCTGACAGGAAGTTATGTGTCGACAACGGTGCGATGATCGCATGGCTCGGAAATCTGATGTATTCTTCCGGAACAAGGATGTCGTTGGAAGATACGGTCGTAGAACAGAGATTCAGAACGGATGAAGTGAATGTCACTTGGAGGACCTGAGCTGACTTCCGATAATATCATCAAGATTCTTCAGGAATTCATTTTCAGCACCTTGAGGGATCGATCCGCCGCTTGCGATCCTGTGGCCTCCGCCTTCTCCGCCGACGGATTTTGTTGAAAGATCCAATGCTGAAGCCAGATCCACGCCCTTATCCAAAAGTGAATTCGTTGCTCTGGCCGAGAGTTTGATCTTCTCCTCTGATGTATTGATGCCTATCACTGGTTTGTTCGGATCTGCGAAATAAAGCATAGATATCCCGCACAGCACTCCTGTGAATCCGGTCTCACTGGAATCCAGATATTGGATGTGTTCCATCTGACTCAATCCCTTGTTATCTAATGCTGTAATCGCATCAAGGATGTTCTTATTGTATTCACTTCTGAGTCCGTTGGCCTTCAGAAGATCCTCTTCAGAACCCAGGCACATCCCTATGCCTGTTCCCTGTACCTTCAGACGTCCGCATGCATCCAGTAATTCTGCGAATGCTTCTGCGTCCATGTTCCAATCTTTGAGGAAATATCTGGTTCTCATCAGTTTGCCCATGGTTTCTACTGTGACACCCTGTTTTGCAAGCTTTATTGAAATGAGCGATGACAGTTTTCTCCTCTCATCTTCTGTAAGTGTGACGTAATGTGAATCAGGCGATATGTTCGCTTCTTTCAGCAGTTGAAGGACAGCATCCTGTCTCCCTGAGATCCCTCTGATATACGGTTCTGTCGATGAATACAATGATTGCACCAACGGTCCGATGGGGATAGTGGAACCCGGCGTAATTTTGATGAATCCTCTCTTTTCTCCTTCTTTCAGAAGGTATGTGTTGAAACCGGTCAATCCATTCAAATGCTGCTTGTCACCGGCTATACCGCCGAATGCAATCTGCACCAGATCCCAGTTCTTCTCATCGTATGTCACTGAGAACAGTAATGACATCGTACCGCCGCATGCACCGTCCATGCCGTCTATACCATACAGATGCGGATTAACATAAGCGATCTTCTCGGAATCGTCTCTCAATGTATGGTGATCCAGGACGACGATGTCTTTACCCAGTTCTTCCAATTCCTTGATGTATGATGCTCCGAGATCCGCGATGATCATGCAATCCGACGCATCATCTCTGATGATCTGCATCGTATCTTCGTCAAGTGTGGTGAACGTTGTGATCTTAAATTCCTTCTTGGCCCTCAGAAGTGTTTTGGCCAAGATGCCTGCCGATGAAAGACCGTCGGCATCATAATGTGTGTAAACTTGAATGTAATCATGGCTGCGGACGATGTCCGCAGCGTATGATAAACGGGTAATGAGTTTGGAAGGAAGGACGTTTCCGTCCATGTTTCCTCACTTGAGCATAAGCTCCGCAGTATCGATTGAATATTTCCAATCCTGTGGAAGAACGCCGTTCTTCTTGTAGTAGCGTTCGAGCCTTCTGATCCTTGCTTCGATAAGCAAAAGACCTCTCCTGTTGGAAGCATCTCCTCTGTTCTCTTTAAGGTGAACATTAAGATCGATTGCTCTTCTCATCAGGTTAGAGAGATCCTCCGGAAGTGCAGGTGAGACACCTTTTTCCTTCATGATCTGTGTGACTGTTTTACCTGTTGCGAGCTTAACGTCCGGAACTCCGTATTGATCCCTCAATACGAGACCGATCTTGGCTGAGACGTTACCGTCTTTTGCCATTTTGACAACGATGTCCTCAATCTCGGTGGCAGAGATTGTGACCCATGCCGGGTTCTCGGTGAGCATCGGGCGTTTCGAGCATGATGTACCTTTTCTTCTTGCGTGCATTCTTGCCATATTTTATTCCTCTGAATAATTTTAGGCGGCGAGGCTAGATTCCCCTATTTATTACTTATATTTAAACGGAGTAGGTTATTGCCTCAGGCGGAATATACAGGTCGTAGGATGCGTAGCTCTTTTCCGTCAGAATGACATCTGTGCGGTCTGACATATTCTCTTTGATCCAGTCGAGGAAGTTATTCAGAGCTTTTTCGTCTGTGACCATCCCATAGATTATGGCTATTGAGTACGTATTCATGACCTGTCCTTTCTCTCCTTCGAATGTGCTCCCTGTAACAACAAATGCTGAATACCCATTATCGAATTTCTGAGTAGATGCTAATGTCACGTCAATAAGAGTCTGGTAGGCTTCTTCCTCAGTTTCTGCGTTCGTTCCTATGAATACGGTGTATTTGACCTGATCCAGATCTGATGTCGGGGTCTCTTTTGTAAGTGTGACACCGAGTGCCACACCTGAAAGAATAACGGCAATCACAGAGACTATTGCGATTGCTGACACAATATATTTTGATTCCATGAATCAAGTATTGACACACAGTATTATAATTATCCCACTATGGATTTTGCCCATGGGATGACTGATTCATACTCATCGGTACTGAATGCCAGATCATCAGGCAGTGCATCGAACAGTTCAGCCTTCATCTCCCCTTCAGAGACTTTGTCATTGAGTTCGCATGCACATACATCGCAGTATCCGATGTTCTTTTTTCCGAGCACGGTGACATCATATCCTGATTCTTCTAAGAATTCTCTCTTGGCAGCATCTTCAACAGACTCGTTTGGCTCTATTTTTCCGCCCGGCATTTCCCATCCTTTGCGTTTAGGATTGTAGACCATCATGAACCTGCCGTCCCTGAATGCGATTGAATACACAGTCCTGCATTTTTCAACAACAATCATCATGTGATCCTTTTCATACGGTTCAAGCATCACAGCATCGATGATTTTGCATCCTCTTTCTCTAAGATGTTTCTGGGTCATTATGAATATCTCTTCAGGTTTTGCTGTAACGTCCTCAGAACGCGCCTTGACGCTGACCATGCCGAATCTTGCGTTGAAACGCTCCATGTTGTCAACCAGGATGTCAGCTTGTCTCTTCTGTGCCACATCCTCATAGACGATGTCAACATTCTCAACAGCGAATGCATATTCCTCCGGATTGGTGGCATCTCCCAGAATGGGGAACATATTGTTCCTGCCGTCCGCCGTCTTAACAAGATCCCTGAACGATCTGGGTGCGAACTCGACACAATATACCTTGCCGTTCTTCACGATATCCGATACATGTGACGAGGTGGTACCGCTTGCCGCACCCAGGTACAGGACATCGGAGTCATCATTGAACGGGAACGATCTTCCGCCACACATGAGGTAGGCTGCAAGCTTGCTCCTGTTTGGCATCCATTCTCTGTATTCGATGCCGTGGATGGAAACGAGACGTTCGCCGTACACCCTCACACCCGGATTGCGTGATACCGTGTATAGGTTCTTCCTTTCCGTGAAGACCCCGTTCGCTGTCTTGGACGGTTCCATATGACAGGGATAGGCGCACGACGTAATAGTCTATTCGATTGCAATCATCTATTATAGGTGGATTGCTCTGATATGATTGATGATCGATACACTCAGAGAAATCGCCGAAGAGGTCGAAGAGGGGATAAAAGCCCTGAAGTTCGGCAGGGAAAGAGGCGATGAAGTATGTACGGGAGCGGACGGTACTCCGACCTCCGCGATAGACATCTCAGCCGAGAATATAGTTCTGGATTATATTAGGAGGAATAAGCTGAAGCTCAACATTCTGAGTGAGGAGATCGGATTCATTGATAACAAAGCGAAAGAGACTCTCGTGCTCGACCCGATAGACGGTACGACGAATTCCATTGAAGGCATACCGATGTACACGATATCGATGGCCATCGGAAGGAGTTCGTTATCGGATATCCATACGGCATACATCAGGAATCTCGCCACAGGTGAGGAGTTCACTGCCGAGAAGGGCAAGGGTGCATTTCATAACGGTAAGAAGATTAGAACATCGAAGAAATTCGATCCGAAGAAGGCCAAACTTTCCATCTATCTCGGGCGCGGAGCAAGTGAGCAGTCCTTCGAGGTCTCGAAGAGGATCAAATCCACAAGATCGTTCGGATGCACATCATTGGAGATGGCGATGGTCGCCATGGGCGCCATGGATGGTTATCTTCTCAATTCCGAAGTACATAACAGATCCACTCGTCTGGTAGATATCGCGGCAAGTTCGCTCATACTGAGGGAAGCCGGCGGAGAGATATACACAATGAACGGTGTGCCCCTGGATATGCCATTTGACATTCTGGAGAGGGCTAATTTCCTTGCGGTGGCGAACAGAGAGGTATTCGATTTCGTCATGAACGGGAATCTGGTCCTGAGGGATGACGGAGAGATCAGATACGGTATCTATGCGAACATGAGTCTTCCCAATGCCGTAGATGTGACGAAGAGGGTCATGAAGCTCATGAAAGGGCAGAATATCGTTCTTGACACTGCTATCGCGGAGGCGATAGGGATCGAAGGGTGTGACGTATCGAAGATGAAAGTGGATGCGATCATCACCATCGGAGGGGACGGCACCATATTGCGTGCGCTCCATAATGTGGATAAGCCTATTTTCGCAATCAATGCAGGCGGAGTGGGATTCCTCACGGAGATACAATCTGATAATTTGGAAGAAGGCATTGCGAGACTGATCAGAGGGGAATACACGATACATGACAGGCCGAAGATCATGGTCACATACAAAGGAAAGACCTTGGGTGAGGCACTGAACGAAGTGGTCATCCATTCCGATTCCGTTGCTAAGATAAGACGTTTCAAAATCTATGTCAACGATCTTCTCACGACAGACGTACGTGCGGACGGGATACTTCTCTCAACACCGATAGGTTCCACATCATATGTCAGAAGTCTCGGCGGACCGATAATGGATCACGGCGTGGATGCTTGGGTGCTGATGCCCATGGCAGCCTTCCAACCATCATTCGGACCGATGGTCATTCCCACATCGGTCAAGGTGACGGTCGAAGCGGTCCTTGATAAAGGATGCATCCTCGTCATCGACGGACAGAAGGAGATCAATGTCCCCGGAGGATCGAAGATCGTTCTCACAAGATCTCCCAGGACTGCCTCGTTCATAATGTTCGAGACGGATTTTTATTCACGTTTCAGGAATAAGCTCGGTGATTCGCTTTGAAGAAGATATACGCCGTAGATGTGGATCTGATCGACGGATTCAACGAATCCGCGAAATCATGCTATCCGAATGAATTTTTGTGCATGCTGAGGCAGGAGGACGGCGTGATCAATGAGATGGTCATGCTTCCTGGTACGGTGTTCGGTGATGAACACAGTTTTCTGAGCGAATGGATGTCGCCTATAGACTATGATCTCGCAGGTACGGTACATTCCCATCCGGGCTACAGCAATCAGGCCTCAGAGGCCGATCTTACCTTCTTTTCCAATATGGGCGGTGTGCATTTCATCACATGTCAGCCTTATGACAGAACGAGTTGGAAAGCATACAACTCGAAGGGCGAAATCATAAGTTTGGAAGTAAAGTATTGATCTTTATTCTATATGATTATCCGAAACAATGAGTGATATCGATGACCACATCCGTGACTTCGACATATTGTGATGATGTCGGGCAAAAGCGGATAGCTAACGCTGATGTGTTGCGAAATCAACTATTTCATAGATTCATTCGCTTATGTAACCTAACAGATATTGTGGATTGATCTGCAGTGCGTCAGTGATTTTGAAGTAGCTATCTGTAACCTCAGAAGGTCCTTTGAGACTGAGGGTGTTGTCATTGCGGGAATAATGGACTATCGTTGTTTGGATATGATAAGCCAGATTGTACATGGTCATCGTCTTTTTATTGAGCATCATTTTTTCGCGTCTAAATATCGCATCCGCGATATTCGTAACAAGAACTGCAATAGATATGACGAACATCATAGCATTCTCTCTCGAAGGCGTCTGCAAGAAAATCGAATTCATACCAATTCCAGATTTCATGAATCTGAACGACTGCTCGACTTTGTATTCCTGGTTGTACAAACTCACTATTTCCACATCTGAATATGTTTTGACTGCATTTTCCACATTCTGTTTCGGTTTTAGGAGATTGGTCACGATAACGACTGTAGCGTTTTTCTCGGCAATTTTACGAATGAGTCTATCGGATATGAATATCTTGTAATCCAGTATCCACATCGGCAGTCCGTGAAGGTCGATATTTTTGGATAAAACAGGTTCGTTGAATTCTACTTTGATCGGAGTGTCCTTCTTGATTTCGATTCTTCTGATGAATTCCAATGCCTGTTCATAATCAATGAATTTCTCCGAATCGAACAATTCACACATCTTGATGCATTTTTCCTGGTAGAAATCTTTCAATTTCTCCTCTTTCTCTTTCACATTTTTCTCTTCCCTGAATGCCACAAATCTGAGCTTTTCCGTATGGGATTTGTCAAGAGCGACATCGAACTCAAATTCTGACATGCATCCGTCACTTCCATATGGGTGTGTCGGATTTGAAACGAATACCTCAGTGACTTTGTCGGCATATCTGCCGACAAAATTCGCAGCGCATTTTGATACGAATTTTATCCCGAGTTCAGACATTCGGATGATATTGTCGGCAGTCGCCAGTTTGCAATCTGCTACAACGATCATCTTCCTGCGTTCGTCATCAGTGAATATCCTTCCGAAATCTTCAATCGTATTCCTGTCCATTACGGAATCGGGAACATTTCCCGAATACGGTTTAATGTATCGCAAGATCCTGTTAGAATCAGTTACAATCTGCAATTCGTATTGCAACAATTCGTACCTGTGGTCCTTCGGATGGCCGTTCTGTTTCGGAACGGCCGCGCCTTCCTTGTCAGGTAAGTGTTCGATACCCCAAAAAGAAACGTCGGTGGAATCCATATGTAAAATATTCGATTCAAAACCGAATCTCTTCATTGCAAGTTCAGAACATTTCGTGAAGAGTTTTTCCAAATTCGCATTGAACAATGTGTCAAGTCCTCTCGCAAGTGCGTTGTCATAAAAATCATCCTTTGCAACACCTTCACCGAACAATCTGTCGGTGGGTGTGGAAGAATAAGCAGTCTCTACTTTGTTGAGTGGAAATTTATGGGTTATGTTGAAGGTCGGGCCGATAAGGGCCTTGACAACCATTCCCGGAGAAAGAATCCTTTTCTCCGGATCGTAATTGCATTCTTTGTCGATGAGATTTCTCATGCCTGACGATTCAAACAACGCCATTCCTAATGCATTTGATGCGGGAACCCCTTCGTATTCCGTCGCTTTATGTTGGATTTTCATCTTCTCCTGTACCTTAAGTCTCAATGCCTTCGCCCCATACATTTTGTGCATCCAAGTTTTTTATATAGGAATATATATTATCAGCAAAGCTGATAATTATAATTCCTATATAATTATTGGCGACGTTGCATTCAGGTCAAACGCAAAAAAACAGCATGAATTAGCGTGGGCTATAGATTTTATTCAGAAAATTACAATTCAAAAGGGTTTTGTGTCGAAGTCACGTGTTATGGATGGATTGTCGTCCGTGTATAAAACACGTAACCAAAATCCAATGTGATAGAAGGTCATTTCTCCATACAACATTCTTTTCATGAAAAATACAACGCCTTGAACATCATAATGGTTGTATTCTAAGGAGAACAGGGGGAGTCCCCCTGTTCAGTTTCAAAGGTACAGAACTGCTGTGACCAAACAGATGGTCGACAGGAGTTTGACAAGAACGTGGATCGAAGGTCCGGCTGTATCCTTGAACGGATCACCGACAGTGTCACCGACGACTGCTGCCGCATGTGCCGGTGATTTCTTTCCACCGTGGTTACCTTCTTCGATGTACTTCTTGGCGTTATCCCAAGCTCCTCCTCCGTTGTTGAGGAAGTTGGCCATGAGGATACCGACTATCGTTGCAACCATTATGAGTCCTCCGACCGCATACGGTGAGATGTACTGGAACTCCGTAGGAAGGAGGTACCTGTACGCAAGACCGAATACGATGGGGACCACGATCGGCAGCAATGCCGGAACGACCATCTGCTTGAGAGCGGATCTTGTTGCGATATCGACACATCTGCCGTACTCAGGCTGTTTCTCTCCGGCCATGATCTTTCCGTCCTTGAACTGTTCACGGACTTCCTGGACCATCTCGCCTGCAGCTGTACCGACTGAACGGATTGCAAGCGATGCGAAGAAGAACACAAGAACTGCTCCGATGAGTCCTCCGACGAAGATCAACGGGTTACCGAGGATGACTTTGCTCATCTCATCGATGATGGTTGAACCGTTGTGTTCTGCAACGATTTCGAAGAATGCTGCGAAGAGCAGGAATGCCGCAAGTGCAGCTGAGGACATTGCATATCCTTTTGTGAGAGCTTTCGTGGTGTTACCGACTGAATCCAACTTATCCGTCCTGTTCCTGACTTCCTCAGGCTGGTTTGACATTTCTGCGATACCGCCTGCGTTATCAGTGATAGGTCCGAATGTATCCTCTGCAAGGATGAATGCAGATGATGCGAGCATCGAGACCGTCGCGATAGCTGTACCGTAAAGTCCCATTGTCATCGCTCCGTCCGTGACTCCGATGAATCCGTCCTTGAATGCGAAGAATCCCAGAAGGAATGTGACGATGATTGCGATTGCGATACACACAACTGGAATGACTGTCGACTCAAGACCGACTGAAAGTCCCATGATGACGTTAGTTGCAGGTCCTGATTCGGACTGCTGTGCGATCGTCTTGACTGGTTTGTGGTCGCCTGTGTAGTACTGTGTCACATACACAACGACGAGACCGAGTGCGATACCGACGACACCTGCGATGGCAAAGAACCACCATCTTCCGTCGATGATTGCTTCGTCTTTGAGAAGCCAGTAACATGAGAATATCATTGTCGCGATGACCAAAGCCATTGTCACGTAATATCCGATGTTGAGTGCTTTGATGACATCGCCGTTCTCATCCTTCAGACGGACACAGAATATTCCAATGAGTGAAGCGATGAGTCCGAATGCCATGATGACAAGTGGAAGGAAGATGAAATTCTCAGATATGATTCCCGCTTCGAACAGTTTGACGACTGCGAGACCGATGACCATCGAACCGATGATCTCGGCTGCTGTGGATTCGAAGATGTCTGCTCCACGTCCTGCACAGTCTCCGACGTTGTCTCCTACGAGGTCTGCAATGACAGCTGGATTCCTTGGGTCATCCTCAGGGATACCTGCCTCGACCTTTCCGACGAGATCAGCACCGACATCTGCTGCCTTTGTATAGATACCTCCTCCGAGCTGTGCGAACAATGCTGCCATTGATGCACCGAATGCGTATCCGACAACTGAGTGGAGTGTTGCTGTCATGTCACCGTCACACCATGCGTTGTACACGATGAAAACGATGAAAAGTCCTGCGAGTGAGAGAACAGATACTGCGATACCCGAGATTGCTCCTCCGCGGAATGATGTGGAGAATGCTTCACCGAGTGAACGTTTCGCTGCTGCCGCTGTCCTGATGTTGGAATTGACCGAGACCTTCATTCCGATGTAACCTGAAAGAATCGAACAGGCCGCACCGATAACGAATGCGATCGCAACTTTGTAGTTGAGATAGTTCTCAAAGTCCGGAACGAGTCCAACCAATGCTATAATGACTGCTATAATCACTGCGATGATCACAATCGTCTTGTACTGCCTTTTGAGGTAGGCCATTGCACCTTCCTCAATCTTGTCGGATATTGCCTGCATCTCAGGTGTTCCCTTGTCTTTCGAGAAGATCTGCCTGAAGAAGACAAATGCGACAATAAGGGCTATAACTGCTGCGACTGGGATCATCCACAAGAGATTCTCTGATGTGAATTCAATCATTTGAGTTAGCTCCTTTAATTGCTGGCGCTTAATATTTAAAAGTTATATTTAAATGAACTGATGGACCAAACATCAGAAGAACGGCGCTGACATATCTGATGGCTCATCGCCATTCGGAAGATGCGGGACACCGTTCTCATCAAGGTATCCGTAGCCAAGGGTCGTGAACGGTTCGATGACATCATATCCAAATGCTTCCCTGACATTGCGTGCACCCATGTTGCACGTTAATGATATGATTACGTCTGGCACATCTTTAATGAGGTCTTTTCTTTTGATGACTGATCTCATCAGACATGATGCTGATGCAGATAAAACACCGACAACATCCGCTCCGTCATCCTTCAGATGTTCTGCGAGTTCTGATGCTGACTCATCACCGCCCATTCTGTTGCATAAACGAGCACACGTATTGCATGTCCAAATCAGGACCTTCTTTCCCTTCACCCTGTCGAGAAGTTCAGGATATCTGCAATTGCGCTCCAATATCATCATTGTCGTGATGTAAGATTCGAATGTACTTAATATCGTGGATAATATGCCGTAACAATGACGTGGTATGCCGTAGAAGGTACAGACGGTTCCGGCAAATCTAGTGTTGGCACAATCATTGAGGAGCATCTCAAGGATAAGAACAGGAGAGTACTCGTGATCACACATCCCAACACGGAGAACAGATGCGGATATCTTGCATCGAAATATCTTCACGGCAAAAGTTCAAAACTCAATAAACTGAAGGCCACAGTGTTCTATATCCTGGATGTCCTGAAGTCATTAAGAAATAAGAGAAAACACCGCAAGGAGTATGATGATGTCATCTTCGTCAGATACAGTATGGCCGCCGCATATCTTCCCAAGTCATTGATCAAGATAGGATACAAAGTCATAGAGATCGTTCTGCCTGTACCTGATGTGAAGATCTTCGTCGACATAAGGCCTGAGGTGGCACTTGAAAGGATCAGATCCAGAGGCGAAGCGTTGGAGATATTCGAGTCCCTTGAAGAACTCACAAAAACACGTGACAAAATGATGATGATTTCTGACTCCTGGCACATTGTCGATAACAGTGGTTCATTCGACGAGACGAGGGCATCTGTTGAGAGGATACTTTCAGAACAGAGAACTAAATGAAGTACCAGATTCCGAAAATGTATGAATGGAACATTTATCTACTCGTTCTGAAGTGTTGGAGATATTAAGAGTTGAGACAATGGGAATAACATTGAACGGAAAGAAACTCGTCGCAGTCAAGGATATCAAAATCAAAAAAGGAATGACGGCTAACGAACTCGTCAAAATGATGAGTAACTCAGGCGGATTCACATCACAGAAGCTTGCAGATGCAGCCGACATCGTAGAGAAGATGTTCAAGAAGAAGGACTGCCTCCGTATACTCTCATTCCCGGCCTGTATCATGTCCACAGGAACACGCGGTGTCATCGTGGATATGGTGAAGAACGGTCACATCGACCTCATAATAACAACATGCGGAACATTGGATCACGACCTGTCAAGGACATGGGCATCCTACTACAAGGGAGAGTTCATGATGGATGATGCTAAACTCAGGGAGAACGGGATAAGCAGACTCGGAAACGTCCTCGTCCCCGACGAATGTTACGGATTGGTCCTTGAGGACAACCTCCTCCCGATGTTCGATGAGATCTTCAAAGACACTCTCTCGCTTTCAACACATGAGATTATCGATCAGGTGGGTGCAAGGCTCAAGGATGAGGATTCCCTTCTGTATCAATGTCATAAACACAATGTCCCGGTCTTCGTTCCCGGGATCACAGACGGTTCATTCGGATGTCAGCTCTGGATGTACTATCAGATGCACAGAAAATTAAGGATCGATCTCTTCGCGGACGAACAGATGCTCAGTGAACTGACGGATGAGGCTAAGAACACAGGCGCCATCATCATCGGAGGAGGCATCTCCAAACACCACGTCATATGGTGGAACCAGTTCCGCGGCGGTCTGGATTATGCGATATATCTCACAACCGCCCAGGAATACGACGGTTCGCTGTCAGGTGCTCAGATCAGAGAAGCGGTCTCATGGGGTAAGGTCAAACCGAATGCGAAGAAGATGACCGTGGAAGGAGATGCCACCATCAACCTCCCGCTCATCATGGCCGCTGTAGAGGACAGGTTGTAAACATATGAAGAGAGTAGTCGTCATACCGGGGGACGGAGTGGGTCCGGAGGTCGTCGCTTCGGCGATATCCGCGATCGATACCATCACAGATGAGATCGAATTCACGTATCTTAAAGGAGGGTATGATTACTACAAGGAGACTGGCAACAGTCTGGAACCTGATTCGCTGGAGATCATCGACAGATGCGATTCCGTTCTTGTCGGCACTATAACCGTACCTCCTAATGAGGACAGATTCTTCAAGAATCCAGTCGACACCATCGCAAGAAGGATGGATCTGCATGTGGACATCAGGCCGGTGGAAAGATTGGTTCCTGATATGGGAATAATAGACATCAGCACCACATTCGCCACTGAATATGAGGATCTATCATTGGATGTATCCGAGAGCGAGGATTCCGATGGGATAACGCTCACAAGGAGACTGGATTATTCCTCTGTCAGAAGATTCCTTGAGACCATCAGGAATCAGCTGGAAAAGAACAGGTACAACAAAGTCACATGCATGCAGGACCTGGTCCATTACAAAGAAACGGACAAGATGTTCGGAAGGATATTCAAAGAGGTTATGAGCGGTGCTCCATTCCAGGTGGATATCGAGAATGTGAACGAGATCGCATCGTATCTAATCATGGAACCCAGAAGATATGAGATGATCGTCGGAAGGAATCCTGCATGCGACATCCTTTCGGAGGAGGCCGCAGCATTGATCGGAGGTGCGCATCTGATGCCTACTGCGATCGTCAATGACAGAAGAGGGATATTCAAACCGTTCCACAGTCCGTTGCTGAGGAAGGTCGGTACCAAAAGTGCGAATCCGACAGCGGAACTGCTGTCAGCATCATGGATGCTCATGAAGATGGATATGCGCAAAGAATCCCAGGTGTTGTATGAAGCGGTACGTTCAGCCTACAAAAGGAACATCCGTATGAAGGATACAGGTGGGAATCTTGATCTGGATGAGTTCACTGAAGCGATCATCGACATCGTGAAAGAGACACCTGTCAATTGATCTTCCCGATCCTTTTGAACCAGTTCTTTATCGCTTTCTCATAGCCGTTGTCGGACAGGATATAGAACTTCCTGTCCTTCAGTTCATCAGGGAGATACTGCTGTTCAACATAATTATTGTCAAAATTATGGGGATATTTGTAATCCAATCCGTGCCCCAGTTCCTTCGCCCCGCTGTAATGCGCATCCTTGAGATACGGCGGGATGTTGCCCGGGATCTCATTCCTGACCGCATTAAGAGCATCGTCTATCGCAATGATGGATGAATTGCTCTTCGGAGCACATGCCACATATGCTGCAGCCTGTGCCAATATTATCCTTGATTCAGGCATACCAATGCGTTCGACGGCCTGTGCGGCGGATTCAGCTACGATCAATGCCTGCGGATCCGCATTGCCTACATCCTCAGATGCGCAGATAACTATGCGCCTGGCGATGAACTTCACATCCTCTCCCGCATAGAGCATCCTTGCAAGATAGTATATCGCGGCATCAGGATCTGAACCCCTCATGCTCTTGATGAATGCCGACACTGTATCATAATGATTGTCGCCGTCCTTGTCGTAACCCAGCACTCTTTTCTGGATGCAGGATGCCGCTGTATCGATATTGATGTGGATCTCGCCGTCATCGTTCTCTTCTGTCGTGAGGGAAGCAATCTCCAAGGCATTCAATGCCGCTCTGGCATCCCCGTTGCATACATCTGCTAAAAATTCAACGGCATCATCATCGACCCTTATCTTCAGATTTCCCAATCCTCTTTCTTTATCGGACAATGCCCTTCTGAGGATTACAATGACATTGTCTTTAGTCAGAGGCCTGAGTTCATATATCGTGGAACGCGAGATCAAAGCACGATTCACTTCGAAATACGGGTTCTCAGTTGTAGCACCTATCAGCTTTATAGTTCCGTTCTCCACGAAAGGAAGGAGGTAATCCTGCTGTCCCTTGTTGAAACGGTGTATCTCGTCTATGAAAAGTATGGTCCTGCGGCCTTCCATTCCCAGAATGTCCTTGGCACGTTTGACGGCGTCCTCCATATCCTTCTTGCCGGCACATGTGGCGTTCATCTCCCTGAACTCGGCCTTCGTCGTGTTTGCAATGACCTGCGCCAATGTTGTCTTACCGGTGCCTGGAGGCCCGTAGAATATCAGCGAACCCATCCTGTCGGCCTTGATGGAACGGTAAAGGAGTTTGTCCTCACCGAGAATGTGCTCCTGCCCCACGACTTCGTCCAAGGTAAGAGGTCTCATGCGGTTCGCTAAAGGTGCCTCCTTCTTCAGGATCTCCTTTCTGGTGTTCTCGAACAGATCCATCGTCATATGTATCGCATGAGGGATTAATATCATTCTCTGAGGCCGATGTGGTGCATATTGCATGTGTTCGGCGAGACCATCGTGATCTTCCCTCTCAGCACACCTTTCACAGATGTTATATCCTCGGCCAATCCCTTCAATTCGCATAATCTCCCGTCGACGATGGTAACCATCATCCTGTTGCGGTCGCTCAGTGACACCGTCGTTCTTGTGAGGATGAGATTGCGGTGTCTGTTCATCACTATGGATAATTTGTTCAGAATGTCCTTCGCTGATTCATCATAAACAGTGATCAGCGTACCGGTCATCACCTCCTCGCTGTGCTTCCATTCGTTCTCCGCAAGGGAATCCCTCACGAGATCCCTGATGGCTTCGGATCTTGTAGCATATCCTTTCTTCGAGATGGATGCATCGAATCTTTCCAGGAGTTCAGGCTCCAATGAGATGCTTATCCTTGATACATTGTCCATGTTATGTCATAGTATTACGGTTTATCATATTTTTCATACTGCATGTCATTTTTTACGAAGATTCTGTTTCTGCGAGAGAGATGTCTAGCATATGCATATGTTTATATATTGTCGTAAATCCGCGTCAGTTGACATAAATTTCCGAAATAGAATATGCTTGAATGCTCAACTTTATACACGATACATGATATGATATCAGTATATGACGAAGGATACCTCTCACAAGAGATCTGTAAACTCAGGTACGATCGCACTGTTCGCGATGTGCATCATAGTCTACGGCGTGATAGGTATCATCATCGGTCTGATCGTGAACATCTTCGTTCCGGAATTCCGCTGGTATTACGGACTGCTGATAATGCTGGCGGTCGCGGTCATCGCACTCCTTTATTCGACATTATCGGTGCACAGTCATGTGAGATCCGCCATCAGAGGTGCCAAACAGCAGGAGGATGAATATCCTCAGCTGAAGGACACTGTGAAAGAATTGGCTGAAAAAGCGAAAATAAAGACACCGTACGTGTTCGTGAAGAAATCAAAAGACCCGAACGCGTACGCCTGCGGCCTCGGAAGAGATACAGTGATCATCGTGAACGATTCCCTATTGGAGTTACTAAACCAGGATGAACTGAAAGGTGTATTGGCACATGAGATCATACACATAAGGAACAAAGAAACACTGACGACCGTGCTCACCGCACGTGTCGGCAACATAACCACACTGTTCTCCAAGTACGTCGGATTGGTGTTCCTGTTCGGCGGCATAATGATACTTGTGAAATGCAAGAAACTCAACAAGGAGGACCAGTCCGCAGCGAAGAAAGCACTTTCCATTATCGCAAGGGTGATCCTTACTGTTATCGGCATATGTCTGACTGCGATCGGAGGCGTACTGTCGATATTCTTCCCTATCGCAAGGATACTGAAACTCTCCATAAGCAAGGACCGTGAGTTCAATGCTGATAAGGAGGCCGTATCGTTAACGGATGATCCCGGATCCATCATCAATGCGTTGGAGAAACTGGATGATGTGAAAATCTCTTACAAAGACATCGATGACAGGTACTGCGACCTGATGTTCGTGGACCACCGTCATGCGAATGTCATCAACAACATAATGAAGACCCATCCTTCCGCCAAGAAGAGGATCAAACGTCTCAAAGGCGAACCGGATGATGAGACTGCCTCTGATTGAATGAATGTAAAATATGTATGATCTGTCAGTACTGATTATATACGGATCATGCGATGATGATGCATCCCGATAAGTCCCGTGTGTCCGGTCACTTCGTGGCCATATTGGTTCACTGGCGACGGACTGTGGATCGGGAATATCTATAATTTCCTCTCATCGGTCCGCGGCAGGATCGGTGCCGATGCGGATCAGCCCCTGGAGTTGGACGATGATATGCACAGGATCGCAAATACAGATGTGCACAAGGCACTGAGGGAAGGATTGGTCAATTGCCTGATGCATGCTGACTATCTCGGCGATCTCGTAGTGAAGATCGAGAAATATCCGAAGAATATCATCATGATGAATTCAGGACTGTTCCGCATACCGTTGAATGTGGCGGAGAAAGGAGGAGAGAGCGCCCCCCGCAATACTGTGATCGCAAGGATGTTCTCGCTGATCGGTCTGTCGGAAAGGGCAGGTGTCGGGATCAACTTCATCATGGACACATGGGAGAGACATTTCGGGAATCCTCCGGGTATATCAGAAGATATCGTGATGCAGCGCACCACTGTGGATTTCAATCTGCATTCGGTACAGAAGATGGATCCCACAGATGCGAAGATAATGAATATGATAAAGAAAGACAAAAAAGTCACAATAGAAAAGATGACGGAGGAACTCGGCCTTTCACGTCCGACCGTTGCCAATCATCTTAAGGGCCTGAAATCGAGAGGGAGTGTCCTCAGAATAGGCGGCACAAGAGGACATTGGGAACTGAACGAATATCAGGATTGATCGACATACATCCCTCTCGACAGGAACAACAAATCATAACGAGTGGTGCAAGGGACGAGATTTGAACTCGCGGACCACTAAGGACTAGCCCCTCAAGCTAGCGTCGTTGGCCATGCTTGACTACCCTTGCATCCAATCACCCGATTGACACTGACTTAATAAGTCTTTTGATATTCTCAAACAGCTCAAAACCACTGAATAAACCGCTGTCCTTTAAGTTAGTATTATAACGGATGATAACATGGATGTCTCCGCTAGATATAATGGCGGCATCCGCTAAAACGACGATAATCTCCGTTGCGGTGGCATTGGCATTAGTGATAATCTTCATGATGGTACTGCCTCCGGATGTACAGTACATCTACATCGATGACAAACATCAGGGAGATTCGTACATGGTCTGGGGCCTTGTGATCCCTCTTGTGGCAATAGTGTTAGCCCTGGTCACCAAAAGGATATATGTCTCCCTTTTCACCGGTATCATCGCCGGTGCGATAATCTATTCCAAACTGAATCTGGTGGATGCATTCAACGCACTTTTCAGCAACGGATACGGATTCAGCGCCACATTCGCGAATATCGATCACGTCGGGATACTTCTGTTCCTGATATTCCTTGGCGGGTACATCTATCTGATGGGGCGCGCAGGAGGTACTGCCGCATTGGCCAGATGGGCCAATGGGCGTCTGAAGAACCGTACGCAGTCCCAGCTGATGACGTTCCTTCTCGGGATAATACTCTTCGTGGATGATTATTTCAACTGTCTCACCACAAGTTCCGTCATGAAACCCGTGACGGACAGATTCAATGTCTCACGTGCCAAACTGGCATACATCATCGATTCTATAGCCGCGACCATTTGCATCGTTGTGCCGTTCTCATCATGGGCGGCAGCCGCGGCAGGATCCATCGGCGGCGAGAAGGCGTTCGAGACGCTGCTGGAGACCATCCCGTACAATTATTACGCCATATTGACGCTGGTCTTCGTATTGGTCCTCATCCTTCTGAAATTCGATTTCGGACCCATGAGGAAAAGGGAATATGAAGCGATCGTGAACAAAGATGTATATTCAGATTCCAAACAGGAGAAGATCGATAATGATGTTACAGACGAAAGAGGTTCGGCGATAGACATCGTCGTCCCTGTTCTGATACTCATATTCTGCTGTGTGGCATTCATGCTGTACACAGGATGGATCAACGGCGGTACCGATCTCATAAGCATGCTGGGCAAATGCGACGCATGCCTCGGACTTCCGCTGGGTGCGGTATTCGCATTCGCACTCACATCTATATTCTACATACTCAGGAAACTTATCGACAGCAAACAGCTGTGGAACTCTCTGCCCGAGGGATTCAAATCCATGCTACCGGCGATGTTCATACTTGTTCTGGCATGGACGTTGAAGGAGATGATGGATCTGACGCACGCGGATCTGTTCGTCGCCGATCTCATGAGATCCGGTCCGGCGGACATCGAATTCATGTTCCCGATAATGATATTCGCCGTCGGTATGTTCCTCGGCATAACTACAGGTACATCCTGGGGTACCTTCGGTATATTGATCACCATATGCATATCGCTGTTCACGGATCCGACCATGATGTGCATATCCATAGCCGCATGCATGTCGGGTGCCGTGTTCGGGGACCATTGTTCCCCGATATCGGATACGATGATCATGTCCAGTACAGGATCGGGGTGCGATGTCTTGGTTCATCTGGTGACTCAATTCCCGTATGCCATAGTGGTGGCGGCCATATCCGCGGTATGTTTCATCATGGCGGGGTCGATGAAGAGTCCCTGGATCCCGTTGCTGACCGGAGTGTGCCTTGTTGTAGTGATATTGATCATACTGAAGATCATCACTCTGAAGATGCACGGCGATCCTGAGAAGGATTGATCTATTTCAATCTATGAATGCTTGAAATAAAACTTCTCTGAGTTTATCAAATATCACAATCGGGTTTTTTTATTTTCTTCATTAGATTCTGACATCAATCTGTTTTCAGAACCTGACTGAATGATATATGCATCCACATCTCCTAAAATACTTTGAGTATTCTCCACAAGATTGTCCAACATCTTCCTTTGTTTTTCCCATTGACGATCCATGTGTACTTTAGTTTTGTATATTTCTTCCTTCAATGCAATATATTGTTTCCCGATATTTTCTATGCGAATGTAAAACTCCGGGCTGGTGACATATTCATAAACTGCATCCTGAATAGTATCCTTATGTTCAGCTAACGATCTTGCTTTACTGACATCGATAATTCCATTACGTAACAACCTTGCCATGGCTAAAACATTAGATGGACGAATCAACCAAACCCCATCTTGACATGTAAATTCCTCCATATTTTTACCAAAAATACTGGATACTAAAACTCCTACGCTACCATTAACACTTTCCATATCATTTCTTAATTTGGAAATAAATTCATTTTTCCATGTTTTGACATCTTTGGATTCCCATACAATTACGCCACATGTCTTTCCCAGATTATTAACAATTGTTTGAGTGACGTCTGCACCAGGTTTTCCTTTTTCGATTTCCTCTATTTTATCCATTGGAAATTCCATTTGAAGACATTCTTCCAATTGAAGTTCTTGTATCTCACCTTGAAGCTGTTGAGAGCCTTGTTCAAGCTTACGTTTTATAGTTTCAGTAGCTTCATTAGCATCATTTACTTTCTTTTCAAGAGATGCGATTTTAGCATTATTTTCCTCATCAGCTTCCTTTTTAGCTTTTTTGTAAATGTCATCGACTTGTTCATTCAGTTTCTTTTGAGCTTCGATTTCAGCATCATGAACTTTCTGTTTGAGATCAATTTCATTTTTAAGCATCTTTTGTATTTCTTCTGTCGCATTATTATAGGCATCAGTCAATTTTTCTATTTGCATCAGTAATTTTTCAATTTGTTTTTTCTGTTCTTCTGTAGCTTTATTAACTGCTTCTTCTACCTTCTCCTTGTTTTTCGTTTCATTATTCTTCAAAATATCTTTGAACATATCCTCTTTCTTTTCATTCAACATTTTTTCTATCTGATCTGCACATATTTCATTGAACGTAATATCCATTCCACAATGAGGACACTTCATTTTTTCAATTGTTTCCATTTTATCACCTTCATTCAATTCTTTCTAACTTTCACAACTACCCACGCTTTGTCTCCTAATCTTTTATAAGTCGATGCCCCAATAAATCCAAACTCGTTCTGCAATAGCTTTTTAGCTTCATTGTTTTCAGGTTTTTTGAAGAAATTTATCAAAAAATCCGATCTCAATGTTTGATTGGTACAAAATTGAAAACCTGGACTGTTTGCAATATTTTCAACCAGTTGATTTTCTATATCTTGTGTTTTTCTACTGCGCTCTTCTAACATTTTGTTATATTCTTCACCATGTTCTTTCTCGAACTGAATGATACGATCTTCAGCTGATAGTGATGCCAATTTCATCAACTCAGAATTTTGGTACAAAATACCAAATGATGATCCTTCGTAGAAGAAATACAAAAACACATCATATGGTTTTGAAAAATCTATTCTTTCAAGAGATTCATTGAAATCATCTACATCTTTCTGAAGAAAAAATTCATCTTCTTCCAATTCCAAATCAATCTTATATGATTCTTTGTCAAGATAAACTGTATCGATCATCACAATTGATGTATTGGTTTTTTTAATGAAGCCAATCAAATCATCTAATGTGTTATTCCCTATTATTGAGAAACCTATGTTTCTATCCATTATGTTATGTACATTCTGAACAAAAATGCCTTCAGATTCAAGTTTATTCCTTGTCAAATCCAGATCCGGAATTTCACTAATCTCGTAATCATGTGCTGTAAAGATACTTTTTTCCATTCACATCGCCTCAATTTCATCATTTATTTCTTTATTTTCTAAACGACACACTTATCCAGCTCAATCAAAAATGAACCATTAATGAATTCATATCCAAAAACATGGGGGAAATCTCCAGTCATATAATCATCTAATCCTTCGATGACAATCAGATTTTCTTTGCACCTAATATTTCCGTTATCTGATGGCGTGATCTGTAACTTCAGTCCATTCAAACTGCGATACACAAAATAATTGCCATTTTTTAGTTCATTCGAAAATAATCTGTCATTCCCAAGTGCAAAAAATAAATTGAAATTTGCTGGAATCTTTTTTTCTTTCTGTAACTCTGGCAGATTGTTTTTAATCTTATCCACCGGCCATGCCAGATAGTATTTACTAGAACCACTTCCACGCCTCAATCTGCAATGCCATGTCTCACCGCACTGTACCGTAATATTTGAATTCCTATCCACAAAAACAATTATTCCGTCATCGGCCCTGCCGCTAACCCCACGCTCTCCCTTCTTATTGAATTCAATCAATTCTATTTCTTCTGGATATCCATATGCATAACACATCTAACATTCCTCCATAACTTGCTTCGCTTCCATTTTTATCAACGTCATATCATCCAAAATTCTTGTGCTATCAGCTTCTGCTTTCAAACTGTAGCTAAGATTTGCAGAAAAAGAAATGATATCGACCCTTACACATTCTGCATGAAGATCCTTTACCAATACTGTAAAGTCCCCGTCGCCTGTGATGAGTTCGATGACGTTGCATTTTTCAAGCAATGCATACTTTTGTGCCAATAATGCAATTTTTACATCCACTCCTTCCTGTTTCCCCTTATTATTTGTTGCAGGAACAAGTTCGATTCTGAATCCTGATTTCTTCAGTTCGTTATGAAAAATGCGACTTTTATCATTGCCGTTTTCATCACATATGACCCCATCTACTGCAATAGCAGCAATACACTGTCTGTTGCCTATCGTATCAGCTAAAAGTTTTGAATAGTCAATACGAGTATTGCTATAGTCTGTACACTGCCTGCATGTTATATTCCTCACATCAAGGATTACAACAACATTCTCTGAATTCTCCTTGCATGGAGAATTTTCCTTTATTATTTTCAAACTATTTTCCATAGTGTCCACTAATATTCCTCCTTTTTTTTGGTTAATTTGACTAATTTAATTTGTTTACTTTCTCTGTTTCAACTCACATAATCCAGTACAATCAGAACCAGACAATTCAATCAAATTCGGTTCTCCATCTGGCCTCAGATAATCTTCATCTTCATCAAATCCATTATCCTCAATACATGCCACAACATTGTAATACAAATGAGCTGAAAAGAATACATCATCAATGATGAAAAAATTCCTGTTTGGAATTGTTGGATAATCCCCCAGATGTGCATATTCATTGCCAACTTTCGCATATAAATGAAGACGATAATAAACCGGCACCTCTACAGATTCGCCATTCATTGCGGCTATAGTCATCCTGTCTCCAGTATGGACTATCATACATTTGCCATTCTCAATAAAACAACTACTCTTGATCTTGAATGTTTGTTTTGTATCAACAGAAATATACTTGTTATGTTCTAATTTAGAAATGTTTTCATATACATCATTAAGGCGGCATTCAACGTCGTTCAAAGATTGACTATGAATCAGATATTCCTTAGAAATTACATCTAAGTCTATTTTCTTTTTGTCGAGTTCATTCGAACAATCAGAATCGCCAGTCTGTGTTTTTTCAATTTGTCTAATTTCATCTTCTAACCTTTTTTTATACAAAATCAATTTTTCCATCTGAACTCTTTCATATTCAATTTTGCTTTCCAAGTGTAGTGACTCGTTCATAAGATCCATTTTTCTTTGTATAAACTCGGGGTCATCCTCTGATGCAAGTTTTTGCTCAAAATATTCTAACACTTCTCTGCGTCGAATCTTACTTGTATCGCCCGAATCGAACTTTTCCATATATTTGTAAAGTGTCGGACGAGAAAGATTCAATTCAGTCGCAACTGCAGATATACTCGAGTTCTCCTCAACCCATTTTCTGATACTACGATCATTTTTCTTCATGACAGGCATACATCATTATGTTGTATATAACTCTTTTGTTTAATTTGATATTTTTACAATAAATTTACATTAATTATTTTACAGAATGACTTTTATTAAGCTTTTATTTTGCAAAATAATCTTTTAATTGATATATTATGATAGATTTTGTATAACTTCTCAACATTATTTTTTACACTTTTGTTTACATTAGATATCAAAAAGAAATCATCACAAAATTACACATAGATGTAAAAAGAAAAACAGAATGAGATGTAGCTAAAGATTCAATGATGCTATAATAATCTGTTTTATACTTCCAAACACTCACATTGATGTCAGGAGAGGAAGAGCGGCTGACGGTAACCTATTTGGTGGCTGAGGAAGTTCCCTCCTCCGAGGGCAGGATGGATAAGCGCAAGCTTATACGGCGAGAGCCGTGGCAAGGGCTCAGAAACGACACAGATCCGGTAAACCAGGATGATCTGTCAGGCAGTGACGTTCCCGGATATTTGATGAAACGGCGACACCCCGTCGGAGCAAGTTCATACAGCAGGGTCGACCGGCCCGGGACCTGCGGGTAGAATGCGAAGTTGAATGCCGCTTGAAACAGAAGGGGGGCTACTATCCTCACCTGACACCTTCTCTGAGATTGATTGTTAAGGCAGGCGGGATGGATCCCGCCTGATTTTTGTGACAATGTCACAATATGTTCACCAGATCCAAAGATGATATGGCAAAGCTATTATCATGTATCATGACCTCATAAACAAATCATCAATATCGCAATATAAATCATTCTGAAAAATGACCTTATCACTTCAAACTATGGTTGTGATTTCATTTTTTTACAATAATAATACAATTTTCTGCCCGGTCATTTTTCATAATAATGTTACATTGATATTGATTGAGAACATCCTGATGACGAATCAGATAAATTCCTATGGTTGTGCAATACCACTTCACAATTTGGATTCTAATTCAATAAGACGCTGTATCCTTTTCTCATCCGGATGATATGTCATCAGTATTTTGTTGATGAAGCCAGGACTGTGATGATTTCTTCATCAGAGTACTCGGCAAAGAAAAGCCACAGAATATCTGAAGTACGACAAGAAGGACACAAAGAAAGATTGCGACATAAATGAAATCAATTTGATAGATTACTCGAATGATAAGGAGATCATAATGATATTGAAGAATCGGATAAAGAGGAAGACTCTGATGACAAATATATCCGATAATCAAATAACAGACATTGGTGCAATGGTTGATGAATACCCCACTAAACAAAATATATGCCCGATGAAATGCAGTCTTCCACGATCTCTTTTACATATTCATCCGATGTATTGATCTCTGGAACAAAATATCTCTTTATTCCGTCATCATAGAATTCATTTATCATATCAAGAAAGATTTTGGTTTTGTAGCCAGGCAAAATATCCCTCAATCCGCTGGTGTGCGAATTCCATCTGCCGTTCTTGTTGATGCTTTTTCCCCATAGATGTATGCTGGATATGAGATCTTTGACATCCTTCAATTCATCATGTTTCATAATGAATTCTTCAATCGGTATATCTTTGAAATCATATCCCTCGGAAGTGAATAATTGAGTATAGTCCACTGCAAAGTGTAATCTCACATTTTCGCTTTTTATCATTTCACCGCAAGTGCAGATATCTGACATCGTCGACATTAAAAATTTGGATTTAGCATATTGAGAACCGGATCTGTTTTCCATCGTGATTATGACATCTGAGTACTTTTCAGTGATAATCTCTTCAAACAATCTGTAACGTTTTATGAATGTATCAAAATCATTGCAATAATCTTTGAACGGAGGATGAATCTCTATCACTTCCGGCGGATCATTGTCACCTACCAGATCAATAATGAAACAACCGAATTGAACGGCCCATTCGTCATCATACCATAACTTCGGGATTCCGTGTTCAGAAGTCTTCAATGCTGGATATTTTTCTATCAGATTCGAATTCAGATTTCGTTTCGTGAATGAATATTCCGTATGAAGAGAGTACCTGCCATATGAATCGATAGATGTTTTATCAAGATGCCCTGACACTTCCTTCACATTGCATCTGATGTCCCTCGGATATTGTTTTCTGCGATAGTCAACTGCAATGAATTCGGTCATTTTTACAACTTCGTTGTATGTCGGATAACCTATCATGTTGATAAACATCTTCAATATGATTTCATTTTTCTTCAAAGATCATTCTGAACTTCTGTTCAAACAAACGAAGTAAAAACTGCATCTTATCTGACATATTTTATTATTTGAACGACAATACGTGAATATGAGATACAAGGCCGTAGGCTTCGATATGGACGGGACATTGATCGATTCGTACATAGATTATGAGAAGCTCGGCAATGCGGGACACGATGTGCTTTCCGAATTGGGAGTCCCCGATGATAAGATGGATCACAGGAGTGAGAAGTATCTTGTGATGTCAGGTGTTTCGTATCTGAGATCGATAGGTGAAGAATACACATTCAATGAGATCGCTGCGATGATATCGGAAAGGGATAATGAGATCGAGATGGAGAATGTTGAAAAATCAGTTCTCTTCCCCGGTGTCATGGATGTATTGAAGGATCTTAAATCGAAAGGACTGATGATCGGATTGCTGACCAGAGGACAGAGGGCCTACGCCGTAAGGAGTCTGAGATTGTGCGGCATTGAGTATCTTTTCGATGCGTTGGAGGCATTCGACGATCATCAGCTGGGGGAACAGAAACCGAATCCGATGGCGATGAAGCATCTTGGTGATAAACTGAATGTTCTGCCGAAGGACATACTGTACGTCGGGGACAGCCCTACGGATTATTACTGTGCAAGGGATTCGGGTGCAGGGTTCATAGGTGTTGCGTTTGATGAGAGGCATGAAAAGATGTGGAAGGAGTTGGACGACAGAATTAAAACCATCAAAAATATAGATGAAATATTGCTAATTTTTATTGATGAATTGCCTAAACATAATTTCTAAAACATATTAACCTGACCTCGCCACTTGCATAAGCCTCTGATTTGACTGGATGTCCATTTGCCACTTGATTATTCGGCATAGCTTACGCTATGCTCGATAATGTTTTCCCGATATGGAAATACAAGATTTCCCTTTATTTTACATCAAAACTGCAGGATTCTCTCCGCAATCCCGCCGGATATTATCAAAGATCTCCCTCGAAACCGCATCCCAATTGCTGAAATGCGCCCCTTTTCTCACTCCATGAGAGATAATGCGCATAACTGTCAAATGACCTAGCGACCAAACGATCGATTCCGTAGAAAGCTTCACAGGATATTCTTTCGTTTTGAAATCTACGGTTTTCGATCCTGTCCTTCATCTCACACCTTGCCATGGCGATTGCTGTCTCCGACAGCAATGCCAGCATCATGGAACCCCGTATGGTATCCTCCTTCCATATCCTCAATGGTTTAAGTCCGGTTATGCGTTTGAAGGAATGGATAAGGTGTTCCACCGTAGCCCTCGCACGGTATTTGTTCAACGCTTCCGAAGGTGTCAATTGCTCCGAGGATTCCAGTTTGAAAATTCCGGAACGTGCACCCATCACTTCCCAGATTATACCGTCTCTGTCCTCTCTGCTGAATCCGAAAGATGTTTGTAAAGATACTTTCACTTCAACATCGGCAAGTATGTTCCTCTTCACAGTGACGAAATCGGATTTCCTGAACTTCCCGTCCTCGTACGATTTTATCGCTGAGATCATACGGTCAACGCTGCGTTCCGCAGCGTTGTACGTATCCACCGAGAAGAAAAGATACGTCGTCCTTCCGGAGGAGCCGAAGGTATGCCTCAGACAGCAGACGCCGTCCTCCACATACTCCCGGTCTCCTTCTTTCATCCTCTGCTCGTCGGAGATGTTCATCTTTACTCTTGTAAGATATTTGTTCCCTGATGAAACAATGGAATCCAATATGTCCCCCGATGCTCCTCCGTTGTCCACGATTATCCATGAACCCTCCTTTATCATCGAAAAAATATCAGGCAGAGCATCGCGGTACTGCTCAGGGTCGGAAGTGTTCCCCGGATATGCACGTATGAAGAACGGGATCCTTGACTGCTGTAATTCAGCAGTCAGGAATTCAACCTGAGGTCTGCTCTGATCCCTGAAATCCCTGGGGTAGCCGAATGCACCCAATTCTGCATTCGAACCGTTCACGACAGCCGCAGGACCGTCGATGTTCACATCGGTATTCTCGAAATGATATATCGAATCCAATCCCTTCCACAGCTTCACGATGATCCGGTCGCTGTGCGACCCGATCAGAGCGATAGCTCTGTTGATCGTCCTCTGCGACAGTCCGGAATCAATACCCAATTCCTTTCTCACGAAAGGATCTGATAACCAATCGGAACAGCGGGACATGGAATTGTTCCCATCAGTATGTGCGTGCACATCGCAATGACGATCCTTCTCATCGGCACGCCTTTCTCTTTGAAAGTGTCAATATAGTCCAAAACACCTGTTTTTTCAAGATAATGCTCTGCAGTCTTTACCAATCCGATAGGAATTGATATATTGTCGTTAGGAGTGGGGAGACCTGCCCCAATCGATATTTTTGTTTGATACACAACCTACAAAATCTTTCGGGGGCACTTCTACTTTCGCATATTCTCAGAAACAAAACAATGTCAGATTGCATCAAATGGCGAGGTCAGGATTTATCAAAATATTCTGGAGCTAGCTTCCTTCTAACGATGCACGAACATTTGTACATTTTCAGAAAACCATTGAACAATATGGACGTCCTGTACAACAGTTCAGCTTCCTTTTTTAAAGAATAAACAATATTGTTACAAAACAATATAGCCTAATAACTTTTTACTTCTTTTCTTAATGTTGTTCTAACTACACAGTACGTGAAGAATGACAATCGTACTCCTTTGTCACAAATCAACTTTTCCATGCAATCGATTCGTTCGCTTCGCTCCCTCATCGATTGCTTTCCACCTCAAAACCCAGAGAGCCAAAATCTACTTTGGATTTTCATCACCCAGCATGTCAAAAATAGCCATCGCTACAGGCTTGTTATCAATTTAAAGCATAACTGATGTTAATGTCTGCATTTGATGACATACTTGACATAGTCTTGTGAATGGGTTCTGAATAATTACGAATGAAATAACCATGATAATCTATATATTTTCAATAACCGCATCCAACAACTATGTCATACGGCTACAACTTGAATGATTTGATATACGGCACACATGAACCGCCGTGGTTTTCCAAATATTACACAACAAATGGAAAAAAATTGTATCGCGATATGGCATCAGTATTGAAAAATGCATATCATGGACCCATTAAAAAAATAGAATATGATCTTGGGCGAAAAAAATATCTGTCAAACGACATCATATCTATTTTTTCAGATGTTGTCAGCGATAACCCAATGTTGTTCAAATGGAAAATTAATTTCTTTCCAGATCCATATTGCGTTGAAAAAGTAATATTCAAACCGATATGTGATGACAAAAAGACATTAGATAGCATGGAATTAAAGATATCGTCTGCCATAAATAAATCGTGACTTCGACACAAAACCCTTTTGAATTGTAATTTTCTGAATAAAATCTATAGCCCACGCTAATTCATGCTGTTTTTTTGCGTTTGACCTGAATGCAACGTCGCCAATAATTATATAGGAATTAT
>JAZRYJ010000087.1:0-6143 GCA_045600635.1 Candidatus Methanarcanum sp.
ATACTTAATATATATTGGATAGCTTTGCTATCCAATTATAATTAAGTATTAATTATTAAAAACAAAAGAACGACAGGATCCGAAACGTGAGAAATGAAAGAAAAATCTCAAAAATTCAAAATGAGGGTTTCCTCAAAGCCGTCAGAGTTGGAGCAATCTTTCTCTCAGGAGTTTGACAGCATTGCCTCTGTGCGATATCTGGTTCTTCTCATCTACCGATATCTCGGAGAACGATCTCCTGCCGTCAGGGCTGAATATCGGATCGTATCCGAATCCTCCGTCCCCCCTCTCCTCATCCAGGATGTATCCTCTGCACTCACCTGTCACGATTATTGTCTTCCCGTCGATATCGCATCCGATACAACATTTGAACACTGCGGATCTGTCATCCACACCTTCCATCAATGTCAGTATGCCCTGGTTCCCTATGGTCTTCTGACCGTATGCGGAATACACACCCGGGAATCCTTTCAGTGCGTTCACGAACATCCCTGAATCATCAATGATGAAATCCTTCAGTCCCTTGGATCTGAGTTCGGTCATACCTTTCTTCACGACCTCTTCCAATTCCGAGGTCTGTATCTCATCATACGGAATGTGATGATGCTCCATCTCGATGTGCATATCATCGAATGCCTTCTGGTATTCCTTCACCTTTCCCGGGTTTGATGTTATCACTTTGAGCTTCATGTGTATCTGCCTCTTGATTTTATCTCATCGACTTTTCTGAAGACCTTGTCTGAATCTGTTTTGTTCCTGCCGTATGATTCCGTGATGCATCTGAATGCACTCTCTATGGTCGAATGCGCTGATGTGAACGCTCTCTCCAGCAGACGTATGTCCACACCCATCGCTTCAAGATCCACCCTGGTATCTCCCAATGAGAAATCGATGAAACTGATCTCCCCGTCATTCATGATCATATTGGATGTCGTCAGATCCCCGTGGGATATCTTATTGTTATGCAATTTGGCGACCATCTCGCCTATCTTCGTACAAACCTCTTCTGCTTTCTCCGGATGCTCATCGAGTATCTTCTTCACACTCTCACCTTTGAGATACTCCATGGTTATGCTCCCTTTCTCCAGATCCACATCGTAGATCACGGGCGTCCTGACACCTGCTGTCCTGGCTGCTCTTATCAAACGTACCTCTGCTTTTGTCCTTGAGGATCTCAGCTGTCTGTCCAGATCGGGATATCTGTATCCCTTGGATGTCCTTATCTTCACAATGGCATCCCTTCCGCGGTATTCAGTACGGAATATCACGGCCTCGGCTCCTCTCCCGATCTCTTCCATGGTCGGTGAATTATCTGCCGTCTTATTATTACTTCGTCTGCGTTGGTTTTTTTTACTGTTAATGTTATAACGAAAAATATCGGAGGGAAAGTAATGAGATACACCATTACAGGAGATAATCTCCAGTTCGTGAATATCCAATTGGAACCCGGCGAGGAATTCTTTTCCACAGCAGGTTCCATGAGATACATGACCGGAAATGTCAAGATGGAAGCCAAAATGAAGGACGGTGTCCTCAAAGGTATCAAAAGGATGCTTACAGGAGAATCGTTCTTCCTCGTGAAATATACGACCGAAGGCGGTTCAGGACTCGTCGGTCTCGGAGGCGATGCTCCTGGTAAGATAATCGATCTCGATATCGGCAAAGGCAACTGGATGGTCCAGAAGACAGGATACCTGGGTGCACAGCCCACAGTAGATCTTGACATGGCATTCCAGAAAAAGGTCGGTTCGATGCTGTTCGGAGGAGAGGGACTCATCATCGAGAAACTCTCCGGTTCAGGTATCGCATTCGTAGCAGCCTGCGGTGATTTCAACGTCATCGATCTCAAAGAAGGAGAACAGTACAAGGTCTCAACAGGAAACGTCGTAGCATGGCAGGAATCTGTCAAATACGATATCTCAGCAGTCGGCGGAATAAAGACAGCTGTGTTCGGAGGAGAAGGATTATTCGTCACAACACTCACCGGACCCGGAAAGATCGTTCTCCAGTCAATGACGCTCGGACACCTTGCGATGTCGATATACCCGTACCTGCCTAAAAACAACTCATGAGGTTATTAATATGGATCCAAGCAAGGTTAGAGTGGAAAAGACAGGATGGTCCGGATTGTGGCTCATCCTCATCCCGATACTGATTCTCATCGCAGCAGGAGCTGTCGCATGGATATTCTATACGAACCCTGAGATACTAAAGGATGTCGTGATGGTCATCCTGATCATCATTGCGGCCATCGTTATCGTTGTGATCGTCATTTGGGCATTGGCACTGCTGTTGGCAATACCGATCTATGTCAAAAAAGGTGCAACATATCAGACCGATATGAAATACGATATCGATGATGTAAAGTCCGTTAAAGAATCATCCGGTTCTGACAAGAAAGAAGAGAAGTGAGAACTTCTCTTCTCCAAACTTCTTTATTTCTGTTTTTCATAACTCAGTATGTGGAAAGAGTACCTACTAGATGCAGTTCATTCGATGACCTTCTGGGCGGAGGCCTGGAGAAAGGAAGTGTCACTCTCTTTTACGGTGAGGGCGGTACCGGGAAGACCAACATCTGTCTTCAGACCGCATATAATGTCGCAAAGACGGGGATGAAGGTCGCATATGTGGATACTGAAGGGCTGTCATCCGAAAGGATAGAGCAGATATTCACGGATAAAGAGGTCATCAGGAACCTTCTTGTCTTCCAGGTACACAGTTTCGAGGAACAGTGCGACCGCATACCGAAAGTATGCAAACTGTGTGAAGCCAATGATAAGATCGGACTCGTGGTGATAGATTCGATCAACGGATTCTACCGTCTCCACACGGATGATATGTCGTTCAGGAATGAATTCAACAAACAGACCGAGATGCTTCT
The DNA here is from genome assembly GCA_045600635.1 of Candidatus Methanarcanum sp. GTDB lineage: Archaea > Thermoplasmatota > Thermoplasmata > Methanomassiliicoccales > Methanomethylophilaceae > Methanarcanum. The sequence continues at coordinate 2,882 of JAZRYJ010000087.1, forward strand.
GGAAGCAGCAAGACAGAATGAGATTGCGATCCTTCTCACTTCCCAGGTGTATGCCAATATCGCATTGGGCACGATAGAATTCATAGGCGGTCATGCATTGCATCATAATGCGAAAACGATCGTCCGTTTGGATAAAAGAGGTAACGGAAGACGCGCCGCTGTCATCGTGAAACATCGCAGTCTTCCGGAAGGAAGATTCGCCAACTACCGCATAACCGAGAACGGTGTCGAAGGGGATTAGACATCCCTGGACATTGCGAATTTTGCCAAAGATATCATGAATTCCTTATCTTTGCCGTCCTTGAGACAGTTCAGTTTGGATATTGCATCATCGACATATCTTTCAGCGAGACCCAATGTGAAATCGTAACTGCCCGATTCTTTAAGGATCGCTCTGGCCCTTTCGATCTCACCGTCAGTCGCATTCTCTTTTCCAAGGATCGACCTGAATTCTTTGAGAACGCCTTCATCTTTCACATTCTTCAGGAAATGACAGACCATCACAGTGCTCTTCCCTTTGCGAATGTCATTGCCGGCCGATTTTCCTGTTTTTGACGGATCGCCGTATATTCCGAGTATGTCATCGAACATTTGGAATGCGACACCCAATGACATCGCATACTCATGAATCGATTTCACAAGATCATCATCCGCACCGCCGATGAGTGCACCGCCTGCCGCACCTGCTGCGAAAAGCACACTTGTCTTCAGACGGATGGTCTCGATGTAATCATCCATCGATACATCAGAACCGTTATTCTCATTGTTGATGTCCATCTGCTGTCCGCGGGCAAGATCCCAGACGGCAGCACTGACCACCCTCATCACTTTGGTGACCGTTTCTGGCGGGGCGCCCATATTCGATATTATGTCGAATCCTTTTGCGAACAATGCATCCCCTGCAAGTATCGCTGTAGATTCACCGTATTTCACATGCGAAGTTATCATGCCGCGGCGTTTCTCATCGCCATCCATGATATCATCATGTACAAGTGTGAAATTGTGGATATACTCGATCGCAACGGCCAACGGTATCGCTTTTTCCTTATCCCCTCCGACGGCACCGCAAGAAGCGATGACCATCGACGGCCTCATCCTCTTGCCTCCGGCGTACGGATACTGTCTGCATGCTTCGATCAATACCGATGGTTCCTCATCTCTGATGTACGATCTTATCGGCCCATCCAGTTCTTTGGACATTCTTGAAAGTTCACATTTGATATCTATCATTGCATCCCGTCCACCCATTCTTTGGTCCTGCCGATGACAACGTAATTGACATCCTGTAATTCTGAAATCGTAGAACATCCGGTGAGCATCATTGATGCTTTCAATTCCTCTTTCAGGAGATTTATCACTTCGATTACTGCATCAGATGATTTCATTGCACTTTCGAGAATGACCTGTGCAACGCCTGCGGATACAGCACCCAACGCAATGGATCTTGCAATATCCAAACCATTGAGTATCCCGCCTGATGATATCACAGGGACTTCGCTCTCGACCGTCATCAAGGACACGGGCGACGGTATGCCCCAATCATAGAACGTGTCTCCCATCTCTGCTTTCAATGCATTATTCGATTCTGCCGCTCTGTACATCTCTATCATGGAGAATGATGTTCCTCCCATTCCTCCGATGTCTATGGCCCTGATGCCTATTGTACTGAGCTTCTTGACAGTTATCGGAGAGATACCTGCACCGGTCTCTTTCATTATTATCGGATAATCTTTTGCGATCCTTCTGATTGCATCGAAACATCCTCTGCTCCTAAGATCGCCTTCAGGTTGGATCAATTCCTGAAGATAGTTCATATGGATTGCCATATAATCTGCATCTATGAGATCCATCGCTTTTCCGATCTCATCGTCCGAGATTGCTTTTTTCTTCTTCTGTTTTATGAGCTGGGGTGCACCGATATTCCCGATGACCAATGGGATATCGTATTCCTTTATGATCTCATAACTCTCCTTCTCTACACCTTCGACAGCCGATCTCTGTGAACCTACGCCCATTCCGATACCGGTCTCCGAACATGCGATGGCTATGTTCTCATTGATCCTCTTGGCTCCTTCGAATCCTCCGGTTATCGCATTCACTATCAACGGGAAATCCAATTTCCTTCCGAGAACATCGGCAGTGGTGTCTATGTCATCATAATCCACTTCCGGCAGTGCTTCGTGTATGAGCCTGATGTCCTCCCAGTATCTGTATCCCGGGGTCACATCCTCTTTGAGACAGATGTCGATGTGATCCTCTTTCCTTTTCTTTATAGCGGTCATCTTCATTCACCTTTTGCTGTCGTACAGAGGACATCTTTTCCATTAAGGAGATCCAGCAATCTTCCGTCCGCTGTACCGTTGACAAGGATGCAATCCCTCTTCGCTGAGGATATCCTGAGCATCGTCTCCATCTTGTTCCTCACACCGCCTGTAACATCATCGACCGATATATCCGTTGACACGTTTCTCAACAATTCGCGGTCGACTTTTCTGAACAGTTTTGCATCCTTATTGGTTTTCGGATCTGAATCATACAATCCGTCAATATCTGATACGAAAATAACACGATCTGCATCAAAGATATCAGCAAGTCTTTCTACAATCTGATCGCCGGACAGTATGGCGAATCCCAATTTCTTATCCTGGACAACATCCCCGAAAAGAACAGGAGTGAGACCTTTTTCTAATAAGAGCCTCAACGATGTTTCATCATCTATCCTCAATTCTCTGTTATCAAAATAATAGCATGAACCCGGCGGTACGGATACTGAAGGTATTCCTGCATCAATCAGTTCTCTGACGATCATCGAATTGAGATTCCTCATATCATAACACACTTCGGCCACCGCCTGAATTTGATTTTCATTCCTGAAACCGCTGTTCAGATCGAATTCTTTGGCCTTTATGTGCCCGAATGAACCGGCACCGTGTACGACAATCACTTTCTGCCCGGATTCCTTTATCTCACGGCAGAGTCTTCTGACCTGTTCCTTCTTGAAAACGCGATATTCAGATTTGTCAGTAATCACGCTTCCTCCGAGCTTTATTATGATCATCAGACCTTTGATAGTCGAACGATATTATAACATTAAGTTAGACAATCGACGTAGACGTGAACGAATTAAAATGAAAAGTGGCTGACAGCGTTTCTGAATTCCCGTACACTTGCGCAATACAGTACAAACAGAGACGCAGGCGGGCTTTACTGCCGGGTTCGGAATGGGACCGGGTGTTACACCGCCGCTATGGCCGTCATACCA
>JAZRYJ010000088.1:0-12037 GCA_045600635.1 Candidatus Methanarcanum sp.
TTTTCACATATTCCAAGGCCTACGCAGTAATGATGGAATCTGGAACCATAGACTATGAGATTCCCTCCAAACTTGAAAAGTTAGACAAGGCCCTCTGTCTCAACATATTCCCTATTTTGCGGAGTTAAGGTTACCAAATCCGTACATGACTCCAGAATGAAAGAATCCAGCGGTTCCGATGCTGTTGATAGATGTGCAAAACTTCCACGTTGCGTACTTATGGTAATGGGAAAATTTCTCAGGTTCCTGAACTTTTACGGATGGGTCCCATCTTCAATATCGAATGGTGATCCGAATTTCACATCCGTACTATTGTCCAATCTTGGTTCCATCAATGGTCCCGTAGCATACCATCATCTCAATAATTACGGTACAACTTCTTCAGTCATAACAATCAGCACCATATCAGAAAGAAGAGACACAGACGGAACTGTTCATTCAATAGTCAACCTGGGTATAACTTTCGATGAACGTGTCGCAGATGGTTTCTATCTCATACGTTCATTGAAATTCCTGCAATATATACTCGATAATCCTGAATTATTAGACAGGCCTCTTGCAGAAGCTGTCGACTACAATAAATGATGTCCGATTGTGTGCTGCTAATCTGAATCTGCTACTGCAAATTATGATCAATCGATCATTAGTTTGAGATCAATCTTCTTGATGATTTTTCTGACACATCCAGATAAATTTACTTTATATACTATGAAAACAAATTCATCGACTGAAATAAAAATTCATTTATATACTATCAATTTTTTTAAATATAAATACATACCAAATATTTATATACAAAAGCAAAATATATAATAGAACATAAAATGCATCCTTAATTTTACTGTATTTGAGTAGGTGAAATCGATGGAATGTCTGGGTGTTGTAGAGACCGTATCCGGCGAAGGAAGATTCGTCGTAAAAGCCACAATGACACCTGAAAACAACACTGATATCTTCGACTCAAATGACAAGAAAATAGGGACGGTCAAGAGGATCTTCGGACCTGTCAACGGGCCGTATGTCACCGTGTCCTGCTGCAACAGGACTGACATCAATGACCTAGTGGGAAAGAGGGTTTTCTTCAAGGGAGAGAATAAAAATGGTAAAACAAAGAGAAGGCACTGAAGAGATTGAGAAGTGTCCGGAGTGCGGAAGCAAGCACCTTGTCCGTGATTACGAGAGAGGAGAACTCGTCTGTGAGGATTGCGGTCTTGTTCTTGACGATCAGTTCATCGATCAGGGACCGGAATGGAGAGCATTTGATGTCGAACAGGGCGAAAAGAGGGCACGTACCGGTGCACCGATGACGTATACCATTCACGATAAAGGATTGTCCACAGAGATCTCATGGAAGAACAAGGACAGTTACGGAAAGAGCATCCCGACCAGGAACAGAGCACAGCTCTACAGACTCAGGAAATGGCAAAGAAGGATCCGTGTATCCAACGCTACAGAGAGGAACCTCGCATTCGCGTTATCGGAACTTGACAGAATGGCATCGGCCATGGGTCTTCCGAGAAATGTCAGAGAGACCGCTGCCATGGTCTACAGGAAAGCTGTCAACAAGAATCTCATCAGAGGAAGATCTATAGAAGGAGTCGTTGCAGCATCTCTCTACGCAGCATGCAGACAATGCGGTGTCCCAAGGACATTGGATGAGGTCGCAAGTTCAAGCCGTGTCGGAAGAAAGGAGATCGGCAGGACATATCGTTTCATGACCCGTGAGCTCAAGCTCAAACTCATGCCGACGAAACCTCAGGATTACGTCCAGAGATTCTGCTCCGAACTCAAACTCACCGGAGAGGTGCAGAGTAAAGCAGCCGAGATCCTCAAAGATGCATCCGAAAAGGAACTTACATCCGGAAGGGGACCTACGGGAGTCGCAGCGGCGGCCATCTATATCTCATCCATTTTGTGCAACGAACGCAGGACACAGAGGGAAGTTGCAGATGTCGCCGGTGTGACAGAGGTCACCATAAGGAACAGATACAAGGAACTCACCGAAAAACTCGGAATAGAGATCCAACTCTGAAACGATGGGGATTCTCCCCATCACTTCACATTTTTCATATAATCGTTACAGACAATACGACAACATCTTCTCCAATGCCGTATAATGTATCGGTGTTACACAGAATACATCCTCCGGCTATCTTTCTACTGCCTGCTTTCAGTTGTTTGAACGATGACACATCAGCCTTCGTGAATTCAACACCTGATTTACATTCGATCATCGTCACCATATCATCCCTGAACATCAAAAGATCTATCTCATTTCCGTTATTGTCACGGAAATAACTGAAATCGCATGTCTTAGAGTTGTTGTCATATGATTTCATAATCTCATTGACAACATACGTTTCAAACAATCTGCCTTTGTATATACTCTTGCTGAGAACTTCTGCATCATGTATGCCCATAAGAAAACATGCGAGACCTGTATCATTGAAATAAATCTTCGGATGATTCACAATGCGATTCACTATAGAAGTATCATAATACGGCTTCATCAATCTGATCAGATGTCCTGCTTCAAGAACACTGACCCATGATTTTACAGTCTTTGCATTAACTCTGACAATCTTTGCAATCTTTTCATACACCAATTCTTCTCCTGTAAATGAAGCTATAATCGAAAGGAATTCGGTGAATGCCAACTTATCCTTGACATTCAATAATTGAGATACGTCTTTGTTCATATAGGAATCAACATAATTCCTGTAATAGTCCTCTGTATCCTTCTGAACATCTGAATGCAATTCAGGAAAGAATCCCCTCACAATCTTTTCATACAATTCATTCGGCTCCAGATTATACATCCTTGTCTTATCGGAATTTATAGTGAATGGAACATCTGGCTCTCCCCGTATTTCTCTCATACTCAAAGGCGATAATGTGAGAATATTCACACGCCCGGCAAGGGATTGCGTTACTCCTTCCATCAATCTGTAAGATTGAGAACCCGTCAGTATGTACATGCCGTGATTGGAACCTTCTTCCGTTTTCTTCTTATTCACAAGATATTCAATGTATTCGAATGCTTCTGGCACATATTGAATCTCATCTATTATCACAGGAGAGGGATGCATCTTTAGGAACATCATCGGATCCCTTTTTGCTTCCATCCTTTCAATCGGATTGTCCAAGCTGACATATGAATATCCTTTCTCCTTTGCGATCTCACAGCATAATGTCGATTTTCCGACCTGTCTGGCACCTGTGATTATTGTAACAGGCCAATGCTCAATGCTTGACAGGATCTGTGTCTTCAATGTCCTATGGATCATATTGAAGGTGTCGCATTCATATTTTATACATTTCGGGAATTGTATTCCTGTTCTGTATAAAAATCAAGGTCTGAACCATTTGAATTCAAGATATTCCGTTTCCTTTCCGACCCTGCAGAACAGGAACTCTTTCTTCACGCCGCCGGACAGCCTTACGGCACGTGAGATCTCAGGCCACAATGTCTTATTGGAAGCATCTACAGCATGAATGAGATATCTTGCATGACAATCATCCGGTGATCCTTCATACGCTCTGAAATGAGTGCCGTACTTGAACCCTGTCTTAACTACCATGCCTCTTGATCTTGCATCAGTGAAAGCTTTCAGACGAAGATCGAATTCATCCTGTGTTTCTCTCCCGAACTTCTTCAATTCAGTCAATGTCATTTTTTTCTCTGTGAAAGATGAGATCACATCCAATTCTTTCAGATTCATAAGATAACATGATTCTATCAATGACAGCTGAAGAATGTTATCGATCGTCTTCCCATAGAATCCTGAGTCTCTGATTACCAACGAATCCTGCGGATCGAAAATGAACACACGATCCCTGATCAAACGACCTGTCACTTTCTGCGGATGCTTATTCACATGGATCTTCCCTTTCGGATCGTGGTGCATCATCTTGTAATATACGATGTCCCCCTCTTCATCCGCAACACCGTAAAGAAGTGTCTTATCCTTCCTTTCAGTCTCACAGACCTCATCGGAATAACTTCCTATATCGAATGCTGTTCTTTCGGATACTGCTCTGACCATATAGATCGGACGGGAATTGCTGAGCTGCATCCCCCTCGGAAATACTGACATATCGAATGTCCCTGTTTCCACTTTGACAATGAATCCTCTTGATCTGAGATCACGATATACCATGTATTTGATGTCGAAATCCTCTAAAGCGGATGATGAATAATTGAAAAGTTCCTCGAATTCCAGTTTTTCATCATCATAGTACACATCCAATCTTTTGCTCTCGACAAGATATGCCGCTTCTATAAGATCGAGATCAAGCCCGCCTCTGCTTCTTGGATATCCGTAGTTACCTCTGTTATAGAGCTGACTGCCTTCTTTCTGGTCCTTTATCACGACCATATCATCGATCAATTCGCCGGACATCGGTTCAGACTACTGAAAGTGCCTATATAATCTCTGCCAGACATTGTATAACAATATTTATATAGAAGTACAAACAAATACGGTATCAAACGCATTAAACAACGAAAAGGAGGTATAGAGAATGAGCACAGATAAGCCATTGAAAGTAGCGGAACTCAAACCGAGTGAATCCGGAAAAGGAATCGCCAGGATAGATCCTGAGATCATGGATATCCTCGGATTGAAGGTGGGCGATATCGTTCAGATCGACGGTACAAAGAAAACTGTCGTAAGGGTACTCAGCGGAGGTCTGGAAGATGCGAACAGAGGCATCATAAGGATAGATGGTTCGACCAGACGCAATGCAGGTACGGGAATCGATGAACGTGTCGGCATCAAGAAGATCACAACGAAGAATGCTGCAAAGATCACATTCTCCCCGATGGAACAGCTCAGGTTGCAGGGCGGAGAAGAGTTCATCAGAGAGATCATGAACGGCCGTTCATTCACAAAAGGTGACACTATCACTTTGAGTGTTATGGGCAACAAGATCGAATTGGTGGTCACGTCATTCTCACCGTCAGCGGAAGCTGTCACAATGACCTCCGAAACAGAAGTCAAGATCAGTGACAAACCTGCATCTGACGGCGGAGACATACCGAAGGTATCATACGATGATATAGGCGGTCTCGGTGACGAAGTGAAGAAGATCAGAGAAATGGTGGAACTCCCGCTCAGACACCCTGAACTCTTCAAAAGATTAGGTGTGGAGGCCCCCAAAGGTGTCCTTCTGCACGGCCCACCGGGAACGGGAAAGACCATGCTGGCCAAAGCGGTGGCCGGAGAAACCAACAGCAACTTCACCTACATAGGCGGCCCTGAGATCATGAGTAAATTCTACGGTGAATCCGAAGGTAAGCTCAGAGAGATATTCAAGAACGCTGAAGAGAACGCTCCCAGTATCATATTCATAGACGAGATCGATTCGATCGCTCCGAAGAGGGATGAGGTATCAGGGGAAGAGGAAAGACGTGTAGTGGCACAGCTGCTTGCACTCATGGACGGCCTGAAATCAAGGGGTAAAGTCGTAGTCATCGGTGCCACCAACAGACCGAACTCGATAGACGAAGCATTGAGGAGACCGGGAAGATTCGACCGTGAGATCGAGATCAACATTCCTGACAGGAACGGAAGGTTGGAGATACTTCAGATACACACAAGAGGTATGCCTTTGGCAGATGATGTGAATCTTGATGAGATGGCAGATAAGACCCATGGATACGCAGGTGCGGATATCTCAGCTCTTGCAAAAGAGGCAGCGATGGCCGCATTGCGCAGAATACTTCCGGATGTGGATCTGGAAGCAGAAGAGATCCCTGTCGATACATTGAACAGGATTCAGGTCAACAGAGCTGATTTCTTCAGTGCATTGAAGGATATGCAGCCATCGACAATGAGAGAAGTGTTGGTAGAGAAACCCAATGTAAAATGGGAGGACATCGGTGCACTCGAAGATGCGAAACAGGAACTGAAAGAAGCTGTGGAATGGCCTCTGAAGTATTCCAAAATATTCGAGCACATGAATGCCAAACCTCCGAAGGGAATCCTGTTATACGGCCCGCCAGGAACAGGAAAGACCATGCTGGCCAAAGCAGTGGCTACAGAATCCGAAGCCAACTTCATAGCAGTGAAAGGACCTGAATTCCTGAACAAATGGGTAGGAGAATCCGAAAAAGCCGTGAGAGAGACATTCAGAAAGGCTAGACAGGCATCACCATGTGTGATCTTCATGGATGAGATTGACTCCATAACACCTGAAAGAGGGACCGGAAGCGACAGCAATGTAACCGAAAGAGTGATCTCACAGATGCTGACCGAGATGGATGGTCTGGAAGCTCTGAACAACGTAGTTGTCATAGCGGCCACCAACAGACCTGACATAATGGATCCTGCTCTCCTGAGACCTGGAAGATTCGATAAGAGCATCTTCATCGGACCACCGGACATGGAATCAAGAAAGAAAATCTTCGAGATACACACATCCAAAAAACCACTGGATTCAGATGTCAGTATGGAGAAACTCGCCGAATTGACGGAAGGATGCACCGGTGCGGACATATCTGCGATCTGCAATGAAGCTGTAATGAATGCAGTCAGAGAACTCGTCAGGAACGGTACAGTTGCCGATGACAGTGATCTCAGCAAATGCAAGGTTAAAATGAAGGATTTCGAGACCGCCATTGAAAAGGTAGGTCCTGATGCGAAGAAGAAACTCAAAGAGTACGGGCAATAAGCCAGTACAGCAGGGCATGTATGTGCCCTGCCACTTCTTTTTAAATAAACGTTTATAGAAGTACAATCATAAGTATCATGATGACCAGAGATGACCTTATCAACACTACCAGGGCAATATTGGCCAAAGGAGGTTTCGATATATCTCCCACAATGTCACTGCGCAGTGTATGCTTCGATGTTATCGGAAGAAAAGGAGATACCTTACTGATCATCAAGGTTCTGAGCAATATTGACGCATTCTCGAGAGAAAACGCTGAAGAACTCAAGGTCATCGCTGAAATGCTGCATGCTTCACCTCTCCTCATAGGTGAGAGATCGAGCGCCGGACCCCTTGAACCGGGAATAGTGTATTCAAGATTCAACATTCAGATCATATCTAACGAAACATTGGCGGATCATCTGATCGAAGAAGCCCCGCCGTTCATATTCGCCGCACCCGGCGGATTGTATGTTAAACTGAATAATGAACTTCTCAGGGAGATACGTGAAAAAGAGGGCATCAGCTTAGGGACCTTAGCAGATGTGGCAGGTGTATCTAGACGTACGATCCAGATGTACGAGAATGGAATGGGTGCGATGATAGATGCCGCACTCAGATTGGAAGAATATCTTGACAGACCGATAATAGAAATGGTCGATCCTTTCGAATACAAACCTGACGTCAGAGAAAGGAGATATGAACTTACTGCCGGAATGAAAAGTAATTCCGATATCCTCGATCAGCTGATCAATATGGGATTCAATGTCACTCCGGTGAATAAGAGTCCTTTCGACGCACTGACGAGAAACAAGGACATTGTCATACTCACAGGACTGGATGTTGATGACGAAAGAATGATACAGAAGGCCATCATTGCATCTGACATCTCCAGACTTGTCGGAAGACAATCCGTCATAATCGTAGAGAAGAAACACGGCAGAGATAATGTAGAATCGACCGCTATCGTCTCCAAAGAAGAACTGAATATGATGGATGACAAGAATGAACTGACGGATGTCGTCATGTCAAGAGGTGGAAACAATGATCACAGTTAAGATCAATGAATGCGAATTCGATATAGTCCCATTCATCAAGGGATTGGTATCTGAAAAAGAAAAAGTACTTGATGCATTGGATAAAGAACAATATGATGCCACAGCTGTCGCTCTCGGACCTGAAGACATTGAAGCTATCACCAGAAGGGCTGAGATCAAAGGCATCTACGAATCAAGCGATATAGATGCCATCTACAGTCATATTCTGACAGAATTCGGATCGATCGATATGCCTGATCCTGCATCCACAACCCTTATCGATGAATGCAAAGCCAGGAATATACCCGTGATCCCATTGGATATGACTGATGATGATTATTCCAAATTATATTGTGAAACGGTTTCGACAATGGAATTCCTGAAGGAGAAACGCATATCCAAAAAAGCAATGAGAAAGAAATTCGACAAATCATCGCCTGAAAAATTCGTCATGGAATGGGATGCTCTGATGAACAAGATCAAGGGTTATGCTAAGATGAGCGAATACAGAGAGGAATACATTGCAAATCAGATGAAAGATATCGCGAAATACAGAAAACATGTCCTCACATTGATCGAATTCGAGCGTGTCGAAGGCGTGAAACTCAAACTGTGATCGGATGTCATGCGACAGATGTAATGAATCGCGTGTTGCAGGTAACAGATTCTGTCGTTACTGCGGTGCACCGTTGCCCAACAACGATATCGGAAATCTCATTATTATCGCAGGATGCATAATTGCCGCCCTTCTGTCGATTGTCATATTATTGGAAACATTCACAGCTGTCTGGGGCATAAGTATCGTATGGGATCATCTTGTCGATTACAACTACACACTGTACATCATAGTCCCTGTGATTGTTAATCTGTTCACATTGAGCGGTATTCCGTTGTCAATATTCTACATCATCCTGTTGATCGCAGTAATAACATCAGTAATACTGTTGTTCAAGAATTCTTGTAAACCGATATTGAACAAGGATTATGAAGAGTTCAAAAATTCACCGTTATTCGAAATGACTGTTCTGTTCGCTGCACTATATCTCATCGAATTTGTATTCATATTGGTAATGGAAGCATTCGGTGTAAATATCGATCCGTTACCTGAAAGAGAGACGTGGCAATGGATGTTCGATCTTCTCAACGCATCCGTCTGGGAGGAACTGATAACCCGTGTATTGTTCCTTGGATTGCCGATGTTCATCATCTTCCTTATAAAGAAAAAAGATGATGTTCCCAAATGGAAATATCTTCTGGGAGGATGCGGATTCAATAAGATCGCATTGATATTGATCATCTTCTCAGCATTCATGTTCGGTGCAGGGCACCTGAACAATTGGGGATTCTGGAAATTTTTCACGACATTCTTATTCGGTATCATAGCCGGATATCTGTTCTGCAAATTCGGCCTGTATGCTACGATCTCGATGCATTTCCTCACCGATTACATACAATCAGAATCATGGCTTGCCGGATCCGATATAATGATATTCACCACAATGGTCATATTGATAACATCCGTACTCAGTATCCCGTATATCCTGATATATGCCAGAAAAGGGTTCGATTATCTGAAATATGAATTCAGAAAATCATAACAGTTTTTTCAGATAATCCTGTGACTCCACAGCTGACTGGAACGATCTGGATTCTATTATGTAATTGCCGTTATAGCCTTTCAAAAGTTCCAACGTCTTCTTGAAATCTATATTGCCTTCACCCAATGTAAGATGCTCATCATTCTCACCGTTGTTATCATGGATATGGATATTGGCTATCCTTCCGTTGAACTCCTTGATGAGTGACTCTGTGCTCTGAGTCGTATTGGCATGCCCTATATCCAAACATACTGATAGATTTGTACCGTCCAATATCTCCTTCAACTCATCAAATGTTCTCCCTAACATGAATGGGAACGCCGGCATATTCTCGATTGCGATCTTCACACCGTACTCCTCCGACAAACGGTCGAACATCCTCATGGATTTCTTGGATTGGGCTATCGCTTTCTCCTCCATATACGGCACTGCCATGGGCGTAATTCCCGGATGTATGGTTATCAATCTGATATCCAGATTTATCATGGATTCCATCGCCGATAAGATATCGATAACTGAATCCTCTCTTATCCTTTCATTCAGCGATGCTACGTTGATATCGCTGATAGGTGCGTGTATAGAATATGAAAGATCGAAATTGTCTTTCATTGTAGCGAAAATCCCCTCCACATCCTGGAGTCTGTGTTCAGCTTCTGCAAATATCTCCCAGTGCTTGAACTGTTTAGATACTTCTGTTATCACTTCTTTGAAATCATATGCGCTGAATTCTGTGCATGAAACTCCTATCAAATCAACACCTCCTCTCCGTTAACTGTTACCGGTGATATATCATCAATCAATGCATCAAGATTCTCATCCTGTACAACGACCCTTATCGTACCGAGTATGGTCTTTTCCTCACAGAATGTTATCTTTCCGATGAATGCTACTTGTTTGTTCATGAAAAAACGTGTCACATTTCCTCTTTTTCCTCTTATCAGAACACTTCTTGTTGTATCAAGAATCTTCTGTTTGCGTATCTGCTTACTGAAACGATCGAGATTATCAGCAATACCGCGAAGACCGTCGTTTGTTGTTTCAACTTCGGCATCCGGGAAAATATTCAATATTGCTGCTCTGACTTTCTCAGGATCCTCACTCGGGAATACTGGACACGTTATCTCCACTGATGTCATACCGCTACTGCTATTGCCGTCACTATTAATTAAATACCTTAACTCCGCAAAATAGGGAATATGTTGAGACAGAGGGCCTTGTCTAACTTTTCAAGTTTGGAGGGAATCTCATAGTCTATGGTTCCAGATTCCATCATTACTGCGTAGGCCTTGGAATATGTGAAAAGAACGTCATCAACTGAAAGGTTAGAAGACTGCCCGCTCTTTGCGATGAGATTCTTCAATCTGACCCTGAGCCTTACGGCCAGGGTCAGAACAAATACCATGCCCATCGCCGTTGCTGTATCCGATACACCGAGAGAATCCGCACCGAGAACTTCGAACAATCTGCGGAAATCTTTTTCCACTGAATCCCTGCGTTTATAAAGACCGTATATCCACTGCGGTTCACGTTCGAGATTGGAAATGATAATCATATGGCCCATGCGTTCTTTCTCCTGTTCGAACTGTTCCATGGTCATCTTTCCTTCAAGAAATCTCTTCATCGCATTTTCCTCTTCGCTGACAGACATCTGCATGTTCTCGAAACGGTAGATCCAATTTCCGTTGTCCAGCTTCTTCTTCCCGTATCGGATGACCTTATCCTTCCAGACAAATGCATCGAATTCTTCGGTCTGAACTTGTTCATAATAATTGCTGTTCCTTTTCACAGGTATTGCGAAATTCATCCCGCAATCCGAAAGATAATCGAGATTGCATTCGGAATAGAATCCTCTGTCCGCGACCAGAATGACTTTTTTGCGTTTCATTTCATCCACAATCGAGACAAGGGTCTTCACGTCACGGATGCTTCCGAACAATGCGCGGGAATACAGCGGTTCACCAGTGATCATATCGCACGATAGTGCGATATTGATCTGATTGCGGTCATCATGTTCCGGATTCCTCCCGCCTTCTGCAAGAGATAATTCCCCGCTGGTCGAAAAGAATTCCGACAGATCGAATGCTATCTCATCCACGTTCTTGCTCATATCTGAGAAGAAGAGATTCTGGGACTCTCTTTCCTGTCCGACTTCACTATACATTTTCTTCACTGTGTTCGGAGAAAGACCCGGCTTCATATTGCGTACGGATTCGTATTTTTCCCAACGGTCTGCTGCATTCTTCATACGCGTGGGATGGATGGCCATCAGCATGGCCATCCCGTATATCTGTTCCCAATTCTCCGGAAAACGATGTTTCAGGGATTCTGCAATGTCATCTCCCATCGAGTCCAAAAGTCTGAGGGGACCGGTCTCTTTGATCGTTTTGATTTTGATCGATGGTGAATTGTTCTTCTTTTTCGGTATGAAACCTTCTTTTTCATCTAATGTACCAAGATATTCAGATACTTTCTTCGGTTTGCCAGTTGCACGATCGTACTTCGATGTCGAACGGTAGACGTAATGCTTGTTGTTCGAAACCTTGACCTCAAGACATTTTTCACCTTTATCACGCTGTTCCTTCAGCCATTCTTTGGCCCACTGTTCGACAGTAAAATTCATATAATCCATATAGGGATTATACAATATAAATATTTCGACAAACTTCGATTGATGACCAGATGGAAAAATTAAGATTTGTTAAAATGAATCGACAATGATCTTTAATCCCTAAATTGAGGATTCAAAGT